>NZ_JAMPKA010000066.1:0-2871 GCF_039961855.1 Trichocoleus sp. Lan | reverse complement strand
GACTTAGTGCCTGCTGCCAAGATTGTAATGCTGCCTCAAATTGGCTGATCTGAAACTGCTCAATCCCTTGATCCAACAATCGCTCAGCTTCCGCTTTCCGAGCATCTGGGGTTCGCGCTAACGCCTGTGTTGTAGGAAATAGCGCTGGAAAATTAGGCGCGAACGGTGTTGCAGCAGTTGTCAAAAGAGCGATCGCGCTAAGGAGTCTGATTTGGAAACGCACAGTTATTTTGGGAGAAAAGTGCAAGGATGCGATCGCTGTTTTAACTTAATGCAGTTGGGCACGTCTAGTTATCGGTTGATGCGAGAGTATCGTCATCAGAATCAAGAATGCGATCGCTTGCGAACTGCAACTAGCGGCGGCAAGTTGGTCTTCACCATCTTTGGAGCGATCTCTAACCCTATACTTTGGCAGCGCACTTTTCCCATACCAATTGGTACTTACTTTTCAGCGACGCAATAGCAAGAGTGCCAATTGGCACTTACTCTTCTCTAAATTCTGCATTAGGAGTTGCAATGGTAAAACTATCACTTCGACTACTCATTGTTTGTGTCATTGTTTTTCCCCTTTGTTTCATTGGTTATATTGCACTTCTTGTACACACTGTTCCACGTCTACTACATTCGGGTAGTGCCTTTCCAACTTCTTCGGGGTTTTACCTTAATCCTCGTGTTTGAACTTCTCAAAGTTTTTGGGCGAAACTTGCTCTTCAGCAACTGCCTGACCAATTTTGCTTTGGACTAGATTGCTCTGGAATCAGAAGAAAGTTTTGATAACTGGCTGAAGTCTAAAAATCACCCATTCAGGTGAGTCATCTGGGTGAAGTACTCAAGTGTCTGGAATAAGAGAATTTGGTGTTACGCAAGGCACGATGTCACACCAAATGTTTTGGTAAGGTTTATTAGGAATTGGGGTAGCAATCGGGATGAAAAGCGTATGCATTTTTTGCGGTTCCAACAAAGGCTTACGACCCGCCTACGCGGAGGCAGCCCAGCAAATGGGTGAAGCGCTAGCACTCCGAGGAATTAGTCTAGTCTACGGTGGTGGAAATGTTGGATTAATGGGAATAGTTGCCGATGCGGCACTAGCAGCAGGAGGTGAGGTCATTGGTGTGATTCCTAAAGCCTTAGTGGACAAGGAAATTGCTCATAGGGGTCTAACCGATCTGCGAGTTGTTGGTTCAATGCACGAGCGCAAAGCTTTAATGGCAGAACTGTCGGATGCGTTTGTGGCGCTACCAGGAGGCTATGGAACGTTTGAGGAATTTTGTGAGGTGCTGACTTGGGCACAACTCGGCATACACCAAAAGCCATGCGGTCTGCTGAATATCGAGGGTTATTATGATCGCCTGATTGCGTTCTTCGATCACGCGGTTGGCGAAGCGTTTTTGCGTCCTCAGCACCGTTCGCTTGTGCTGAAAGAGCAGGAACCGATGCTGCTGCTTGATATATTGGCCGGATATCAACCGCTCTTAATCGATAAGTGGATTGGTCGTAACGAGACTTGACCCAGAAGGCACTAGTGCAGTGACAGCAAAAGTAACTAACCACTTCCTGGGGATGGGGGGGTAGGGGAGTGATATCAACTACTCTCAAAAAGGTATGGACTTTCGTTTGACTGTGGAGTAAAGATATAGCAGCCAGGACTTAATCCAGGTGACTGCCCCAACTATCGAACTAACTCAAGTCAATCCTCTTTCTTCCTCTTGCTTAGCCATTCATTGAGCAAAGCTTCTATCAAACTACTTAAATTTAATTCACCTTGGCGCTGCCTCTTTTCCTTCTTCTCTTTCAGCAGTTCAGTTTGGACTTCTAGTAGTAGATCGTATGGAATTAGTGCAGATATTTGGGTAAAGTCAGGGTTACTACGTCGCCCTCTTGGTCGTCCAACTTTCCGGGGTTCAACCACTTCCGGTGGTTGTTCTATTGGAGCTGGTTGTATTGGAATTTCTTCTTCTGGTTGCTCATCCTTGCTACGAGCTTGGTTAAGCAGGGATTTGAACATAGAAGGTTTGTCATCTTTTTTCGGACTCACTTCAATATCTCCTTACCCATTGCTACATATCCTTTCCAACCGTCTAAAGCTCGTGGGTCGGGATAATCTTTAACTGTGACACCGAGTAGGGGCGATCGCTCAAAGGCAACTAATCTTTTGATTTCAGCTTTGAATATTGGCAGCTTTAAATCTTCTAAAGATTGTCGAGCATCTTTCGCGGCAGCAGAGCGTGCTGGAATCTGGGTCAGCAAGATTTTGAATTTAGCGCTCATCGACTGCAAAACTTCGACTGTCTGTGCCAGGGCATCTAAATCCAATCCGCGCGGAGTCGTCGGGAGTACGAGCAGGTCGCATCCATCGGCTAATTCTTCAAAATCTTCTGGAGAGGGTCGAGCTTGTGTGTCAATAACAATGTGCGTATAGTCTTTAATATATTTTGGTGCCGCTGTTTCCGAGACGACTTTGAAAGGTAGTTTTTCAGGTCGTGCCCAAGTCAGCGCTGAGCGATTTTTATCTGCATCAATGAGCAAGGTAGGCGCTTTGGTTTGAAGGTAAGCCGCTAAATGAATAGCCGTAGTAGTTTTTGAGCAACCACCCTTTAAGGATGCGATCGCAATAATCATGATGTTTTCAGAAGTGCTTCTATAAGCCTACCTGAAAGGATGTTCCACTGAAATAGCAGTATTATGCGTATGCAAAATTACATATTTTCAAATATTCATTTTCCTTCAAGTATGCCAGAATCAGGGAATCCAGACTTCGCCGAAAAGGACTCTTTTCGGTGGAGTTACTACCAGCGGCTAACGGATTCATTAGCGTTTCACTGTTGTTGGATTCGTCCAACCAAATGCTGTTTTAGGTGGAGTTAGAATGAG
>NZ_JAMPKA010000065.1:0-4147 GCF_039961855.1 Trichocoleus sp. Lan | reverse complement strand
CAATCATATTCACTCGTCCCTGCCGCCGACCCGACTTGAGGGCATAGAAGCGTTGTCCGACTGGCGCGTAGCCGTAGCCATAATTGTCCCGCTCATCCATGCCGGATTCATCGGACATAGCCGTAGGTTTTTTTTTACGGCTGTGCTTAATCTTGGCGATGGCTCTGGATATCGTCGGTTGGCTTACCTCGCTGTCCCACAGTTGGGCCAGTTCACTCTGGGTTTTATCGCCATGCTGTTGGATAAACTCGCCAAACTTCTCCAAATCCTTGATCTTGAGTCTTTGTTGCGTCACGGGTCTGGCTTTCGGTTTGACCTCCCCCGTCTGGGCTTGGCGCTGACACCACAAGTTAATTGACGCGATGTGCGACTAAAACTAGCTAGCCAGAAGTTGCTTAAACTGCAAGGGGTCAAGGCTATGACGGTTGAGCCAACGACAAACAGTGTGAGCTAAGAGTTTGCGATTGAGCCGACTGGTTAAGTGCCACAAGTCGCGTGCCCAGACTTTTTCAATCGAGAAGCGCTCAACCAGTTGCCCAATCACGGTTTCAACCAGTCGTCGGGTACGCATGAGTAATTTGACGAACGCTGGGCTTCGAGGGTCGTGCATGTTGGATCGCAACGCCGTTTCCAGGCGAATGCCATTGGCTTGAAGCTCCTGCTCAAGGGCAGCGCAGAGATACCCTTTGTCGCCAATGAGTAAGCCACCAATGGCAGGCACCAAACCAGCGAGTGTTTCTCGTTCGCTGCCATTGGCTGGGGTCAGGCTAAATCCAGTAATTACTCCGGTTGCACTGATGAGTAAATGACCATGAAAGCCATAGTAAGTCTGCTGTTTTGCCGCACAGTAGCCGTAAGCCGCTTCTCCCTTAAAGCTTCGACACCGGGGGGCACGAGCAAAGCCGCACAGCGCAATCGGGATACCATCGACTAAATGCACCGAGTCATCAAATGCTCCCAACCGCCTTGCCAAGTGTTGCTGAACTCGCTCCTTGTATTGCCACAGATTCGCGGACTGCCGCACGAACGCACAACGACTACCCAACTGGGGAAACAGCCCTAACCAATGCTGACGGAAGTATTACCAGATCCCCTGGTCATCATCAATCCCCTGATACTCTGCCACGATTTCCATCGCCATGACCTCGCTATCGGCTAGGGCTGGCGCGAACCCTCTTGCCCGAATCGCTTGTCCGCCTGTGATCTCCTTGAGCAAGTCGTCCACACAGCAAAAAACCGCAATGATAAACTCTTCGATAGAAAACATTCGTCCCACTCCAGCTAGTTGAGTTGTACTTCTAGCATTGTCGGGTGGGACTTTCCTATTCAAAACTTAATTGCACATCTCGTTAATTGTGTTGCGACTAATGTTGAACAGTTGGCTGGCCTCACTTTTGTTGAGTCCATCCAACTCGATGGCCTGCATCACTTTTTGCCGAAAGTCATTGCTGTAAGGTCTAGCCATAGTCGGGGAAAGATGCATCAGGACTTCTCCAGCTTACGTCCTAACCTCTCTGCATGCAGCTATAAATGTCCGTTAAGTGGTTTTAGATTCCCAGGTTCGACGATTCTTTGTTAAACGCCGGAGCATTAACCGAATCATGACAACGTAAATCATTCCTTCATGGTTTTCCGGTAGCCGCTCATAGTCACGAGTCAAGATTCTTGCATTCTCTAACCAAGTCCAAGTCTGTTCTACAATCCATCGCTTTTGTTCGGCCTGAAAGCCTTTTTCTGCCGGTGGACGTTGACTAATTTCGACTTTAACCTGTCGCTCTTGCTGTCCAAAGAAGTGTCCAATCAATGCCCCTAAAACACCCCGGTATCCCTGGTCTGCCAAAACTTTGGTAATCCGTTCAAACATCTCTAATACCCAGACCAAAACCGCAGGAGCTGCCTTGACATCGGCGCAATTGGCAGGGGTGACGTAACAACCCAACACTAGGCCCAGCACATCCACCACAATATGACGCTTGCGTCCTTTCACTTTTTTGTTGCCATCAATGCCATGTTCCTCCCCCCAAGTTGTCCGAGATTGACGGACTGGCTATCAATAGACCTCCTGCATGAATCAGGAAGCATGTGCCAGTTCATAGTTGAGTAGCCCAGCAATCAAGTTTAAGCGCAAACCAAATCGTTTCCTACGGTTACGATAGCGCCCTGAAAAGATGCGAAAAATCTTGAAACGACGAATTACATGCTCAACCCGCACTCGCAGTCGTGCTAACGCGCGGTTATGCTGCTTTTCTTCTGCTGGCAACTGTTGCTTGCGTGGTTTCTTGGTGGGTGTACACGCGCCCCGATGCAGTTTGGCGAATCCGGGAAAAGCCTCGAAGAGCTAAACACACCTGTGAACTCACAAACGGCAAGCGACTTCGCAAGAGGTACCTTAAAGTCATGGGTTCTGCCCGTATCCACTGCGGTACAAATGACTTGCCCACTGTCATAGTCCACCAGCAGTTGAGCCTTCAAGGTATGACACTTTTGCTTGCCACTCTCCGTAGCGCTTCTGTTTTTTGGGGCGTTCAATCTCCATCTCGCCCACATCTACCACCCACACGTTCCACTCCCAGCCCGGTTGATACAACTGCCGTTGGCTTGGCAAGCGAAACTTGCCACTTTTGATCAGCAGGTCTTCCACCTTGTGCATAATCCGCCCCACCGTTGTCTCGTGCAAACCCCAACTGGCTCCAATGTGAAACTGACTCCGATACTCTCGCCAATACTCCAATGCCACCAGCAGTTGGTCTTCCACTCTCAGCTTCGGCTGTCCTCCACGCCTTCCTTGACGCTCTAGGTGCGGGCGTAGCACAGTGACCATCTCGGCAAAAGTTGCACGGCTGACACCACACAATCGCTTGAACTCACCTGCTGAAAGCGGTTGTAAGTCTGGATACGACATAGCACTTCTGAGGCTTCGATACGGTTTCACTCTAATTGTGCCGCCTGCGATTACAAACTGGCACACTATCTTCCGATTCGTGCAGGAGGTCTAATGATTGTTATCGCTCTTCTGTCACTCTAGGCAGCAGAAAATAGGAACTCATGCATTTGAAGAGAGATGGGAACTGCACCATGAAAGTAATTCATAAGCGCAATCAGTCGTGAAAATCCCAAAGATAGAGCCGGAATTGGAAAAACTCTCAGCCAAAATCGAATCAGGTTAAACAGGACAAAGGGTTGAAGAACTAAACGCAGATTATTTAACAAATTCTTCCATCCAGTTCCTTCATCCCACCAAGGATGCAGGGAAAATTTATTGACCACAACAGAAAGTTTATTATCCTCCTGAAAATCAGATTTAGTATAGAGTGAAGTCGAGTGCAAACTTACTAACAGATAAGCGCTCATTACCACCTCCCACCATTTCTGGATTTGAACATAATCAGTCACCCGAAAATCCGCCCATCCGAGTTCATTTTTACTTTGCTTTAAGCCATATTCTACCCAATTCCTCAAACCGTAGAGATTACCCACTTGGTGATATTTGATTTCTGGCACATGAGTCATTACATACCAAGTTGAATTTTTAGGTAAGGTTTTGGGGTCAGTTGTAATTTCCCAAAACTGAGTAGCATGACGCTTGCCAAAAATAATCTCACGGATATATCTCTGCTGAGTTGTTCCGTCAGAAAATACCCGCGTAAATTCGGCACTGGTCTTTTAACGGATGAGAGAAGCAAAACCCCGGTGCGTCAACAGTTCATGCATCGTAATCGGGCGATCACAGTATCCCATCGCCATTGCTGGAGTCGTCTGTTTGTTCAGTCCGTGATGTGGACGCACCCAGTTATGCACCAACCGCTGTACGTCTATAACTCTTTGTAATGCTGCCACTTGCTTGGCATATAAATTCTGTCGCCGTCGATAAGCACTCGCCCGTCGCCTTAATGCGCTGTTGTGCGCCTCATTGTGATTTGCATGGACTTCTTGCTTAGGGCTGATAGCGGTAAACGGGTGCTCAACTTTCACCCACTCGACCCGTGGTTGTCCCTGTGACCCTTTAATTTTCATCACCACCTCGACTCCCTCTCCTCACGGGGTGACAACCCCGTCAAAATATGCGTAAAATCAAGGACATAGCCCTCAGACCTCTCTGAAAAAATGGCAGCTTGTTACGTCTTATTACCATTAATTCATGAACAAT
>NZ_JAMPKA010000064.1:0-6799 GCF_039961855.1 Trichocoleus sp. Lan | reverse complement strand
GGCATCTGGTTCACCTCTTTGGGAATCAGCACGATGGCCTTCAACCTGAATGGTTTCAACTTCAACCAGTCAGTGATTGACAGCCAAGGTCGGGTGATCAACACTTGGGCAGATGTCATCAACCGCGCCAACCTGGGTATGGAAGTAATGCACGAGCGCAACGCTCACAACTTCCCCCTCGACTTGGCAGCCGGTGAGTCTACTCCAGTGGCTCTGGTTGCTCCCAGCATCAATGGTTAATCGCTAGAGACAAGATATATCGCGTCTCTACATCAAAAGCGCCTCCCGCAAGGGGGCGCTTTTTTATTGGGAACCACAGATAGAGCCAGATTGTATCAATCCAATCTATCGGGGGTTTAGGATAAATATGGAAGCATACAGATTGGAGATAGGACAACGGTTTACACACGTCCCTTAGCTCGTCTCATCGAGCAACTGCAACGGTTGCCAGGAGTTGGCCCGAAAACTGCACAACGTCTGGCACTGCATATTATTAAGCGATCGCCCGAAGAAGTAGAAACACTGGCTCAAGCTTTAGTTGAGGCGAAAAAGCAAGTGGGTTTATGTCAGGTGTGCTTTCACCTCTCGGCTGAACCTGTCTGCGATATTTGCCGTAACTCTAACCGCGACAACAGCACGCTCTGTGTGGTGGAAGATTCCCGTGATGTGATTGCGCTGGAAAAAACTCGCGAATATAGCGGCAAGTATCACGTCTTGGGAGGCATCATTTCACCGATGGATGGAATTGGCCCCGACCAACTAAATATTCAACCGCTCGTGCGGCGAGTGAGCCAGCAAAAAATTAAAGAAGTGATTTTGGCAATTAGTCCCAGCGTAGAGGGTGAGACAACAACCTTGTATGTCGGTCAATTACTAAAGCCGTTTACCAAAGTGACGCGGATTGCCTTTGGTTTACCGATGGGCGGTGATTTAGAGTATGCCGATGAGGTGACACTAGCACGAGCCTTAGAAGGGCGCAGAGAGTTGGATTAAGCAAGTAGAACCCTAGAATTGCTAGATCCCTCTTCTGACAAACTGAGGTAAAAGCTTGATTTCTCATGGGCTGTAATACTGTAAATTCATCGAATTCTCTCAAAATGACACAAGAGGGAGATTAGCAATGAGTCATTAGCAGCCAGTAGATAATCTGGGTATTCTAGTCACTTAAATAGGGCTTCTAACTCAACTTTTGCTTAACGAAAGCCATCATCTGAGCCAATTGTTTTTTCAGTGCCGGAATTTCAGCGACTTGTTCCTTCAATCCCTTAATTTCAGCCTGCATTGCCGCCATTTTTTCATTTAATGCCTTAATTTCAGCCGATGCATCTGTAGAGTCAGCAACGACTGCGGTTGTCTGAGCAGAAAGTGTTCCAGCTTGTGGGCGCGGCAATTTGGCTTTAGCGATCGCCGACTGGATTGCCTGATTTAAGTGCTTCTCATTGAAGGGCTTCTCTAGGAATTCAAAATACTCAAACGGTTCTGAAAGTTTCTCCATCACTTCCGCTTTCCGCCCAGAGATGACCACTAAAGGAATCATCTGGAGTTCGGGCGAAGCTTGAAGTTGCCCAAAAACCTCCCAACCGCTCATGCGAGGCAGAATCCAATCCAAAATAATGACATTCGGATGCTCTTGACGGATGAGATTAAGTCCCTCTTCCCCATCTTTTGCTTCTAAAACTTGAAAGTTGCCCGGAGGCAACATTTCTGGCAATGAAGCCCGAATTACTTTAGCATCATCAACAATTAGGATTTTTTGAGTTGCTCCCGCTTTCTGAACGTCGGGAGCCGTTGGGGTTCCTTTAGCGGCTGGTGCTGTTTGGGCACCAGCCGCAGCCGCTTGCCGACGAGGCAGTTTCGCCTTAGCCATTGCTGATTTCATCGCCTGAATCAGCGTCTTCTGCTCCAACGGCTTGGCAACAAATTCAAAATACTCAAACGGTTCTGGAATTTTGTGTGTAACTTCTTCTTTACGTCCTGATGTCACCACTAAAGGAATCTTTTGGAGTTCCGGAGAGACTTGAATTTGTTGAAAGACTTCCCAGCTACTAGGCTGAGATGACAGGAAATCCAGCACGATTAAATTGGGGCGTTCTTTTCGGATTAAATTTAGTCCTTCTTGAGAGTCTTTTGCTTCGAGAACTTCAAAGTTACTCTGGGGCAATAGCTTTCGGACTAGACTCCGACTGGTGCTGCTGTCATCGATAACCAGGATCTTGTTACTTGGCATAACTAACTCCTAGGAGTGGTGACTGAGGACATTCCATGAAACAAGAAACTCAACCGTAAGAACGCCCCGATTACGAGTCAGATGAGCTGGAAGATTGAATGGGGACAGGATCTAAATGCTGAGGTGTATTCTATAAATGCTAGCGATTACTTCAGCTTTTGTTTAATGAATGTCACAATTTGAGCTAGCTGTTTTTTCAAGCCATCAACCTCACTAGGTATCGCTGCCATTGGAGCCACCTGTTTCTTCAAGGCGTCAATCTCAGCTTGCATCTTGGAAATCTTGGCATTTAACTGCTGAATGTCTGCTGACGCAACCCCTGTGTCTGGTGGGACTGTATCCTTAGCGACGACTGCCGGCGGTGCTGACGGTACTACCACCGGGCGGTTTCTTGCTTTTGCCATCGCTGTCTTGATAGCGGCAATCAGTTGCTTCTGGTCAAAGGGCTTGGGTATGAATTCAAAATATTCAAAAGGTTCTGAGATTTTCTCTGTCACCTCTTCTTTCCGACCAGACATTAAAACGAGAGGAATTGACTGAAGTTCGGGCTTACTTTGAATCTGCTGAAACACCTCCCACCCGCTCATTTTGGGCAAGAGAAAATCTAACATAATCAAGTTCGGGTGTGACTGGTAGATCAGATTCATGCCTTCCAGACCGTCTTTTGCTTCTAAAATTTCAAAGTTACCCGGTGGTAACATATCTCGTACTGTATTTCTGATCACTCGACTGTCATCAATCACCAGAATTTTGTGACCTGCCACGACTGACTCCTTAGGGGTAATTTAAAGAAAAACTAAAGTTGATTTGAGCCGACTGCTGCCTTGTCGCTAATTTCAGCAAGATGAGCGGCTAGCAGAAAACTGCCTCGCGTTCATACCAATCAGGATAATTTGGAATGTGTAGTACAAGTGTGTCTGCGCTACAGAACTATGATTTCTATACCCGATTACGGTAAACCAACGCTAGCGCCGTAATGGGGATTCTCATGAGTGCGTGGTATACAGCAACACAATGGTTTGCCTGATATCCTCACTCTTCGATCGTCTTGACATACAAAAACATAAAGCCAAAAAGCTAGCAGCGTGCCTAATTCTAGATTAATCCGGTCTGACCTGAAAGGGAAAAAAACTAAGGCAGAAGCAGAATCAGAGTTAGAGTCGAATGATTTAAGATTTGTATCATAGGACTGACGCATTGCCCGACAACGTAGGGGCTTTTTTGGGTTGTGCCTGTACTGGCTATCCTGTACTGGCTATATAGACAAAGGCGCAGGAAAGCAGGCGAGATAGTGGTTCTCACTCGATCGGAACCTCACCCCCAGCCCCTCAACCTTCACGGAGAGGGGAGAATATTGAACCAAATCCGCGAACAGAGAGGGGAAATATTAAACTCAAATCCGCGAACAGAGAGGGGCTGAGGTGGGGTTAAACCGGACTGCGTTTAATAGAAAATTGCGATGAAAATTGTTGTAAGCCCTTGAGTTTAGGAGTTTGGCTGCGTAAGTTCTGTATTATACGGATGCTCATTGAGCTGGTAGCCCAGAAAAAAACATGAATTTGCCTACCGAAACGAATGCTCGACAAATTCAGCCTGATGTACAAGCGTGGAGGTCAGAAATTGAGGCGCTACCGCCTTGGTTGCGACGCTCCATCGGGAAAGCAAGCGACATTTCGACGGTGCAGCGAATTATTAAGCAGCGGCAAATTCACACGATTTGCGAAGAGGGGCGCTGTCCGAACCGGGGAGAGTGTTATACCCAAAAGACAGCAACGTTTCTGCTGATGGGGCAAACTTGCACCCGTGCCTGTGCTTTTTGTCAAGTGGAGAAAGGGCACGCACCGATGCCTTTAGATCCGGAAGAACCGCAAAAGGTGGCTCAGGCGGTGCAGTTGCTTTCTTTGCGCTACGTGGTGCTGACTTCGGTGGCGAGAGATGATTTGCCGGATGGGGGGGCGAGTTGGTTTGCGGCGACGATGGCAGCGATAAGACAGATGAACCCGGAAACCCTGATTGAGGTGTTGACGCCAGATTTCTGGGGGGGTAAGGATGCGGTGGAGAAACAACGACAACGAGTTGCAACGGTGGTTGCAGCGTCACCCGTTTGTTATAACCACAATATTGAGACGGTGGAGCGTCTGCAAGGACGGGTGCGACGAGGGGCACAGTATGTGCGATCGCTTGATGTTCTCCGGATTGTGAAAGAACTTGACTCCACGATTGCCACGAAATCCGGCTTGATGCTGGGACACGGAGAAACTGAAGTCGAAGTGATTGAGGCGATGACCGATTTGCGGAATGCTGGATGCGATCGCATTACCCTCGGTCAGTATATGCGCCCTTCACTAGAACATCTGCCAGTCCAAAAATACTGGACGCCAGAAGAATTCGAGCATCTGGGAGCGATCGCGCGGAAAATGGGCTTTGCTCACGTCCGTTCCGGTCCCCTCGTCCGCAGTTCCTACCACGCGGGAGAGAGTGTTTAAAGTCAAGAAACCACGGGAGGAAAAAAGAATTTTTCTATTGATCGTGCATCGGGAAAGCGCCTATCAAGGTCTACGCTGCTTTCAGGAAGACTGCGGTAAATGAAAATATTTCTATCGAGCCGTGCTAATTGTGACAGCTCTTTGGTATTTCTTGATAAAGTCCAAAATTAGGAGCAAATGCTTATGACTGCACAAGCCAAGAAACCAAAAGGTTCTCTTACCCAAACGAGTAAGCCTCCCTATCCTTTCCGCACTATCGTTTCGCTGATCCTCTTAGCTGGTAACTTCCTGGTTGCAGCGATTTATTTCCACATCATCAACCCGTAATCCATCTCTAAGAAAACTGAATCTACAGTTTTGAGGTTAGGGTGAATGACAACGATGAAGGCGGAAGGGAGAAGGATGGATAGCCTGTTGATTCATCCTTCATCCTTCATCCTTCATCCTTTTATAGGGTGCCCTTGAACAAGCCTTGGGGACGGACAAGCAGAATTAAGACCATGATCAAGAGGGCAACACCCTGCTTGTATTCAGACCCCAGGAAGGGGACGCTGAGTTCTTGGGCGATACCAATTACCAACGCACCTGCGATCGCCCCGTAGGGGTTGCCAATCCCGCCGAGAATCACCGACGCAAACATCGGCAAAATCAAAAACCAGCCCATGTTGGGGCGTATGCCGGTAATCAGCCCGTACATGGCTCCTCCCAGGGACGTAAAAACGCCGGTAATTAGCCAAGTCCAAATCACCACGCGCTCAACGTTAATGCCTGAGACGCGAGCGAGATCGATATCATCCGCAACTGCTCTCATTGCCTTCCCGATTTTGGTGTTCTGCAACAGGAAATGCAGCCCCAACATTGCGAGGACGGCTAAAACCATGACAACGATCCGGTAATAAGCCACGTTGACTCCGAAGATGTTGAGGGCGGAGGCAATTGGCAAATTGTAGCGCTGGTTGCCTCCTCCCCAAATGAAAATGATGCCATTGCGGAGAAACAAGGCAAGTCCAATCGAGATGATGATCAGGGTGGTAGGGGAGGCACGGCGTGCCCGCATTGGTTTCCAGAGCAGCTGTTCGCTCAGTAGCATCGCCGCCACCGTTCCCCCCGCGCCTAAAATCATTGACAGCCAAATATTTATCCCACTGATATTCGCTAACCAGGTAAGATACGCGCCCAAGGTCATAAAATCGCCATGAGCAAAGTTGGAAAGGCGCAAAATTCCATAAGTCAGCGTTAGACCAATCGCCGCTAGCGCAATGATGCAACCCACGGCGATGCCATTCACAATTAATTGAGCAGTTTGTACATCCATTCACTTGACTCTCCAGTTAACTGGAGATTTCATAATAGCGATTGAAACAATAATCCTGAATTTACACTATGACACTACAACTGAAAGTTCCCAGCATGGCTTGTTCTGCCTGTGTAGACACGATTTCTAAGGCAGTTGCCACTCTTGACCCCACCGCGAAGGTAGAGGCTGATACCAAAACCAAGCTCGTAAGTGTGGAAACACAACAGCCAGCAGACAAAGTCAGGGAAGCGATCGCGAACGCTGGATATCCTGTCGCCTAGCGATAAGATTATCGCAAAGGTTAGGGGAAATTTGGATGCAGCAGTGGAGCAGAAAATTAACACTCGTCTTCGCCGCTGGCGCTTTGGGAGGACTGGCAAATAGTCTTGCTGTTTGGCTGTTTGGAGTTCTGGGCATCACTGCTGCCTTGGGGGTGAAAATTGCGCCAGCTTTGACCCCAGATTGGCTGTATCCTCGCATCGTTTGGGGCGGTTTATGGGGATTTCTCTTTGTCTTGCCTTTTCTGCGTTACCCCTCTTGGTTGCGAGGGATTGTCTTGCGAGGAATTGTCTATAGTCTTGCGCCGACACTGGCGCAATTACTGATTGTATTTTCGGTGAAAGCGAATCAAGGGCTGCTAGGGCGTGTCATCAATTAAGCCAGATGACCGTAGCAGCTAGTAGTTAACCACGATAGTTTTGACAGATAAACAGGGATCGGGGAAACTGGCTAAAACCCAAAACTTCCGATGCCAGAAAAATATACAGTCACGCTCAGCAACGAAGAACG
>NZ_JAMPKA010000063.1:0-6983 GCF_039961855.1 Trichocoleus sp. Lan | reverse complement strand
TTGTCTTGAGTGCTTGTGACACTGGGCAAGGTAAAGTGACTGGCGATGGCGTGATTGGACTGTCTCGCTCTTTAATTACGGCGGGTGTCCCTAGTGTTATCGTCACTTTGTGGGCGATACCGGATAATCCTTCGGCTTTGTTGATGACCGAATTTTATCGAAATCTGCAACAAAACTCGGATAAGGCGCAAGCTTTGCGGAGTGCGATGCTGACGACGATGAAACAGTATCCTAACCAACCCAGCGCTTGGGCTGCATATACGTTGATTGGGGAAGCTGAGTAACCCCCGCTCCGCTGTTTACGAGTCTATATCCCTACTGCGAAATGCCTTTTGAGATGAACAACCCTCCCTCAGTACATTGGGATTGCTCCCGGTGCAGATGGATAGACGATAGCGTGTGAGCGATCGCACTTTTTAATTACACCAATGCTCAGTAATTTAGATATCTGCCCAACCAAAAATTAACTTGAAAAGAGCGATATTAACAAAGACTTATTACGTCCCAATTGGAACTGGGGCAGCAATCTCTTTCAATTTTCAGACGCAAGTACAAACGATTGATACACGCGACAGCAGTTCATCTCATTTAATCACTAGCCGATTGTCTAGACACTTAACTAAACATTTAATTAGAACAGCTACTTGACTAAGTAGTTTGTCCCAGCAAAAGACTTCTCTAAATGGGACAATTAATGGGGTACTTTTCGGACACTGGAAAGAGCATCCTGGTCGCTAAATTTTTAGGGGTTTAGATGGGACAGTTAAAGCTGTATCGGGTTGCCATTTATTGTCGCGTTTCCACGGATGAGCAAAGTTGCGAGCGCCGAGAAAGAGACTTGGTTAGTTACGCACAACTATCGGGTTTGGAAATTGTGGCAGTTTATAAGGAGACAGCGTCAGAGGCGCTAGACCTCTTTTGCGCCAGATACTACCCCCCGCCGTTCGTTATAGCGCCTTGTTAGGCTCATGACCCGACAATGAAGGTGGACAGATTTCCATCTTTTGAATTAAGCCATGCTCAATGGTATAACGATGACCAACGTGCTCATCGGCAAGCACAGCTCCGGCAAGATCGTGCACGACCTGATGCACCTCCACCAAAACCTGCCCAGCATCCTCCGGGCAAAAGGCAACCGGCTCGACGTGTGGATTAATTTCGCTCCACTGCTCCGTCCAGTAAGCGCGGACTTCTTCAGTCCCACGAATAAAACCGCCTTTGAACGCTTTCGGCCAAGCCACGTCGGGAGTCATGAGGGCGAGGGCAGCATCAATATCTCGCGCGTTGAAGGCAGCATACGCCGCGCGTATCAGTTCAATTTCTGGTGCAGATTTATCTGACATAAGAGGTGTGGTGAAGTATATGCGGCAGGGCTTTATAGCCCACGAAAAATCAAGCTTTCGCCCCAGTTTGACACAAGAGGGTTAGACTGCCATCTGTAAGCGATCGCTAACCCCAGTACTTTAACAACGCATCTTCCCCGCTCCAATTGACACAACTCAATCTCCCCCTTCAACTTCTGCCAAAGCCTCAGCCAGTAGAATTCGCAGCACTTCAGATTTCTTCCTACCAGTGCGATTGGCAAGATTGGTAAGACGGCGGTGCATTTCTGGCGAGAGGTCTAGGCTAACTCGAATGGGTCGCTCTTTGGGTGATTCCTCTTTTTGTAATTTTTCCAGCAGCCCTCCAGGTTCTGAAACGGGTGGGGAAGAAGACGGTTTTTCATCTGCTGGTTCAGGCTCTGGTTCGCCAAAGATAAATTTGTCAGCAGCTGCATTCAAAGTTTTTCGGGGTTTCTTGGGAGTCATTTGAGTAACTTCAGAATTTCCTTGAACAAAGATTCAAATTCCTTGGCTGATTCTTCTGCCCCTCGGACCTCCCAAATAGATGCCTCCTGAGAAAAGCAATCAGAAATTGCCTGTTTTTGGTGAATCACTGTTTTGAGCAGGGTGACGTTAGAAACTTGGCCCAGAACATCTAATGCCTCTTTCTTCAGCCGAGTTCCCTTGAATGCACGATTGAGAAAAATGACGGGTTTAGGCAAACCCCCAGAAATTTTTTGAGCGGATTTGATTAAGCGAAGTACATCGCTAGCTGAGTGCAGGTCTAAGCCTGTAGGTTGAATCGGCGTAGCGCAGATATCGGATAAGCACAAAATCGCTCTGGTGCTTTCACTGGTATTGGGCGCACCGTCAATGACCAAAAAATCTGTCTGTTCTGATAAATCTGGGATTTGCTCAATTAAGTCGTTGGCATCTGAAAGCTTAACTGTGGGAATGGGGAGTTGCATTGAAGAAAGCCACAGCGAACCGCTGCCTTGTGGATCGGCATCCAAAAAGCTGACGGTTTTCTTTTTTCGGTGTAACCAGACAGCGAAGCTGACGCTGGCTGTGGTTTTTCCACAGCCCCCTTTTTGATTGCAGAAGGCAATAACAGACATAGGCCTAGCTACTTAATTCAGTTACTCGACTCAATTACTTAACTCAAAAGCTTAAAGTAACTACTTGCTTGACCCGTAAATTCAGTATGCCAGAATAAGGGGTTTAGACTCCACCGAAAAGGACTCTTTTCGGTGGAGTTGCCCTCCTTTGGCTTTACTCCAGGTTTGGGTCGAGGTCGCCACAGTGGCTTGAGGGTATTAACTATCTGGTTAAATAAACGTTTTTATTGAACCCCAAAGCGATGTTTGAAGTGTTTTTGTGAGAGAGTTTGCGCTATTGTGTAATTCATCATCAGGACATTTTTCAATTGCTATGTCCTAATTTTTCTACTTTTTACAGCTTTAGCAACCAAAAGGCAACCTAATCTAATCTAAAAGAAGGTCTATTTCTTCTCCAACAGTCGATTTATTACATTGTGTTGCTATATCTAACTCTCCGAAATTAGAAAATCCGTAAATATACTCTACTTACAGCGTGAGTTCTCGCTTAGGTTCTATCTATGAGCCTGATGGCTCTCAATTATTTCTTAACTGAACTAAATACAAGAAGTTATTTGTGACTATGGCAACGCGATCGCACGACCCCCAAAAAGCTCCGCAAAATTCTACTTTCGTACCAGTTAACAGCCAGTTTAAGCCGCGCCCTTTCCCAGTTCAGGAGAAACCCCAAACTCACGAAACACCAGACCTACAGGCACAACTAGAAAGTGCCCAGCGTTTTGGTCACAATTTCGCCAATATTTCAAGCCAAAGTCCTGACATCCCAATCCCAACACCGTCACTGATTCAACCGAAACTCACGATTGGAGAGCCAGGAGATAAATACGAACAGGAAGCAGACAAGACAGCAGCAGAAGTGGTGCAGCGGCTTCATGCACCGATGCCGAGTTATGGAAGGGATCTTAGCCAGCCCGAAAGTCAGTTGGCTCAAACCATAAAAGCTGGCATGGTGCAAAACTCTAACTCGATTCATCAACAGGGAATCCCAAATCATCAAAACAAATTGATGAGAAAGTTGGATGTACCCACCCTCCAACGCGAGGTGATGCCAGAAGAGGAAGAAGAAAAAGAACTCCAGATGAAGCCGATGATACAGTGTCAGTCTAGTGAGGATGGGAAACCCGCCTCACCGGATCTCGAAGCAACCATCCAACAGGCACGAGGAGGCGGACAGCCACTCGCACAGAGCATCCTGGAACCGATGGAGCAGGCATTTGGAGCTGACTTCAGCGGGGTGAAGATTCATACGGATGCTCAATCTAACCAGTTGAATCGCTCAATCCAGGCAAAGGCATTTACGACTGGGCAAGATATTTTCTTCCGGGAGGGAGCGTATGAGCCGGGAAGCCGGGGTGGGCAGGAGTTGATTGCCCACGAGTTGACGCACGTTGTTCAACAGAATGGTAGTGCAGTGCAGCGATCGCTGCAACCCATTACTCCCACAGTTACTCAAACGACGCTTCAGCCACAGCTAATTCAAAGGAATGAAGATCATGCCAAAAAAATCGTCCCTCTCTACGATCTAGATCGAACCTACGATTCTTGGAATTCCATCCTGGCAGCAAAGGACAAGTTCCTACCGGAGCAATGGGAGAGAATTGAAGCAGCCTATCATCTGGGCGATGATGGAATGCCGATAATTCGCGATCGCTCAGGCAAGCAAATCTCCAACCAACTCCTAAATCCAGAGGAACAAGGGAAGCTAGACACTAAGAAGCAAGGGCTGACACTTGATAGTGCCCACATGAAAATTTTGACTTACCTTGAAGAAAAAGTGGCTGAAAAACTTGGCTCTGCTGGAGTGGCTCAGTTTTATCGGGGGGCGCATATCGTCTTTCAGGACAATGGGGCAGTTTACAATGGCGTGAAACAACTGGGGATGCCCATTGCAGCTAAAAATGAAGACAATAGCATCAAGTCAAAAACTGAATTTGTAGGTAAGACAGGAACAAATCTCGGCGGATATTGGGGCGATGTTGAAGGTCAGAAAGCCGGAAAAATGTTTACCCGTCGTCCCGAAAATAGCGAAACATCCCACTATCAACCGAATATAGTAGACGATAAAGATAAGCGACTTCCAGACGAGCACCAACCTTTTAAGGACGTACCATTCTGGGGCAAACAATGGTACGGAAAGGAAAAATTTGAGAAGAAAAATGAGGGCTACGATTCTGTCAATGCCGAACCCCAATTGGGGATCGATCTACCAGAATCTGTTAAAGGTCATATTCTAGTCGGCATTGTGCCAACTAACATGAAAGATCCCAATGATGATTCCGCAGGTCATACCTTTATTCAAACTGAGGGAGCTGGGTTCCAAAACTTTAATGAGGCCAGCATAGCCCACGGTCAAGGATACCTGGCTAATTCAGGGTATGGAGGCAATCAAGTAGGTACACAGACTGGCTTAGTGGGTAAAACCCTGCACAGCGAGAAAACAAAGACAGAGATCCGAGAGCATGAAAATGTCAATGTGAATGCGACCTGGACTTGGAATAAATTATATCAAGATGCACAAGAGTTCTATAAACAAGAAAAGTTGTCATACTACAAAGCTTTGGCAAAAGACTCTGGCGTTCCCAAACCTTTAGATACATCTGGGACAGATGATGTGAATTTTACAGAGCAAGATTGGGCGTGATTGCCACTGCAATTCATCGTCGATTTTGAAGTCTGATTATTCATCTCATATGGGCGCAAGATGCGGCTGGACAGAGAGATAAGAAAAATTAGGAATGGAGAAATATCACAATTATTGAGTGATCGCACAGCTAAAACCTTCGCTTGGGATACCTGCACTTTTCTGCATCTCCAGCTCCTACCGCAGCGTTCTTCATAGCAGTAATGCCAGAACCAATGACGTGGGTTCGCAGCGTCGCGTGACCCGGCAACTTTGGGGTAAGTGGCAGATGCCCCACACTTAAGCCTCTTGGTTTTGGTGTATGGGTAAATCGTCCCGCTTGCTTGTTTCCGCTTTGGTTCTAGGGGATGAGACCAGGCGCAGACTCCGCACCCGTCTTTAGCGCTTAGTAGCGGTTGCGAACAGCTCGGACAGGTAAAGGACTCGCTTGAGGGCGACTCTTGGATCAAGGGCATTGCCCAAAGCTTTTCGCCTTCTGCGAGTAGCTCTGTCGCCGTTCTTGACTCCAGCGGGGATGTCCATCCCACTGGCAAACGGTAATGCTGCTCTAACCAGTCCGGGTTTAGACACTCGCCCTTCTGGAGAAGTTCTAAACTCTTCAACTGCGTTTCGAGCTTGGTCGAGCCAGGGGGTCGCCCTTTCCCACTGTGGCTTAAGGCGCTGGGAGACTCCAACCAGAAGTAGCCGCTCTCTAAGAAAGGACGCTCCAACGTGTCCTGACCCGATAACAATCCACTCCGTATCGTACCCGCACGAGTCGAGGCATGATAAAAAGTGTCGGAAATAAGTCCGTCCGCTTCTTGGTCTGTAGGGGCAGGTGAGAATTCCGGGCACGTTCTCGATGGCGATGAAGTTCGGCTGTATCTCCCTGATGGCTTCGACGATTGCCGGGAAACAGTTCCGTTCGTCGTCCGCGCCGAGCCTTTTACCCTGGATTGAGAAGGGTTGGCACGGTGGGCTGGCCGTAATGGCGTTTGTGTAGCAACTGACCCAAAAACAACGCTAAGGGCAATACTTCTGCATTTTTGTCTATTTATGGGTAAGTTTAAAAGACTTAAGAGGGTAGAGAGCTGATAAAACTGTACCCAACTTAAAATACCCATTAATCATTTATGAGCAAGTTAGCCTTTGCAGGGTAAGAGTTTCAAGCTTAACGTTGTTTTTTGGACGCTTGCTACACAAACGCCGAGTCCTGCTCGATCAACCCAGATCGGTCGATTTGAGCTGAGAGAGAGCTTTCCTCCAAGTCGGAATAGATTACTTTCCCGACTAGCGATCGCATTCAGGGTTGGGATTTAGGAATCCTTTTCAATAAAAACAGAACCTTCTATTGGAGTTGAGGAAGCATTTTCCTCCAAGTTGTCATACATAGATTTCTCAACTGGCGATCGCGCTGGTGTCCGATCCTCTTCTACATCGTCATAGCTCCATTTCCCGACTGGTGATCGCATTCAGGGCAGGGATTCAGGAATCCTTTTCATAAAACCAGAACCCTCTATCGGAGGTACGCCATTCAGAATTGCGCCCCAATTAGCATTGAACCTACATTCCGCAGGTTCTGGGTAGAGTCAAAGAGATTTTTTGAAAGAGGAGTCAACGGCAACCTACGCCAAATCAAGCTGTTAGGTCAACAGAGTTGATAATAACGACTGGCATCGGTTCCCAAAAAGCGGAGAATTTTCCGTCGTTCGGGTGTGAGATTGGTAATCTGCTTGAGGTCATCGACAATCAGCAGATGCACCGCCTGGAAACTCAGAAACACCCAACGCAAACTAGGACGTTGAGTTATCCCTCTTCTGTCACTTTCCGAGTATTCTGAATAAAAGGATTAAAAGAAAAAACTCTGGAAGGTAAGTAGGGCAATGGATGTAGAATTACAAATTCTGAAACATTTAGCAAGAG
>NZ_JAMPKA010000062.1:0-7376 GCF_039961855.1 Trichocoleus sp. Lan | reverse complement strand
ATTGTTCATGAATTAATGGTAATAAGACGTAACAAGCTGCCATTTTTTCAGAGAGGTCTGAGGGCTATGTCCTTGATTTTACGCATATTTTGACGGGGTTGTCACCCCGTGAGCTAATAATCCGTAACCGATTGTCCATAGCCAACTTTGGTGTGTCAGCGAAAAATTTGGTTCAATTAAGATGGGGTAGCTGAGAACTACCTAACATACTGCCTAGGTTACTCGCAGTATAGAGGAAATAAGGATCGGAACTCGCTGGGTGTCCTGTCTGAGCAAACCACTTTTGCACTAAAGGCGCACTGGTAGCAACCACAAAAAAGGGAAATCCGACACAGAAAATCAGCAAAAATAACAGCCAAGGGATAGGATTGGCATCATGAGGAGGAATCCAGTTCTTAGCAGGAGTAATGGGTAAAAATGCTATTGGTAATAGCAGAAAAATAGTGTGAAGGATAGCTTGTTTGCGAACCCTGAACCAACTTGTTGTGATGTGGGAATAGCCATAAACTAGTAATAAAATCGCTTGAAAAAAAATAGGCAAGTGTTCCATACTGATGGAGATCCGCCTAATAAAGGCAGAATCATCTTGGCAACCATCAATTGTACTCACAAAAGGAGGAAAGCACTAACAAAAAGGGTGGAAGAAAAAAGAATAATCAAAAGCAATGCTCCTTTGGTAAATAGTTGAGAGGATGTTTGAGAAGTGGGAAGATTAGTAAAAAAGCTCATTCAGTGTACGCTGCGAATAGAGATTCCACAGCACCGAGAGAGCTACATGAGTAAAGCTTATCCTAGCAATCTAACGTTAGAGCAATTTGAATTGCTCAATGACCTGCTTCCAGAACCAAAACCCGGTGGTCGTCCACGTGAAGTCGAGATGTGGGAAATCCTCAACGCGATCTTCTACCTTCTGTGTGAGGGGTGTTGCTGGCGTGCTCTGCCGGGTGACTTTCCCAAATGGCAGACTGTCTATACCTACTTCCGCAACTGGCGCATCAACGGAACCTGGGTGAGGATACATGACCATTTGCGCCAGTGGGTGCGCTTAGAGCAGCAGCGACATCCCAGTCCATCAGAAGCCGTCATCGACAGTCAAAGCGTCAAAACTGCTGCGATGGTCAGTGAGCAGGTTGGGTTTGATGCTGGAAAATTGATCAAGGGTCACAAGCGGTTCTTGACGGTCGATACCTTGGGCTTGGTGTTGCGTGTTTTCGTGACCACTGCCAGTGTAGGTGAACGCGAAGGCGGCTTTCCAAGTCCTCAAGAGTGTCAAACGCATGGACAAAGCAGTGTCACGGCTACACACGATTTGGGTTGATGGTGGTGCATGATGGCAATCCCTTCATGACTTGGGTGATGGACGTGTGCCGTTGGACCCAAGCAAGTCGTGCTCAGACCAGAGCAGACTAAAGGCTTCGTCTTGCTCAAAAAGCGTTGGGTCGTGGAACGGACTTTTGGCTGGCTGATGGGCTATCGGCGATTGGTTAGAGACTATGAGTTATTGCCACAAACATCAGAGACGTTAATCTACCTGGCCATGATTCGCATTATGGTGCGCCGCTTGGCATAAAAGCTTACACCTCACACCTTTTCAAACATCCTCTGAGACTTACATTAATTATATTTGCAACAGCCCACAATGCAATTCAGTTTGTATAGCTAATTTAAAAAATCCAGTTTTTATTCTATTAATTCGTTTAATCTTGACTTAGTTTTTTGAATGTATACTTATGTCAAATTCAGCTTCAATTTTTAGCGAATTTCCCACTTTTTCTCAAAGGTAAAATCAGTCAATTCGTTGTGATTTTGCCCCAACTCATAACTGATGCAGAGATCGTCTTGGCGCGTCGGTTCAACTAGCGATCGCGCTCTATCCCTTCATCCCTCACTGCGCGCATCCCTCAAGCCTTCTAGGAAGCCGCGTTGAGCGTGCGATCGCATATTCTCCTCGCTCAACTCCATCAAGCACACCAATTCATGTCCTTTGTAATATTCTGGATTCCGTTCTAAAAAGTAGCGCACATCTGGTTTATGCTGAAATCCTTCTTTAATCTCTGCCCAGCTTCCTCGCAAATGCCCTAGCGACGAGGGAAAGCGAATTAACCCACTCGCAGGATCGTAGTCATCTCCAAATTTTGTCTGAGCCAGGTAATCCATCAACGCCTGATAATTTGCTGGCGTTGGATATCGCCAAGTCGGATAAAAACGTTGGGCAAATACTGACAAGTAGCGATACGTCCGGTATCCCTTAACAATTAGAAACCAATATAAAGGTTGCTCCATTGCTTCGCCTTTAATTTTCCCAGCCAGACGACACCACGCCAATGGCAGGGTTTGTTCTCCCCAATATTGATGATGGATAATCGTATCGCCGGAGAAAATAGCACGTTTCGGCTTTCCTTCAAATTCAAACGAAAGAATCGCCAGTGTGGAAAAACCTTGAAGTTTTTCCTCTTCATTCCACAGCAGGATTACATAATCTTTGTTACTCAAATCCTGTTGAAAAATTTCCCAACTGCTGCCATCGTAATACTGGGTATATAAGTCATACATCAATCGGATTAGGTACGTTTGGATTTTTGGTTTAGGGACAACTTCAGCTTTTAAACGGTTCATAGAGTCAGAAAATAGCCAATATAAACTGCTGGATTGCCAGTCCATCATAACAGTCCAATTTCTGAGTAGGGTCTAAAAAGGCTGGCTACCATGTAAACGCTTCCTAAAGCTGTCAGAACAGGGGTCAGCTAAATTAAGTCAAGTAACTTTTAATCAAAAATATCCAATCTGGGATTTTAAAGTTAGCGATCGCTGTCTGCTCAAACCGGGTTTCAATTTTTACTGCGATTGCCCATCATCGCGGGTAGAGAGTGAATGACGCAACAAATACCAAAACACAGCTAAATTTACCGAAAAAACTGCTAACTTTAGTAGCGATATTCTGCGGAATAGCTCAAAAATTTCAGGTGGAATACTAATCCCTACCAGTACCAAAACTAATATTTTTGCCCAACCTTTTTGATACCACAGACCGATTCCCTCAATCGCAGTTAAAATCGCGTAGAGTCCAACAGCTATGCTGGTAAACTGCAAAGTTTTAGGGTTAAAATTCAAAATTTTGTCCAAAGTCCATTTAATAATGTCTAATTTACCTTCTAAAGCCCAAGATTCTGAAAAATCAACCAAAAGCTGATGTTCTTTGACTGTTAATCCTAAAGCGATCGCAATCACCGCAAGCAGTAAAGCACTGAAGATTTTGTAAATAACGATTGCCACTAAACCCGGTGGGCGCTTAGTAATATTTTTCACATGAATTACCCGTGATTTTGGTGAATGAGTCAGCCGCTTCTGGAACACCCGAACAATTAGGCACTCGCTTACGTTTGATCGTATGCGGGCGAGTGGGGCAAAGCTGCTCCTTTGAGAGGTATTCCAAAAAGTAGATATCTCCTCTCCAGCCCCAAGAATTTTCATTAGAGTGCAACATCAACGTCACAAGCACGTCACATGAGATGTCTAAATTAAGAGATGTAGAGATGTTAAACAAAGCATCTATACAGGCAAATTTACATAGCGTTTTCACGCGGACGCACTTGGTAAACCAGCGGATAACAGAGCTGTCTTCGCCAGAGCCAAGCGTACAGAATTTTAACTTCCTTGTCGCAGGTGTCAACAATGAAAAGCAAACAGCAAGATAGCGATTATAATTCCAGGCAACCCAACCAGAAAGGATTTGACGCTTCGGCACCTAAACCCTGGCAAAAGGCAGCCACCTATGTATCGCTGGTGCTGCTGGGAGCTGGTGTCACCTTCTCAGGCGGCTATCTGGGGTCAAATACCCTGCTGTCCTCCAAGGAGTCTACTTCTAAAGTGTCTCTAACCCCAGGAGTTGCGGTTGCTCAGGCACAACTACCACTTAGCACAGACACTAACTTTGTTACAGAAGTTGTGGACAAGGTGGGACCAGCAGTGGTGCGGATTAATTCTTCCCGCACGGTGACACAACAACTCCCTGACGCTTTCAATGACCCCCTCTTCCGCAGGTTCTTTGGCGCTGAGTTGCCGACTGGCCCACAAGAGCGAGTGGAACGGGGTACGGGATCGGGCTTTATTATCAATACGGATGGTCAAATTCTCACCAATGCCCATGTAGTCGCTGGTGCCGACACTGTAAACGTCATTCTCAAGGATGGGCGCACCTTTACAGGTAAGGTGATGGGTACAGATCCGGTAACAGATGTCGCCATCGTTAAAATTCAGGCGGATAATCTGCCGACGGTGCGTTTGGGTGATTCAGATCGGCTGAGACCTGGGGAATGGGCGATCGCTATCGGTAACCCCTTGGGTCTAGATAATACCGTCACAACAGGGATTATTAGTGCCACCGGACGCTCTAGCTCTCAAGTTGGCGTTCCCGATAAGCGGGTAAACTTTATCCAAACAGATGCCGCGATTAATCCGGGTAACTCAGGCGGGCCACTGCTGAACGCCAAAGGTGAAGTGGTTGGGATGAATACAGCGATTATCCGGGGTGCCCAAGGATTAGGCTTTGCGATTCCTATCAATACCGCTCAACGCATTGGCAATCAGCTGGCGACGACTGGCAACGTGCAACATCCTTATCTGGGCATCCAGATGGTGAAACTCACGCCTGAAGTCAAACAGCAAATCAATGAAGATTCCAACAGTCGCGTGAATATCAATGCGGATCGAGGCATTCTTGTCGTCAGAGTCATGCGAAACTCCCCTGCTGCCAATGCAGGGTTACGCACGGGAGATGTTATCCAAAAAATCAACGGTCAATTGGTCACAGACACAGACACAGTACAACAGCAAGTAGAAAGGAGCCAAGTGGGCAGTAGTTTACAGATGGAGGTGCTTCGGAATGGGCAAACGATTAACCTACCTGTAACCACTGCGGCTCTCCCGACCCAGAGCGAGTAGTGTGTTAATAGCTTTCTCAATCAGTCAGTAAGACAAGGTTTCTGAGGATGGGTATTTTGCCCATCCTTTTTGTATGTATTATCAGATTCCATAGGGGCATGGCGCAAATACGCCCCTACGTAAAGAGTGGGAGGTTAATAAATTCACGATCTTTCAAGTCTCCTCAACTCAGAAAATTATCCAACCCTAAACACTACTGACTAGCAAGGTAGCTGGGGGTCGATGAAGCAGGAAATGAACGCTCAAAAAGCAGTAGATGAGTCAGACTAGAGAGGCTGGGTGCTTTCAGGATCAGAGATGGTGACAATTGTTGTGGTTTTCAATGTGCTGCTCTCGCTGATGCTGTTGTATGTTGCCTGGAAAATCCGAAAACTGCGATCGCGTCTGGCAAAAATTACAAAGATTGTACTCGCAGCCGAACGGAATACTTATAAAGTGTTACGGGGTGCCCCCAAGACTCTTTCTAAAGGTCAGCTTGGGGTTAATCGGCTCACAGAGCGATATCAGCAACTCGATCCTCAACTACAACGGGTGCAAAAAATTTTGGCATTGTTCGGTTTGGGACAAAAACTCTGGCTGCGGAATAAGCCAAAGTCCATAGGAATAACGCAGCGCTTCTGGCGCAGGAGTTGAAACTACCCAAACCACTGCTGTTAAGATAAGGGCGATTTTCTTTTTCCAAAGGTACTCGTATTGTTGCCTGTACCAACGACGGATGAAGGAAAACTGCCTAAAATTGGAATTAAGACATAGAGACTAGAAAATGTCAAACAACCGTGCTGGATCATTTATTGGTGGTCTGCTGCTAGGCAGCGCTCTTGGAACCATTACCGGATTATTGGTTGCCCCTCGTACAGGCCGAGACACGCGGCGGCTGTTAAAAAAATCTGCCGATGCCCTACCAGAATTAGCCGAAGACCTATCGACCAGCGTGCAACTGCAAGCTGACCGTCTCTCAGAATCAGCACTGCGAAACTGGGATGAAACGCTTTTGAGATTAAAACAGGCGATCGCTGCTGGAATTGAAGCATCTGCACGCGAACAAGAAGCACTCAAACAAATCATGGATGAAGAAGTCCAGGCTGATGCACGCCCCCTTGTAACCACAGACGATAGGCGATCGCAAGAGTGACTGAACCCTTATTTTGGTTAGGATTTTCGGTTTTACTGGTGGCGGTTAGCTTAGCTGCCGTCTTAGTATCGCTGCTGCCAGCGGTACAAGAATTAGCGCGGGCAGCTCGCAGCGTAGAAAAGTTAGCAGATACGCTAAACCGAGAAATGCCCCCCACACTAGAATCAATTCGCCTGACGGGTTTGGAAATTAGTGACTTGACAGATGATGTCAATGAAGGTGTCAAGAGCGCCAGTCAAGTCGTTAAACAAGTCGATCAAAGCATTAGCGGTGCTAAGAAGCAGGCTCAAAACGTGCAAGTTGGCACCCGCAGCGTCTTTGCCGGTGTGAAAGCTGCTTGGAAAACTTTCAAGCGTCCTACGGGAGGGCGTAGGTCAATCGAGCGTTTGCCACCAGGGCAAAGAAATGGTTTTGAGCCTCGTGGATACGGTGATTCTTATCAAGACACTGAAAATGCCTCCACTTCTCATAAAAATTATCAGGAGTGGGAGTCGTCAGACTCAGAAGATTATTAATACAGATGCCGTTGAGAATACCAGCTATGAGAAAGAATCAGGGAAACTCAGAACCGACCGATTCTGCAACTGACTTGCTACTAGAGGATCGTTCATCAAACCGCAGACGAAACAACCAATACAACGGTGTTTTTGCCCTGATTTTGATCAACCTAGTTATCTTTATTGCTGACCATATTCTCAGCCTCAATCTTCAAGGTTTATATCTCAATCATGCCCGCCCAGCCTTTTATCAGTTCTTCACGGCGATGTTTTGTCATGCCAGCTGGGCGCACTTGTCGGGAAATCTATTTTTTCTTTATATCTTTGGTCGCCTAGTTGAGGAAGAGGAAGGGATCTTCGGGGTGGTCGCTTCCTACATCATCTGCGGACTGGGCGCTAGTCTGATGAGTTGGCTTTTCCAGCATGGGCCAATCTATTCTTTAGGGGCTTCGGGAGCCGTCTTTGGCTTATTCGCGGTCAGCGTGTTGATTAAGTTGAGCTGGAATTGGCGCAAAGTCTTGGAAGTTCTGATTTTGGGTCAGTTTGTGATTGAGCGAGTGTTCTTTGAATTTCAACAAACTGGGATTCAAGACGGGGTAGACCATTTTGCTCACTTAGGAGGCGCTGTTGTAGGAGTAGCGCTGATTATGGGTTTGATGCGGCTTGACCCCACCCGGTTTCGGAAAACTTAGTTAACGTCAGTTCGGGTTAAGCCGAAGGCAGCAAGTTGTGGTCAATGGCAATCGCTGGCTTCTTCGGTTGATGGCAGTAGGCAATCAATCCGCAGAGAATGTTGACAAAGCAGT
>NZ_JAMPKA010000061.1:0-10946 GCF_039961855.1 Trichocoleus sp. Lan | reverse complement strand
ACTCTCGGTATTGCATCGCTGATTCTAGAATTCGTTCTCATCAAAATCTAGCGTGCTTTTCCTAGCAACAATTGCCCACTGTCACACGCTCTCCTATTCATGCAGGAGGTCTATTGATTGGCTTGATTTTGGACGTGTTGTAGCGATTCTTATGCTTAAATTAGCGATTAGCTAAATGAATGATGCTGGTATTCTATGCAATGATTCAAAACTTTAAAAAAAAATTTTTGAAGAATGTATTGCAAACAACTACTAGCTATGCGTTGAAAAGGTATTCTTAAATAATGAAAATATATCTCAAAAAAATATTACTAGTCAGTTCTTCCTTATCAACTTCAGCTTACCAAAAAAAATCAATAAAGTCCATAATATTCAAAAAAAAACTTTTTTGAATGGGTGAATTTCTAACCCACCCATTCAAACCGAAAAGCTCATTAATTAAGAGCTATTGAGCCTTTAATTTCCGTTCTTTCAGTTTCAGTAAGATATCGGCATGAACCTCACGAGTCAGAGGATAAAAGTATGCCAGGATTAATCCACAAATTAGGGCAATTGTTGGTAGAGGTCCGATGGCGATGCGAATCGCTAAAAGTGCAGAATCCGGTTGAATTGGGGCTAAGTTCTCTGGGGTAGACCGAATATATTGATTCCACTCCAGGCTTTTCAAGACTAGAGCCACGGCAACAGCTAAACTGACTTTTTGCAAGAACACCATAAAGCTGTAAAAAATCCCTTCCCGCCGCTGTCCAGTTGTTAGTTCATCTAATTCAATCACATCTGGCAGCATCGACCACGGGATCAAATAAGCAGTAGAAACGCCAAAACCTGCCATCACTCCTAACACGTACATGAAAGCAATTTGACCGGGCTGTAAGAAAAATAGTCCCGCCTGGGCAATAATCCACACGCTCATCCCCATAAAATATACGGCTTTTTTACCGTATCGCTGGCTAAGCTTACTCCAGATAAACAGCATCAACAATGCTGTTCCCTGCACCGCTAGAATGACTTGGGCAACGACTGCATCGCTTAAGCGCATCCAACTGAGAACAAAATAAGGAATGATAGCCGCTGTGACCTGGACAGCTAACCAGGAACACAGATAAATTCCAACAACATATAAAAAAGGGCGATTGCTCAAAACAATCCGCACTTGTTGCAAAATTGGGAGGGAAACAGGTTGCTCAAAGGTGGGATTTTGTGCCGCCCTTGCCAAAATGCGATCGCGTGTCCCCCAAATACACCAATAAATCGGTAAGACCGACAAGATTGCACAAACGACGCCCATCACCAAATATTGCTGGATGCGGTCATTAGGAATCAAAGCGGCGATGATTCCGAACACAATCACAGATACGATACTTCCCCCAATCGAGAAAGCAAACCGATAGCTGTTGAGATTCGTGCGTTCGTTGTAGTCCTGAGTCAGTTCTGGAGTTAGGGCGGTGTAGGGTAAATTAACAGCGGTGTAAAACGAATTAAACAAAATCGAAATGACAATGTAATACCAGAACAATCCCCATTGATTTGCAGAGTCATTGGCGCTAAATCGAGGAACTAGCCACTGCAAAAAGAACGTGATTCCAAACGGAATCGCCCCATATAACATCCAGGGAAGCCGACGCCCCCAGCGTGGCGAGTTTGTTCTGTCGCTAAGCACCCCGACAACCGGATCGTTCACCGCATCCCAAACCTTGCCAATCAGGAGAATCCAAGTCGCTAGTCCAGCGGCGATTCCGGCGACATCGGTCAGAAAATAGGCGGTATAAAACACCCCAATATTTGCGGTGATCGCAGCACCTACATCACCGGCACCATAAGCCAGTTTCGTACTTAACTTTAGCTTTTCGCTGTCGGGTGTCGCGGGGGAATGCTCAGAAGAGGAATCACTCATGGCAGTTGGCTGATGGCAGGGGGATTGAAAATTTCAAAAAAGTATCGCATCTGTCTCCCAAGAGCGGGAATTTTATAGCATTTGTTCTATAGCATTTGTACTGTTCTCTAAACCTGTTCAATTGTGCCTGTTATGCCAGAGCTTTACGTGTCATGGTCAGAGTACCACCAAAAAATCGAACAGTTGGCGGCAATCATCTATCAATCCGGCTGGGAGTTTAACCAGATTGTCTGCCTTGCCAGGGGCGGTCTACGGGTGGGTGATATTTTATCGCGAATTTACCACAAACCGTTGGCAATTTTAGCTGCCACTTCTTACGGCGGCACAGGCGATCGCTTTCGAGGTTCTCTCGCCTTTGCCCGCGACCTCACGATGACTTCCCCTCATCTGGGTAGCCGCATTCTCCTGGTGGATGACTTAGTGGATTCTGGCATCACCCTCCGGGAAGCTATCCCTTGGCTGAAACATCATTATGCGGCTGATGTCGAACAGATTCGTACTGCTGTCATCTGGTACAAAGCTTGCTCTGTCATCGCGCCTGACTACTATGTGGACTATCTCCCGGAAAACCCCTGGATTCACCAACCCTTTGAAAAATACGAACAGGTCGATCCCTCAGAGTTAGCCCAACGCTATGCTGCTGTTTCAGCGACCAAATAACACCAACCAAACCGGCAGAGTCAATAGGAGTCCTATCGTCCCGACAACCAGTGCCGTCACGGTTAAATCTCGGTCGAGATTGTAGGTTTCTGCCAAGATGAGGGTGGCAAACGCTGGAGGCATTGCCATCTGTAAAACAATGACCAGATGGGGTGCCCCACTCACACCCAGCAGCCCAACCCCAACGCCCAGTACCAGCGGAACGAGCAGCATTTTAATCCCCAAGCTCACAGATGCCGAAGGGAGGCTACCCCAGGAAGAAAGCTGGCTGAGGCGCATACCGATTAGCACCAAAGCCAGCGCCACTCCACTCCAAGCAATCATTTGCAGCAATTGTTCAGCGGGTTCGGGCAGTGGGAAGTTGCGAAAACCCAGTCCAAAGCCAAAACTCCACAGCGCAGGATTAATCAGCACTGCCTGTAGGGACGGGAAGACGCCTTTCTCTGCCCCAACCCCAAAACGAGCCGCCAAGACAACGCCCAAGCCGTAGGCTCCCAGCGTGGTGCCCATCAGGTCATAAAATAGCGCCCACCCAAAGTACTGCTGCCCGACGAGAGCGAGGGTAACGGGATAACCTAAGTAGCCGGTGTTCCCGACCATTGAGGCTAATAGAAAACTTCCTTGAGTGGATTTACTCCAAGCTTTTTTAGGGAATTGCGAGGCTTGTCTTCCCATCCAAAACCAGGCTAATCCGGCTCCCACCAAAATTGCCACCCAAGCGGCGACGGGTGCAATCCAAATTGGCCCAGATAAGTCAGCGTGACGCAGAAACGCCACAATGCCAAGCGGGACTCCAATCCAAAAGAGAAACTTCCCTAAATAGGTGGGAACTACTTTGGGCAGTTGGCGACCCAAAACCCATCCCAGCAAAATGCCACCACCTAGCCGGAAATAGAGTTCCAGCAGTTGAATTCCTATATTAGGCATCGTCTCATGGGTTGTCAGCAGAAGGTTTAGACTGACACCTGTACGATATGTCAGCCTCTATTCATGTTAAGCATCAGGGTTGATGACGAGGCATCTGGGAATACACGGCGGCTGTTGAGATTCGCTCAGTCTAAAATACTTGTAAAGTTAGGTGTTGAGTCTCAGTGCCGTTGTTGGATATCTAAGAATTGATAACTAACCACAAAAACAACAGGAGTGGCTCTTTTGGAAAACGCGGGTATGCCTGAAAAACCACCCAAGTCGGCACTGCCGATAGACGATATTCCGGAGGCGTTGCGGGATACGCCGTACCTCGGACGACGCCAGCGACAGTGGCAGCCGATTCTCCTGTTTGGCGGTTTGTTGGGATTGGGAGCGATCGCGCTGATTATCGGTATCTTAGTCCCCCGTCCTGTACCCGAATCGAATGCGTCGCCTATACAAAGTGACGTTTCAGGCATTCAAACGCCTCCAGCGACACCAGCAGCCAATACCCTGTTTGGACACTTTTCCTATCAAGAGGCACCCCAGTCCGAACTTGAGGCGATTACAGCGGATGGTCGCTTGAAAATGCGTAAAGCTGCTGCCAGACAATATAACGCGATGGTAGCAGCGGCGCGAGCTTCCGGGATTATCATCGTGCCAATTTCAGGATTTCGCTCGATTAGCGAGCAGCAGCATTTATATTTTGACACCAAGGCGCAGCGCGGACAGTCAGCCGCCGAACGGGCAAAAGTGAGTGCGCCTCCCGGTCACAGCGAACATCATACTGGGTACGCGATAGACGTGGGTGATGGAAGAGTCCCCGCAACGAATCTCAGTCCTAACTTTGAGAAGACTGCGGCTTTTAAGTGGCTTCAGAAGAACGCCCCTTACTATAGCTTTGAGATATCGTTTCCCCGCAACAATCCCCAAGGCGTTAGTTATGAACCGTGGCACTGGCGCTATGTGGGCGATCGCGATAGTCTGGAAACATTTTATAAAGCCAAACAATTCGGAGGTGGGGCACAGCCATCGGGCGATCGCTCTGTCGTGTCCCCGACCAATCCCAACCCCAATACTTTACCCTAGCCAGTAATTAAAAATTAAAAATGCAAAATTTAAAGCACCAGTTTTAATTTTTAATTCATCTACCTTAGACTTCAATATCATGCAACAAACTGCCCTAAATCTAATTGCCATTGGCGTCTTTGCAATGACGCTTTCTAGCTTGTTGGGGCCAATGTTGAACATATCACCGACAATCCCCGCGATCGCAACGATTAGCATTCTGGGACTGGCAACCTTAGACACCCTGAGCTTCCAAGGCAAAGGGATTGCAATCCTTTTGGAGTTGTTTGCAGGTGCTGACTCCAAATACCGCGATCGCGTATTGCGGCATGAAGCCGGTCATTTCCTCGTCGCCTACTTACTTGAAATTCCCATCACCGGCTACACGCTCAGCGCCTGGGAAACCGTTAGACAAGGAAATCCTGGGCAAGGTGGAGTAATATTTGATACCCAAAAATTGCAGCAAGAAATGACAAGCCCTTGGGAGATGCAAGTCATCCTGGATCGATTCTGCACCGTCTGGATGGCAGGCATCGCCGCCGAGATTTTGGCATACGGTAGCGCCGAGGGAGGCGCAGAAGACCGGCATAAAATTAGAGAGGCGCTGACACAGTTAGGACGGCAGGAAAGCGGCGCTCAGCAGAAAGAGCGTGCCAGTGCGCTGCAAGCACGTACCCTGATTGAGGAAAACTATCCCGCCTACGAAGCCCTGGTGGCGAGGATGGAACAACGTGCTTCAGTTGAGGAGTGTTATCAGGTGCTTCAGCAACATACTTTTAGAAGTTAGTCGTTCCTAATTAGTAGTCATTAATCAATTACCAATTTATAGAATTAATGGGAAGTTGTTGCCTCTGTATCCTAGACTTCACCTACTTTTTTTGATATACTAACTTTGACAAGGAAGAACTAAGCTACAATAAAATTTTTAGGCAGATTTCTATTATTTAACTATACTCTTTTTAGCTCAAACAAGTAGTAATTTCCAATACACTTCTCGTTGTTTTTAAGAGGTAAAAATTGAGGGGAGAATTTCTACCTCTTCCGCAATTCGCAATTATTCACTAACAACTCGATTGCGACCATCAGATTTGGCTTGCAGAAGGTTTTGGTCAGCACGTTGTAGCAAGTTTACTCCTTTAATATCGTCCGTCGCATTCAGGGTGCCTGTCCCCAAACTGATCGTAATTGTGAGTGACAGGGTGGGATTAATTCTGAAGGGTTGTTCGCAGATCAGGCGACACAGACGGTGGGCTACCACTGGAGCCTCTTGAACATCTGTGTGGCTGAGAATTACAACAAATTCCTCGCCCCCGTAGCGGAAGAGAGTGTCTTGAAATCGCAGGTTGTGTTGCAGACGAGCGGAGAGTAGTTGCAGGACGCGATCGCCGATAAGATGCCCGTAGGTGTCGTTAATAGACTTGAAAAAGTCCACATCCAACATCACTAAACTCAACGGTATTGAGCGACTCCGAGCATTTTGAATCTGCCGGGGCAATTCCCATTCCAAGGCACGACGATTATTCAATTCTGTTAGCGGGTCAGATAGCGCCATTGTTGACAATAAATCATTAGTTCGCATCAATTGGCGATAGTTCTGCACCTTGCGTAATCCCATCTGAATTTGTGCTGCCAGTAAGCGATCTTGCAACCCAATCTCCTCTTGTGCAAGGGCAGCACTCCTTCTTCTGACTGGGGCAATTTGCAAGTAAGCATCTGCTCCTTTTTCTAAAGCTTCTGCCATGAGTGCCAACTTCCGGTGTCGATCGGAAAGTGTTTGCTCGTGGGCAAGTTCCGGTCGGTCTTCTATCAAGATGCAGTAAATCCCCGCTAATTGGTTATGTTGTTTGAGCTGATAACAGAATTCCAAACTGCCCTCCAGACTTGCCTGCAAAATTAAGATATAGGGCAGTCGCTTTTCCAGCAGTGGGATGACTTCATCTAGCTGGGAGGCAGCTTCAACTGCGCCACCGACTAAAGCAGCAATTCGCGTCAGAAATGTTGCCAGAAATGCATCAGTTCCAACAACTAGAACAAAAGCATCCATTAGCGTAGGTATTCCGGAAGAATCAAGGCTCTTTCCCTGTTGACGAAACGTGAGAATTTCTACCACTAGAGTTTTTATGGAGCAACGAAGGAGACGAATGGATAGATGACCCTAGACTGGATGAGCGTGTAGATTGTGGGGCGAAGAAGCGATCGCTCTAGCGGATGCCGCTATACGAGGCTTCTGGCTGCTATGCCATTGAACTGGGTAGCACTACCAAACTCTAACCCGATCGTTGGCACCGACACACTCTGTTACATTCTCAGTTTGCTACAAGTATTAGAGATGGGTATTCCGTTGGCGGTAGAGAATTTTACAAAATCTTCATAAAACTGCCACACTACCCAAATGCTTGAACAACCTGCGAGCAGATTCTTCTTTATGCTGGCAGATAATCGGTATATGTTACCACTCTTGAGAAAGGAAGCGTAAAGCGAGCGATCGCATCCCCATTTGTCAAGAACAGAGGGATTCTCCTTTGGAGACGCTACGCGATCGCGCCTTTTTGCAGCCGATTCATCTGTGATTTCTTGATTCACTACGAAGTCAGTAACCAGACAAAAGCCAGTTAGATTATTACCTAACTGGCTCAAAATTAACCCTAGTAATGCAGAGTATGGTTATTGATAACCTTCAATCGTATGACCTGCCGCCACGATTGCTTGTTTGATTGTTTCTTCCGAAGCTTGAGCTTCCACTGTCACCGTCTTGGCTTTTACATCCACGTCCACCTTGGCGTCGGGTTCCATCGTATGGATCGTGTCGGTAATCGTTTCTGCACAGCCATTACAGGCAATAGTGGGAACTTTTAGTTGAAGTGCCATAAATTCAATTCAAGTCAATTAAGTTTGCAAGTGTGCGATTCGAGAAGCCTTTATTTTACCGTTGACACAGTGTCGGATAAATCAGCCTGCTGAGCGATAATGCAGATTCGGCATTCTGGCGCGATCGCGTTAGTCTAGCGCTGACTTGTCAGTTCGCATCCTCGATAAAAATTCCCCTAAAAACATTTTTGGGCTTAGTCGAGTGCGACTAAGCCCGTTAGATCGAAAGGATTGGTTTTCTCAAAAAATGAACTTCAACAACTAGGGTGGACAAGTTTGGCAGCTTCACCTTTATCTTTAGTATTCCAGCATAGTCCAGTCTTCCCAGACTTTGGTTTGGCTTTGCACCAGCTTGGCTTTTTGCCCCTCCAGTGCTTTTTACCACTACAGTCTATGCTTGGTTGGTTCTTGCTGCACTTGGGTAACAGACCGGGGACACCGCGTCTATTTTTCCCATTCCGTTTTTCATCTGCCTCCTTGTTTTGCTAACTTCCTGGTGTCCACTATTAAATTAGCACCCCATTTTGGAGGAAAATCCCCGATTTAACTAAACTTGACAAGTCTTTAAACACAGCAAATAAGCGTTAGTAAAGAGAAACAATTCCCCTGCCTTGCAATGCCTGAACGAGAAGGGCTACAACAAGGCATAAACAAATGTAAAAATAGATAAAGTTGACCGATACCAAGCCCTTGTAAATTCCCATGTCTTCTTCCTCCCAGTTCCTTAGCGGTAGCGAAATTCGGCAAAAATTCCTCGACTTCTATGCCCAGCGAGGACATCAAGTTTTGCCGAGTGCTTCCTTAGTGCCAGAAGATCCCACCGTACTGCTAACGATCGCCGGGATGCTGCCTTTTAAGCCGATATTTTTAGGACAGCGATCGCCTGAGTTCAAGCGTGCCACGACTTCTCAAAAATGTATCCGCACCAACGATATTGAGAATGTCGGACGGACTGCCCGACATCACACGTTTTTTGAGATGTTGGGTAATTTCAGCTTTGGGGATTATTTCAAAGAACAAGCGATCGCTTGGGGTTGGGAACTGTCAACACAAGTTTTTGGTTTACCCCCAGAACGCCTTGTCGTCAGTGTCTTCCGGGAAGATGAGGAAGCTTATACGATTTGGCGGGATAAAATTGGCGTTCCCGAAGCCAGAATCCAACGCATGGGAGAAGCGGATAACTTCTGGGTATCTGGTCCCACTGGTCCTTGCGGTCCTTGTTCGGAAATTTACTATGATTTCCACCCAGAACGCGGTGATGACAAGATTGATTTAGAAGATGACACCCGGTTCATCGAGTTCTACAACCTGGTGTTCATGCAATACAACCGGGATGCAGAAGGCAACCTAACGCCGCTGCAAAATAAGAACATCGACACGGGGATGGGACTAGAACGGATGGCGCAAATCCTCCAGCAGGTTCCCAACAATTACGAAACTGACCTGATTTTCCCGATCGTCAAAACTGCATCTGAAATCGCCGGAATTGATTACGCCAGCAGCGACGAAAAGACGAAAGTTTCCCTGAAGGTCATTGGGGATCACGTCCGTTCCGTCGTCCACATGATTGCCGATGAAATTCGCGCATCGAATATTGGGCGGGGGTATGTGCTGCGGCGCTTGATTCGGCGCGTGGTGCGTCACGGACGACTGATTGGCATTCAAGGGGAATTTACGCCGCAAGTAGCGGAAACTGCGATCGCGCTTTCCGAATCCGCTTATCCGATCGTCCGGGTTCGAGAAGCACAAATCAAAGCGGAACTGCAACGGGAAGAATCTCGCTTCCTCAAGACACTGGAACGAGGCGAGAAACTGTTGGATGAAATTATCCAGCGGGTGAAACAGGAAGGCAAAACTCAAATTGGCGGACGAGACGCCTTTACTCTCTATGACACCTACGGCTTCCCTGTAGAACTTACTCAGGAAGTTGCAGAGGAAGAAGGACTCACCGTAGACGAGTCAGGCTTCAATGCGGCAATGGAGGAACAGCAAACGCGATCGCAATCCGCCCACGAAACTATCGATCTCACCGTCCAAGGTTCCCTAGATAAGCTAGCTGAACACATTCACAGTACCGAGTTTCTGGGTTATACCCAACCTTCCAGCCAATCGCAAGTAGAAGTGATTCTTGTAGAAGGCAAATCTGTCGAAGCGGCGGAAGCGGGAACACAAGTGCAGATTGTCCTTGATAAGACGCCATTCTACGCAGAATCGGGCGGACAAATTGGCGATCGCGGCTACATCTCCGGCGATTCCGTTTTGGTGCGAGTTGAAGACGTTAAGAAAGAATCTGATTTCTTCGTCCATTTCGGTCGCATCGAACGCGGTACGCTGCGGGTAGAAGATGCTGTAACTGCCCAAATTGACTTGTCTTGTCGCCGTCGCGTGCAAGCGCATCATACAGCAACGCACCTGCTGCAAGCGGCATTAAAGAAATTTGTTGATGAGTCCATTACTCAGGCGGGTTCTTTGGTCGCCTTCGATCGGCTGCGATTTGACTTCAACTGTCCTCGTCCCGTGACATCCGAAGAAGTACAACAAATCGAAGAACAAATTAATACTTGGATTGCAGAAGCGCATCCCGCCGAAACCGAGATTCTGCCAATTGCGGAAGCCAAAGCGAAAGGCGCGATCGCGATGTTTGGTGAAAAATACGGCGATGAAGTGCGGGTACTGGATGTCCCCGGCGTTTCGATGGAATTGTGCGGCGGTACTCACGTTCACAACACTGCTGAAATTGGGCTATTTAAGATAGTCTCCGAGGCGGGTGTCGCCTCTGGAGTGCGGCGGATCGAAGCAGTGGCAGGGCCAGCGGTTCTGGAATACTTGAATGTCCGGGAGAAAGTAGTTAAAGATTTGAGCGATCGCTTTAAAGTCAAACCCGAAGAACTCCCCGACAGAATTACTAACATCCAGAACGAATTAAAGGCATCTCAAAAGCAGCTAGAAGCATTAAAGGCAGAACTCGCCTTCGCGAAATCTGACCAGTTACTCAGCACTGCTGAAACAGTGGGCGATTTCAAAATTTTAGTTGCCGAATTGGGCGATGTTGACGCCGAATCCCTAAAAAATGCGGCTGAAAGATTACTGCAAAAATTGGGGAATGGTGCCGTATTCTTGGCATCAATTCCCGAAGCAGATAAAGTAAGTTTGGTTGCACATTTTAGCCCGGAAGTCAACAAAAAAGGGTTACAAGCTGGGAAATTCATTGGCGCGATCGCTAAAATCTGCGGCGGCGGCGGCGGCGGACGCCCCAACCTGGCGCAAGCTGGCGGACGCGATCCCAGCAAGCTGAAAGAAGCCTTAGAAAGCGCTAGAACTCAGTTAAAGTCGGGTTTGGGCGAATAGAAGGAAGCGATCGCGTCTTTAATTGAAAGGGATGCGATCGCTTCCTATGATTTTATTTTTGAAATTATTACGAACAGTTTTTAATTTAACGTCAGTTCGGGTTAAGCCGAAGGCAGCAAGTTGTGGTCAATGGCAATCGCTGGCTTCTTCGGTTGATGGCAGTAGGCAATCAATCCGCAGAGAATGTTGACAAAGCAGT
>NZ_JAMPKA010000060.1:0-11081 GCF_039961855.1 Trichocoleus sp. Lan | reverse complement strand
ACTACTTCAGCTAGCTCCTGATTTCGAGAGTTGGGCAACAACGACGGACTTTACGCTCACCACTCATGAATTAGTAGACTTTCTAAAGGAAACAGCCGAGCGATTCTTTGAGGAAAATTTAACCGTTACTTTATCAGCTTGTCGGGAAATCAAACGAGCTTGTCAGGATTTACAAAGCCGCGAGCAAGTATTAGACCTAGAACTCAGAGCGAATATAGAATCCTTGCTAGGGCGTACTGAATATGTGGATTATGCCAATCGGAATTTAGATATCGCTCTAGAGCATTATCAAAAAGGGTTAGAACTTTGGGAACAGAGTAATAATTTAGAGCGACAGGGGAAAATTCTCAGTGACATCACCTTGTGCTATTACCGGAAAGCACTTCATGGAGAAATCAACAACCCTGATTGGCAAGCAACTCGGCATTATCTGTGGCAATCTGTAGCAGTTTTTGAACAAGCTCAACGTCCAGATTTAGTCGCTAATTCCTTGCAGCTCTTTGGTCTAATTCTCCGAGGGTTACAAGATTGGGAGCAGTTGCAAACTCTGTCTCATAAAGCTTTGCAACTGCATCAAACTGAAAACAAACTCGTTGAACAGGCTCAGGATTATAGCTTTTTAGCTGAGGTAGCTTTAGCGAAAAAACGTTGGACTGAGGCCAAAGATTTTTCTCAGAAAGCATTAGAAGTTTTAGCTGGTGTTCCCAGCTTTCAATCACCTCATCATAGTTCAGGTTTTGTCTATTATTTATCGAATAAATCCGTAATTTCTTATACTCCCAGTCGATATTGGTTTCTTCTGGCACAGGCGCAAAAAAACCTAGAGCAACCACAAGAGGCGATTCGCAATCTAGAAGCAGCTAAAGAAGTCGGTAGTCCTAAATATGATACCCAACTATATCTCGACATCCTGTGCGATTTACAGAAACTCTATTTTGAGCAAAAGGAATATCTCAAAGCCTTTGAAACTAAGCTAGAGCGGCAATTGATTGAGCAACAGTATGGGTTTCGGGCGTTTGTTGGTGCAGGTCGGATACAGCCACGACGACAGACAAAATTGGCACTGACGCAAGTTGAAAGTCAGGAAACTTTAGCTCCAGAGATTACGGCTTCCGGTCGGGAGTTGGATGTGGAGCGTTTAGTTCGGCGGATAGGCGAGCCTAGCTACAAGCTAATCGTCATTCACGGGCAGTCTGGGGTGGGTAAAAGTTCCCTAGTCAATGGGGGGCTAGTGCCAGCTTTGAAACAAAAAGCGATTGGCACGTCTGATGTTTTACCTGTACCGATGCGAGTTTACACAAGCTGGGTTGGGGAATTGGGGAAATTATTGGCAGAGGCACTCTTAGAGAAGGGAATCGATTTACCCACTCCCCTTGATTCAGAAGCAGCTATCTTGGAACAGCTACAACAAGGTGAATCGCGCCATCTGCGGACGGTACTGATTTTTGACCAATTTGAAGAATTCTTCTTTGTCTATCCCACTACTGGCGAAAGGCGGCGATTTTTTGAATTTCTGGGAGAGTGCCTCAACATTTTGCCAGTGAAGGTAATCCTATCGTTGCGGGAGGATTACTTGCACTATTTGCTGGAGTGCGAGCGCCTGGACAGCATGAAGATGATTGGTAATGATATTTTGACACGGAATGTCCGCTATGGGTTGGGCAACTTTTCAGTTGAGGATGCGAAAGCAATCGTCGAGCGTTTAACCGAGCGAACTTATTTTCACTTAGAACCTGCGTTGATTGAGCAACTGGTGCGGGATTTAGCCGGTAATGAGGGGGAAGTGCGCCCGATTGAGTTACAAATCGTGGGGGCGCAGTTGCAAGCAGAGAACATCACCAAGCTAGCCGAGTATCAGGCGTGCGGTCGAAAGGAAGAACTGGTCAAGCGCTACCTGGCAGAAGTGGTGAAAGACTGCGGTGCTGAGAATGAGCAAGCGGCGGAGTTGGTGCTGTATTTGCTCACGGATGAAAAAGGAACTCGTCCTCTGAAGACTCGTACCGAATTGGAAGGGGATTTGCAGCCATTCGCGATAAAAACGAGCAAGTTGGATTTGGTACTCCAGATTTTTGTGGATTCTGGCTTAGTCGTGCTGTTGCCAGAACTTCCGGCTGACCGCTATCAGCTAGTGCATGACTATATCGCTACATTCATCCGCCAGCAACAGGAACCAAGATCGAAAGAATTAATGGTTGAGCTGAAAAAGGAACGGGAACAACGAAAGCTCAGTGAAGAAAAGCACAGTCGGTTTCTGAAACATTCTCTCATTGGCTCCGTTGCAGCTGGATGCGTGTTTGCAGTTCTGGCAGTTGCAGCCGTGAGATTGGCATTACGTTCGCAAGTTAGTGAAATCAATGCTCTCACTGCATCCTCAGAAACACTTTTGGCTTCAGATCGAGAGTTTGATGGATTGATGGAGAGTTTAAGGGCAGGAAAAAAACTCAAGCAGGCGGTTTGGGCAGACGCTAAAACTCAGCATCGAGTGTTAAGAATATTGCAATTGACGGCTTACAGCACCAGAGAACGCAGCCGTTTAGAAGGGCATCAAGGCTCGGTCAGGAGTGTAAATTTCAGCCCCGATGGCAAGCAACTGGCTACCAGTGATTCTGACGGCACAGTCCGCTTGTGGGATTCGTCGGGCAAGGAGTTGGCTCAATTTAAAGGCCACCAAGGCTCGGTCTGGAGCGTAATTTTCAGTCCCGATGGCAAGCAACTGGCTACCAGTGGAAAGGACGGCACAGTTCGCTTGTGGGATTTGTCGGGCAAGGAGTTGGCACAATTAAATGAGCATCAAGGCTCGGTCAGGAGTGTAATTTTCAGCCCCGATGGCAAGCAACTGGCTACCCAGGGAAAGTACGGCACAGTCCGCTTGTGGGATTTGTCGGGCAAGAAGTTGGCACAATTGAATGAGCATCAAGGCCCGGTCTGGAGTGTAATTTTCAGCCCCGATGGCAAGCAACTGGCTACCCGTGAAGGGAATGGTACTGTCCGCTTGTGGGATTTGTCGGGCAAGCCGTTGGTCGTATTCAGAGGGGATAAATCCAATGAAGTGGTGTTCAGCCCTAATGGCAAACAACTGGCTACCGCTGAAGGGGATGGTACTGTCCGCTTGTGGGATTTGTCGGGCAAGGAGTTGGCTCAATTTAAAGGGCATCAAGGCTCGTATTCGGGCATGTTGAGCGTGAAGTTCAGCCCCGATGGCAAGCAACTGGCGGCTGGTGGAGTAAATGGCTCAGCCCGCTTGTGGGATTTGTCGGGCAAGGAGTTGGCAGAATTTAAAGGGCATCAAGGCATAGTCTGGAGTATAATTTTCAGTCCCGATGGCAAGCAACTAGCGACCAGTGGAGAGGATGGCTCAGCCCGCTTGTGGGATTTGTCGGGCAAGGAGTTGGCTCAATTTAAAGGACATCAAGGCAGTGCCTGGATTATAACTTTCAGCCCCGATGGCAAGCAACTGGCTACCCGTGGTGGAGAGGGCGGCACTGCCCACTTGTGGGATTTATCGGGCAAGGAGTTGGCACAATTTAAAGGCCATCAAGTCCCGGTCAGGAGTGTAATTTTTAGCCCCGATGGCAAGCAACTGGCGACCAGTTATGCTGACGGCTTAGTCCGCTTGTGGAATTTATCGGGCAAGGAGTTGGCTCAATTTAAAGGCCATCAAAACGGGGTCGGGAGTGTAATTTTCAGCCCCAATGGCAAGCAACTGGCGACCAGTGGAGAGGATGGCTCAGCCCGCTTATGGGATTTGTCGGGCAAGGAGTTGGCACAATTTAAAGGCCATCAAGGCTGGGTCGGGAGTATAATTTTCAGCCCCGATGGCAAGCAACTGGCGACCAGTGGAGAGGATGGCTCAGCCCGCTTGTGGGATTTGTCGGGCAAGGAGTTGGCACAATTTAAAGGCCATCAAAACAGGGTCACAAGTGTAATTTTCAGCCCCGATGGCAAGCAACTGGCAACCAGTGGAGAGGATGGCTCAGCCCGCTTGTGGGATTTGTCGGGCAAGGAGTTGGCACAATTTAAAGGCCATCAAAACAGGGTCACGAGTGTAATTTTTAGCCCCGATGGCAAGCAACTGGCGACCAGTGGAGAGGATGGCTCAGCCCGCTTGTGGGATTTGTCGGGCAAGGAGTTGGCACAATTTAAAGGCCATCAAAACGGGGTCACAAGTGTAATTTTCAGCCCCGATGGCAAGCAACTGGCAACCAGTGGTTCTGACGACACGGCCCACTTGTGGGATTTGTCGGGCAAGGAGTTGGCACAATTTAAAGGCCATCAAGGCTGGGTCGGGAGTATAATTTTCAGCCCCGATGGCAAGCAACTGGCAACCAGTGGTTCTGACGACACGGCCCGCTTGTGGGATTTGTCGGGCAAGGAGTTGGCACAATTTAAAGGCCATCAAAACGGGGTCGGGAGGGTAATTTTCAGCCCTAATGGCAAGCAATTGGCGACCAGTGGAGAGGATGGAACGGTTAAGTTATGGCAGGTTGAAGGATTCGATGAACTTAGGGTGCGAGGTTGCCATTGGGTGCAGAATTATTTGAGGAACAAACCGAAATTAGAGACGAACAGCTTGGATGTTGAAAAGAGCGATTACAACCTCTGCGATGGTGTAAAGAGAGATTGGTTAGTAGAGGGTGATGAGTTGGCACAAACAGGCGACATTCAGGGAGCAGTCGCCAAATTTCAAAAGGCACGAGAGAAAAATCCTACACTACCGATCTCTCCAACAGAAAGAGCAAAACGGTTAGCAGCCCAAGCTATTGCTGGTAAAGCAGATATTTTGTTAGTGCAGCATAAATTCAAAAAAACGGTTAAGTTCAACGACGTGCTTACAACCTACACCGACGCCCAAAAGCTCGATGCAAATGTTGACATCTCTGCCGATTCTTGGAACACCCTCTGCTGGGACGGTAGTCTGCGCGAGTATGCCAAGCAGGTAATGTTTGCCTGTGAAAAAGCCGTAGCACTTGCTCCTGATGATGCTAATTATCGGAACAGCCGTGGTCTTGCCAGAGCTAGAGCAGGCAACACCAAAGGAGCGATTGAGGACTTTCAAGCATACATCACTCAAACTGATGATAAGGAAAGTAAAGCACAACGGCAGCGTTGGATTAATGCTCTACGTGCTGGTAAAAATCCATTCACGCCTGAAGAAATTAAGAGTCTACTCAATCAGTAGAAAATGATAAAGTCCAACGCTAGCCTAATTCGCATACCTGTACCGAGTGGAGAGAAGTCCCAACGCAATTGACAAGAGCGGCAATCTGTATCTCTAAAATGGAGTGAAGGCGATCGCGAAGTGCTGCTGCGTTAGCGGAGCGGCTCTGAAAGAGCGATCGCAAATCGCGCTTCCGATGTAGAACTCCAAAAACTCGCACAAAGGCAGGTTAAACCGAACAGGCAAGCGTGGGAGAGGGGAAACTGGTGGATTTCGACTGGCTGAGGATTTGAAGGGGAGACGACAGCAGAAGCGATCGCGCTGATTACATCTAGCGATTACCCAAGACCAGTACAGGTTTTTTACTTCACTAGAGGCTACACAGATGCAACAGGTGTCTTTTTAGAGGATTCGCTAGACTCTAGTGATTGGCGTAACTCAGCCTCACTCTGCACCTCAAGGATTGCCTTACCGATCGGATCAACCGCCTTTAAAACCAGTTGTCCTTTGTTCTTGCCACTCAATTCAATAACTTTTTCACCCAATTCGTCTGCGGTAAACCAGTAAAGCTTGTTGTTGCAAAAAATTAAGTATTTACCTAGCAGCGTTGAATCAAAGTTTTTCTTTCGGAGATACTCAACAACTTTCTTAATCTCCTGCATAGATAGCTTCTTTCTCAGAGTGGCAATAGTTCTCAGTTCCAAGATTTGATTCCATCTGTAGAGTACGGTTGGACGATGACCGTTACCACCAAGCTTGGTGGGTTTGACAATACCAGATTTGTCCAGACGGCTTAGCTGCCCTGAACTGAGTCCTGTCAAGTCTAAAGCTTGTTGTCTTGTAAATACTCCTTCCATGTCTCGCCACCTGCCTTTCGGCACTAACCTCTGCGTCAGTAATCTAAGACGCAGTTTTCTCTTGTAAGTTTAATATCTCGGTTTTTTATATCTATAACCATCATATCTGTAATGTGGTTAGCATTATTAACATCCCATCCGACAAAGCTTCCGCAACTCTGTTTCGGTTATTGCCAAAATCGAAACAACATAGCTACAATGAAAGCACCTGGAGTGACAGCTCTAGGCGCTTTCATACCCAAACATGAATGCTTAGGGGGTTATTACTTCTTCTGGAAGCCTACCTCAAGCATTCTTATAGCGTCAAGGCTTCCAGAAATGGAGAAAATATGATCTTGGTGACTTATGACCTTATTAGTCCCGGACAAAAATACCAAAGGCTTATTGAGGCAATTACGTCTATGGGAGAGTCCTGCCACTGCTTGGAGTCTACTTGGTTGCTGAAAACCAGCCTGACTGCCGAGCAAGTGGCTACTCGTCTCCGACAGCAGATTGATGGTAATGACAAGTTACTGGTTACTGCATTTAACCCGCACAACAGCAACGGATGGTTGTCTCAAGAAGCCTGGAACTGGATTTATGGCTATGTGAATCGTTAGCCACTCCAGTAAACCAGTAGTCCCTATAGTTAGCCCTTGGTCATGAATCAAGGGCTTTCTTTTGTGGGTTTAATACTCTATCCTTGGCAACTTTAGCTGGATTGGTTCTATCTCTTGGTGTTTGGCATTGGTACCAAGCTACTCAGCAGCTTCACCGAGCGCCTGAGTAGCGACTTTGGCTTCCGCTTCGGCTTGTGCCTGATTCTGACGGATTTTGTAGAAGAGCCTAAATGTAGGTTAGTAGCCATTCATCGAACCAGCAATGAGCGGGGATATGGAGAGCAATCTAATCTATTGATCTGATCACGGGTGATGAACAGGCGATCGCATCTGAGCAGCGAGCAGAAACCGCAGAGGAGAGATTGGCTAGACTGGCTGAGCGGTTGAGGGAACTTGGGGTTGACCCAGATTTAGTATAAGTTTTTGGGTGGACTGTTGCCCAAACCAATTGTCTGTTTGGAGTAAATCAGTTCAACTTACGCCACACATATCTGCAAGCCCCTTCAATGTCATATTTTGGGCGATGATATCATGCGGAATCAGAACGTAGCTCCAGGGTTTTCCACCATTACTCTGCATATACTCCGACGCATTTTGGCACCACTTGACTGCGGCATCTTTTTTAGCAATCACTTCAGGATCATCCATTTCACTCCGCCTCTTGGGTTCGAGCATGTAGATGACATCAGCAGTTTCAGCAACAAAATCTGGTTGGTATTCTGGGTGATCTCCGTTCCAACGGTAATAAATTTGGAATTGCCCCTTCGCTGGCTTAAACCATTTAATCGCTTCCCGCTCTAAAATTACAGACAACATTCGTTCTGTGTCAGATTGAAACTTTTGTACAGAGTAAAGACACTTAGAAAAACCACCGAAAAGATATTTAGCCATATTACTTTTATCGGTGGGTGCCTGACGATAATCGAGCGGAGATTCATCAGCTGCTGTAGTGTAAGCACTTGGCTTTAAGGCTGTAAATTTTCTCCTAATTCTGACTTCGTAATCAACAGCTTCTTCCCAAAAGTGCTGCAACATCTGAGTGTGAACAAACTGGGCAATATCACGTTGATAAAAGCGCAGTACGTTCCTTGCATCGTCTTCAGAGAGATAGGAGCAGACGTGCCTTACAACTTGTCCTGCTAAATCATACAGAAGATCAGAGTGTTCATCGTAAGAAATATCGTTGAAATCCACCAAACCACTCACTACATAGTCTTCTAAGCGTATCTCTTCAATTCCACCTTTCTGAAGTCCAATAATCTCAAGTCGATTTGTTCTGAGATGTTGAACCCATAATTCATCGGAGGGTGGGGGATAGTTTAGACTAGCAAGTTCTAGAGTAAAGGGTTTAAAACCTGACTTAACTTCGCCTGTAGGCAACACAATAATACGTGGAATATCGATCGTCTCTTGGATTACAAGATTTGTGGTTTTGGCGATAATCTCTTCCACGTTAGGCTGTGTGAGAACACCATCTAACTCTAGCTGTGCAGGTTGGTATTCCCTGATAACAGCCTCTCGAACCATTTCCTGTACCTCTGGCGACAAAAGATGAGCAGTCGTAGGTACAGTATCAGGGTACTTTTCCAGTTTAAGAATAGCTCCATAAGCAATTTGAGCAACCTTCTGTTCTTCGGGTGATGTGAAGATAGGCTGCACTGTTGGAGCTATTGTTGGAGATGATGTTTCTTGGCTATTATTTGTCACTTGCACTGGTTGAAGCCCCAATTTACTTGCAAGCTGAGGTTGTGAAACCAGAGTGACCGTTTGCTGTTTCAATACTTCTGGAGCCAGAATAACTTGTTGCAACCGAATAGTGGATTCTGAGCGATTCGCTTCATCAACAATCTCTTGAAATTTATCGTGGGCTACGATGTTCAGACGATCAACGGTTATGACACCAGTCCGTTTACCGTATGGCAGGCGCAATCCCCGTCCAATTGATTGTTCGATGAGGATTCGGGCGTTTGCAGCCCGTAGCGGGACAATTGTGTAGAGATTGGTCACGTCCCAACCTTCCTTCAGCATATTGACGTGTACCACAATTTCAGTAGGTTCTTCCGTCTGCTCAACCTTGAGCAGGCGTTCCACCATTTCATCTTCTTGTGCGCCTGTCTTACTGGAATCAACCTGAATTACTTTATTTTCGTAGCGCCCCTCAAAAAAGCTTATAGATTGAATCAGTTCAACAAGTTGTGCAGCATGAGTGGTATCGCGAGCAATCACAAGAATAAATGGCTTCACGATCTGGTTTCCAGTTTCACGAGCATAAGTCTCTAGTTCAACTTTGATGCTCTCGTGCAACCGTACCCCATCCTTCAGCTTGAGGTGTTCAATTTGTTCTGGCGACATCCCGGCAGGATTAAAGTCTTTACGGGTCACAACAGCAGGTTCTTTTACGAAACCATCAACTATTGCACGACCGAGCGGATAATCGTAAATAACATTCTTAAACGGGATAGCACCTCGGCTTGTTTCTATAAATGGCGTTGCTGTTAACTCCAGCCCTAAAACTGGCTTTAGCTCATTAATGGCACGCACTCCGGCTGAGGCACGATAGCGGTGCGATTCATCCATGAGGATGACTAAATCATCTAGCTCAGCCAAATAGTTAAAATAGCTATCACCAATGTATTCTGACAGTTGTTTAATACGCGGGCTTTTGCCACCTCTGACCTCAGAATTGATTTTAGAAATATTAAAGATGTTGATTTTGCATTTAACGAAGTCGGTAATGGTCGCTGACTTTTCGTAGTTGCCACCTGTAATGATTTCGGGGGCATCGATCGCAAACTCAGCAATGCCTTTAAGGACGTACTTGGACGTATTAGGGGTAAAGTCTGTGATTAGCTTGTTGTAAATCGTGAGGTTGGGTGCAAGGACAAAGAAGTTTTTGATGCCGTGGGCTAAATATAGGTAGCTAACGAAGGCACCCATTAGTCGAGTCTTGCCTACACCCGTTGCCAACGAAAAGCAGAGTGATGGAAAATCTCGCTCGAAGCTACTGACAGTGGGGAACTCGCTTTGAATCGCTGCCAGTCCTGCTGCTAAATCTGTGTCTTTCTTGGGTGGCAGGATCTCACAAATCCGACTCAGTATCTCTAGGGATTGCCGCTGGGGTGGACGGAGGCTCAACCGACCTGAAATAGCGTTTACATGGCGATTCATTCAATGCTCTCCAGATCAAAGAGGGATTGCTGTCCCAGTTTGGGCGGTGCTTGCGGCAGGTTTTCAACCTTGAGGCTGTAGTCATCGTGCCCCCATTCGCAACGAGAAAGTACCTGTTTGGGGATTTTTCTGACAGTCAAATTTGTAAAGGCTTCGGTGTTACCTCGAAAAGCAGTGCATAGCACCAGCAAGGTTTTGTCGCTACCTACCTCTTCAGAAAGCTGGGCAAGCTGGTCATGACTCAGATTTTGAGTGGTAACGTAAATAAAATCTTGTTCGCTGGAGTAGCCGTGCTGCCAATAGAAGGTATCAGAGGGCGCATAGGTAAAGCCTTCGATCTTGCACAGTGCCTCTGCCAGCATTGCGGGGTTGTAGGTTTTGTTAATTACCCAGTTGCCCCATTTATCTTGCTCTAACAACGAGGGGGCAAGACGATAGTAGCGAAAACCACCACCGCCTTTCCAGCCTACCGCCTCAGTGATACCGCCTTTGTCGTCACCATCAATTACCTTTTTGAGCCGAGGAATAATGTGGGTATGGCAATGTTCACCCAGTTCTACCATGATCCACCGCCGACCCATCTTATGTGCAACTGCGCCAGTTGTGCCAGAACCAGCGAAAGAGTCGAGAATTATATCGCCTTCTTCTGTACAAATTTCCAGGACACGCTGAACCAAGTCTTCAGGCTTTGGTGTGGCAAAAACTCTATTCTCACCAAACAGTAATTTTTGATGCGCTTTAGTTTGGCGGGTTGTATCAAGGTCATTCCAGATTGTTGGATATGGACGAGCAGGGTTGTCCGGCGCAAACTCTCGTGTGTAGGGAATCCAATGCTTTATGCCGTCGCGCTCACGTTTTTTCCATATCAGTTCTTTCCTTGAGATTAATTCTTCAACTCCTTGCTTTCCAAGTGCCCAACGTGCCTCCCGTCCATCGTCATGAATTGGAAAAACTTCTGTCCCATCTGGTGCAATAATCGGAAAAAACATTGACGGGCGATCGGTTTTCAGGCTACTCTTTCCATTTTTCTTAAGGAGTCGATCTCGATAAGGTCGATCTGATTCAGAGTCAGGTTTTCGATATGCGGCGAGGATTGAGGAGTCTTGCTGTTGCTTAAACTTAGAATTTCCTAACTTCTTGCTAAAACAGAGAACATACTCGTGGTCGGGTGTAATTGAAACTTTATTACGGCAGATTGCAGGTATATAGAGTACATTGAGGTCAGTGCATGAACAGGTAGAATGAAACCTTACTCCATCGACTTTCGAGAAAAAGTAGTCAAAGCATACGAACAAGAAA
>NZ_JAMPKA010000059.1:0-11772 GCF_039961855.1 Trichocoleus sp. Lan | reverse complement strand
CCCTGCTACATCTGGGATTGGTAACACCAGTAGCCAACCCTCAACCCTCAAGACTGGGGCAATAGAAGCTGATTCAGGAACAACTCAGTGCGCGGATGTGGAGGTGTTTTCAAACAACGTCGGCGACGAACAACCCAAAACTAGCCCTCACAAAGGAAAGCGTAAACCCATCGCGAGTCAGAAGATTCGCGCTAAGTCAAAAACTCTTACTCCGTCGGAGGTTGGCAATAATTGCGAACCACCTACAAGAGGAAAGCCTAAATCTAAAATCCGCGCAAGGACTAAATCCGCGCAATCGGATTCTGCTATTCAGTTATCGCTTGACCTATGGGGGACTGCGCCTGAAATCGATTCCTAGGACCGCTAAGGGTTGCAAGTTCGAGGTTGGGCAGGGGTGGTACCCCGCCCTTACCTGAAATCGATTCCTAGGACCGCTAAGGGTTGCAAGACGCAGGTCGATTAGTTCTTCTAGGTCAAACAGCGACCTGAAATCGCTTCCTAGGACCGCTAAGGGTTGCAAGTCCCAAAGTGCTGCGGCAGATTATGGAAGGAGACACCTGAAATCGCTTCCTAGGACCGCTAAGGGTTGCAAGGCTGCACATCAACCCAAGGCAAATACTGTTACTGTTACCGTTAATCCTGAAATCGCTTCCTAGGACCGCTAAGGGTTGCAAGTTTGCTGCCTTCAGCTCAGCCCAAAAAACGGGTAAACCTGAAATCGCTTCCTAGGACCGCTAAGGGTTGCAAGCACCACCGTCTGCACGCAGACATTCAAATCGTACCCCTGAAATCGATTCCTAGGACAGCTAAGGGTTGCAAGAATTATTGACGATTCAGTATCCAGGAGTGGCGGCGGGCCTGAAATCGCTTCCTGGGTCAGCTAAGGGTTGCAGTTAAGGACATATGTCCTTAACTGCTCGACGGCGAGGGGCCTGAAATCGCTTCCTGGGTCAGCTAAGGGTTGCAAGACTACGCTGCCTGCTGAGAAACTTGTTCTCAGAGCCTGAAATCGCTTCCTGGGACAACTAAGGGTTGCAAGGTAGCAGTTCAGGAAATATGTCCTTAACTGAAAGACCTGAAATCGCTTCCTGGGACAGCTAAGGGTTGCAAGAATCCAAACCACTTATCTTTATTACTTTAGCCTCCGGGCTAGGCCTGAAATCGCTTCCTGGACGGCTAAGGGTTGCGCTGCCTAGTGAATCAGAGGGCTTAACCTCACCCCTCTGCCCTAGAAGCGACTGTCTCGAAATCACGGCGATCACAACAATGTTGAATTCCCCCATGAATGTCCCCAGTGAGGACATTCAATGCATTGAATCCGCATTATCTGCATCCGCCTCAGCCCCGTCTATCATTTGGCTTTCAGCCGCTCTTGCCCTTGATTCCGCAGCCCATTCGTCCACGATTGCCACGAGCGAGTCCGGAAAGCGAAACGGACCTATGAAATCTGCTTTGCGCCGTTCCTGAACTTTTCCAAATGCTCTAATGAATCATTTAATCCACGTTGAATGTGCGCCTCGTAGCGACTGAATCGCTCTGGGTCACTGGGGATTTTCAAGCTGTTGGCGTCAGCGGAAGCTGACGCCAACAAATATCGGAAGCCTGAGCCAGCCCATTGCGACCTGCCGAACCAGCAACTGCTCGCTAGGCTTCCGATATTTGTACTCGTTGATTAACCCCTCCACTATCCCTTGAAAAGTCGCCAAGTCCACACCAGCGAGCAGTGGTGATCGAGTGCTAAGCAATCCGTGCTTATCAACGTTCCTAAAGGTGATCGCTTTGCTGCGCTCGGTAATTGCTCCATTGAATTTCGCACCATTGATGCGATTTTGTTCGGGCGAACAGGTCATTTAAATTCCCTACCTCCGTTTCTTTGGCTTGGTCGGAAGGCGGTTCTTTTCAAGCCAAGCCTCAACTTCTGGCATGGAATAATCACCCTTATCTATTCTGTCAAGTGCATTAACGTAATCCTGCCGCATCCGAGGGGGTAAACAGTGGTAGTAGCGCCCTAGCGGCTTTGGCGAGTCTTCTGGTGTCGCTCCTTCCTGCTCTTCGTGAAGGTTGCAAAACTCGTGCCCCGGTGCTGGATTTATCATGTGATCACGCCTCCCACAAGTTGCCGAAGCTCGATCTCCTTCTCCTTAGGAATCAGCGCCCAAATTGCCTGTTTTGCCCAATGATAGAAGCCACTAATGGCTTGAAGTACCGCTTCTACTGCTTCCGAGCTATCGCAGCATAGCAACATATCAGCTGCGTCCCGCACATCCTCAGCAGTAAAGTTGGGGGCGTCCATTAGTTTCTCGTCCACTACTGATTTATGAATAACTTCTTTGTTACCGGCAGTGGACGCGGCAGTGGACGCCAGCTCACGATCTCGCTCTAGCCATGCCTTAAAGATTTTGGCGTGTTCGCTGGACGCAGCTATCGTATAGTACCTCTCTCGCTGTCCCGTACCGTCCCGGCCGAGAAGCTCTAGTGAGATTCCGAGACAAGAGAGGAGTTTTCGCAATACAACGATTGGCGAATCCTTCTCGCTGATACTCACATTCAAAAGAGCTTTCACTGCCCATCGTTGGTCGATGGCAGTGGACGCGATCGCTTTCAGGTCCTTATCGCTGTTGCGAAGTTCTCTGCCTTCCGTTTGTAGTAGTTGAGTGACTCCCAGTTTGTCCAGAGCAGCAACCTTCGCTCCTAGTTGCTTGCGATTGAAGTCAGGCTTCCATAGTGCCCCCTCGCCGTCTTCCAGAGCAGCGGCTGCGGTTTTCTGGTCTCGCCCTAGCAAAAACTCTCTGCCTAGGGTTAGGAAGTATTGCAGCCGCAACTGAGGGTACAGCCCTTTGTCATCCATCTCAATCAGGGCAGAGGTTATCTCACCCGTGGCATAGCGTGATTTTAAAGCGTGTTTGCGCTCAGCCCGCCGCTCTGATTTGGTTTTGGTAAGTTTATCCTTCAGCTTTTCATACTCAAGGTCTGAGATGTCATCCGCACTGGCGATTGCCGAGCATTCTGCTTGGTAATTTGCATTTCGATTAATTTCAATTTCTGCCTTGATAGCATCGGCATCGCCAGTAGCAGCGCCCTCTACTACCGTGTGCCCTTCAGCTTGCAACCCGGCGACAATATTCTCCCGATAATTCAACATCGCTGCGTTGTGACGAACCGCCAGCTTCGCCCATGTAACCAGAGATTCGCTTTGAAAGTTTGTGTCAACGTCAGCAATCGCTTCAAAATCAGCACGTTGTAGCAGACCAATGTGTACTTTGGTAGTTTTGTGCTGGGAGCTTAGCAACGACTTGATCGAAGTAGAACGGTTGCCAATAAAACAACCAGTCATCCCTCGCTGGGCTGCCCAAAAATGGCGGGGGACTGCTTCCCTAATCCTTGCTAGGGCTTGCAGCGCGGAGTTAGGAGCCGTAACACCTTGGAAGATTCCCCAGACTCCAGTGAAATGTCCTTCAAGGACAATTGAAACCCCGGTTTCAATACTAGGTGAAGCGAGTACACAGTCGTACATCGGCAAAATTTCATTGAGATTGCCAACGCACTGATAGGCAGCATGGGTAGGGTCAGCGACAGTCTCAGCGTCTATTCGCAGGATTCGCAAATTTGGGAATCGCGTTCTTAGTCTTGCTTCTAAATTGATGGTGCCCCATTTTGACTTCTCCTTCTGAGCTGACAAGCAGACAAAAGGCTTCCCACCGTCTTCGATGTCACTTTCTAGGCTGGCCCACAGTTCGCTGGGATTCTTCCCGCCGTATTGATGACACATCCAACCACCGTTTTTTGGTTTCCAATCGTTGACAACGATGAATGGCTCAACGGCGAATCCCGCTAGGGCTTTTATGTAGTCGATGGAAACATTGGATAAATCTGCATCGGACAGAATCACCTGTCCACTGCTTTCGCTAGAGAGGTTTTGTTGAATTAGGGTTTTTAAGCTTTTAAGAATAGAGACGCGATCGCTGGTGCAAGTTGAGGAGTTTAGTAAATGTCCTAGAACTTGTTCCACTTCGTCGATGATGATTAGACAATTCTTCCATTCTTCAGCGTTGAATCGTGCCTGCGACTTGGGATGCAGCGAATCAACGCACAACCCAAAACCCAGTAGTCCTCTGGTTTCCGAATCTCGTAACTCAGAAACATAATTAATCCCAAAGCGGTTGCACAATTCCACTCCCAGTTGCTGGCGATGGGTTAAAACTAGCACTCGCTTGCCTTGGTAGATAGACTCCTGAGCGATGTTACCTAAAGATTCAGTTTTCCCTGTGCCTCGTAACGATTTGATTGCAATGAGCTTGGCATCGCTTGGGACTTCCAACTCTCCTAGATACCGACGATTCACCCGTAGGTTAGGGGCATAGGTGAGGTTGAAATATTGACGCGCCTGCCATTTCTCCAACGGCATCGCCTGCCCCAAAGCGGTGTAGAACGCTTCCGTGCAATGATTCACGATTAGGTCGTCAACGCCCTTGCCCAGTTGGTTGTCCCACCCAATCACTCGCACGACACAGCCGCTGCGGTCAAACAGTCCGCCCATCTTGCCAATCATCGCTCGTACAGTCGCAATGGTTTTGGGCTTAGAGTCTTGGTCGAAGCAAATGTTTATCTTGCGCCCTGGCGTGGCAAATAGAGCGAGTTCAGGGATTAAATAGCTGTCCCCAATCGGATTCCCCATTTCATCCTTGGGAGAACGGAAGCCCGATGATACGCCTGGAAGCGCGATCGCGACTTCGCCAGCACTTAGAAGGCAGGCTGCTTTCTTTACCCCCTCGACAATGGTCAAAGGTACTTGTTTGTCTAACACCCATTGCCAGAAACCAACGGCTTCGCCATCTGGCGTAATCTCTACCGTCTCAGGCATCGGTACCTGGCAGCGATTACTTACCATCTTCCAAATGTGCAGCGCCACCCTCAGAAAAAAAGCTCTGGTTTGGGTGCGCGGGGGATGCTCATATTTAACGGTTTTGTTCGCATCGCGCTTGGGTTTATCTGGCTTGAAGCAGCCCCACTGCATCGGCTCCCAGCCAGCTAGCGGATCTAATCCATCAGCCCACCAGCCGCCTTGCTCAAGGTGCTGGTAGCGATACAATACGCGATCTCGTATCCTGCCATCGTTTCGCCGAGGAACAATTGCAGAATATAGCAGATGCTCGTAAGCTGCATTTCCTGAAACCGATCGCACGTTCAGCTCGGTAATCGCATCATCGACGCGGCTGTTCCGCCATTCTTGAAGGTGTAGTGGGTGAATCATTTTTCACCCCCAGCCACGCCTAAAAAACAATCGCACGTTGCACAGCGCACACTGGTCTTGAGAGTCGCCGCGATCTCTGGAACGATTATGCTTTCAAAACAACCACACAACCAGCAAGGATTTGTTTTATCCAGCAGCCTTAACAAGGGAGGCGTTGATATAGTTCTGGCACGGTTGGAAAGTTTTGCAGTTGCTGTTTTGGTGCTGGGTTGGCGCTGAGTTAGCGTTAATTTTAGCTTGGGTGATGCAGTCATACCCCGCATCCCCACTGCAAGTGCTGTGCAAGATTCAAGCAGAAAAGCTGTGCTTCTTCACCGAGAAAATTTAAGTCCTCTAGATGCTCCAAGCAATCTGTCAGGCGTTGCTCCGCGAGCGCATCTTGAAGTTGTTTCTGCGATGTCTTAGCGCTGTCTTGGCGCTGCTCCGCGAGCGCATCTTGGAGTTGTTTCTGCGACGCCTTAGCGCTGTCTTGGCGCTGCTCCGTGAGCGCATCTTGGAGTTGTTTCTGCGATGTCTTAGCGCTGTCTTGGCGCTGCTCCGCGAGCGCATCTTGGAGTTGTTTCTGTGATGCCTTAGCGCTGTCTTGGTGCTGCGTTCCTTCGGTTGTTACGTATGGCGATAGTTTTTCAATCGTACCCTGGCTCAAATTTAAGCGAGGCGTAAACGGCGATTGCTCAAATGGTGAAACGCTAGCAACGCCTAGATTTTCCCCGGCGTTTGGGGTAACATTGATACTTATAGACTTCATTTGTGGGTTGTCCCTTTGTGGTGATTGGGGCAACCCTCATCTATTTTTCCTTTTTCAAAAAGCTTGTAAAGTGGAAGTAAGTTTTGTTTTTGTCTGGTGACAGAAGGCGGGCGGTCTGGATTGGGGGCTTACAAGCTTTTTCCCAGGTTGATAGCTGAAGGTCGCCAGATTTTTCTTATGGAAAAATCTTTTGATGCGAGTGCTTGCTGCGTAGAGTCAGAGTATTGGACATAGGGCTGTACAGCAATTTTCTTGCGAAACAACAATAATAGTAAAACCCTATCAGCATCACGCTGATAAGGTTTTTCGCTTTGTCTGCTTATCTGGTTTTTGAGCAGTAGATATGTAGATTAAAAGCGCTTCTCGGATTAATTCAGAGCGTTTAACCCTTTTTCTTTTCGCGATTGACTTCAATTTTTTGACCAATGACGGGGTTATTCTCTGGCTTAATTGTATTTCATTACGTTCCATGAGCTTATCTGGGTGGAATGCATTCAAAAGTTCAAGTCGTAATCCAATGCTAATACATTATACTAAGCCATTCTGCTAAAAAAAATCCTTCTAGCTTGAAATAGCAAGAAGACGGCACCCTGCCATAGGATAACGCTATCAGGCAATAGTTCAAGTCCTTGCCCCGTATAGTTTGCGGCAGCAAAGCCTGTTGCGTTCCCGCATATACCTGGACACGGATAAATCGCCGGTGTCCGCACTCAGTTACAACAAACCTTTGGCGAATCTAAAGACGGCAAAGGTTGTACTTTCGTACTCTAAATAATGTACATTCGTACATCACTTTCCTTTAGAGCGACTTGCCGGAACAATCAAACTGTTCAATTTTTTTTCTACAGCTTCCAGCCTTATTTTGAGATGCTCTAGCTCATTATCGATTTTTGAAGATAACGTTTTCCCTAAATAAAGTTCTACCGCTTCAAATAGAACTTGAGAGCGAGTTCTGTTGAGCTTATTTGCGATTGCATCAATTTCTTTCAGATAATTATTTGGCAATCTTACTCCAACGGTTGTTTTTTCCATAAGACCCTCGTTAACGTTGTTAACGTATTCTATCGTATCTTGTTAGGTTCTGGAGGCGGACGTTGGTTTAAGCCACAAAACCAACCCATTTTTTATTTACAATGTAAACGGCGTACATTTTTGATCTGTTAGAAAATGAACTGCAAGAGCTTATTGATTTCTGAAAACTTCTCGCAGCAACGTTTATAAAGATTTCGGAATCAAAAATTTCTTTTATAATTGTCATTCCAAACCGTTAACGAAAAATTATTGCTTCGGAAATAAATGCAAGTTTTTCTGTAAAAACCGGCTTGTTTAGGGGGATTTAAAAGTGATTGCCAAAGAGAAGCAATTCACGGGAAAAGATGTTGTTAACGCTTTCGGGGTAAGCAAGTAAATTCATCGAGCTGGAAAGGAACGTACTCGTACAGTAAAGAGCAGAGGGCAATGGACGCGCGATCGCATCGTTGTTTTTATCGCCTTGAACAGCCGATCCAGCACACGCTGCTATGCGTTGGTTTCATCGGATCATTGAAGATCGCGGCTTGTCACTGCTGTTTCTTTCGGTTCCTTTGGCTTCTTCTCAAAAACTTGAATGGCTGGCTCGTTCAGAACAAAGCCCTGCCCTGTAGCTTCGCCCATCTTCCCAGCGATCGCAGCAACCCACATCGGGTAGTTCGCTTGGGCTTCCTCAATTTTTTTAAACATTTTGGGCTTCACGGTTACGGTCACAACCTGCCCGTCGCAGTCAATCTCGAAAGACTTCCAACCGTTCTCAACCGTCTTCACATCGGATGGGAACTCCGAAATTTTTATAGTTAGTTCAAGTTTCCCCTGAGTCGCCATAAACCGTAATCGCTCCTATATAAATGTGATACGTATACTCTAGTTGCCAGTCCTTGTGGCGCGATCGCCTTACATCATTACTCCTTACCCTTGGCGGGAGAGGAGGTTTTATTCTTTTTGACAGGCGTAGGCGTTTCGTTATCTATCAGCCACTGCTCCACTAATTCCCGTAGAACATCACCCATGTCACGACCTTTCAAGGCACAGGTTGCCTTGAAACGCGCTCGGATTGCTTCGGGTACTCGTCCTCGGATGAATACTGCCTTTTCCGCTTCTGGCACAAATTCAAGCTCATATATTCCTTCTACATCTTCTCATTGCTAAAAAACTTTTTGTTGAAAGTGTGCTATTGCTATGTTGCTACTGTGCTATTGTGCTATCGTAACAGGCATAGACGCAGCACGGCACTAGAGACACTAAGGACGGCTGCAAGTAGCGATCGCTCCTATCACCCGCTCAGAAGTGCCTCAAACGCGCAACACGTAAAACTTCCAGACAATTTGCACAAGGAATCAACCACGATGGTCATATCCGCAGAGAAGCCGTTTAACGGTTTCGGGCATCCGCCGAATGTCCACATCAGGAAACGAGTCCCCTTAGACGGCGGCAACCGCTTCATTAAGTATTTTGAAGCGCTCGGTCAGGTGAAGATTTTGCCCTCAGTCGTCAAAGAATTGGAGGATTGGGAAGATGCCGAACCCGATGAAAAATCAGTTGTTATTGCTGTTGATAGACAGCGCTATGTCATCGGTCAACTCGCATCTGAACTGGGAGGGAAGCCAGTTTTTGAAGGCGATAAATGCGAACTCGCTTGGCTATTGGCACTGGCGGCGATTGAGCTGAACCCAGGTCAGAATCAAGTTCTGATTGAAGTCATGCCGGTAGCGCTGCCAGACTCCAGAAATAAGCAAGCGCTCGCCGCCATTAAGAAAGCCGAGGGGGTCAAAGATTTCACTCGTAACGGTGTCGATATTGTTGCAACTGTTCGCCAGGTTGAGCCGTGCGATGAAACCCGACCTGCTTTCAAATTCGCCAAAACTAAAGGATTGTTTCGAGCGCCAAGCAAGGTTAACGGCATCCTTGATTTAGGTGGCGGAACTGGAATCGGACGGCTCTACGCTCCCAACGGAACCATGATTCGCACAGCGGATACTTTGCTACCCGGTACATACCAATTAGCTCAGAAAATCGCAGGGGCGCTGTTACCGAGTTTGGGATATTCGCCAGAACTGCGATTGATTATGGATGCGATCGCAGATAGCTCTTTCCTCTACGGCACCACCGAAGTGAACTTTGAGCCAATCTTCCAAAAGTGCCGCGAGCAATGGATTGGAGAGATTCGCAGCAAGTTAAAAGTTGCTTGGACAACACAGCTTTCAGACCTGGGCGAAGTGTTGATTATTGGCGGTTCTGCATCCCTGGCACAGCCTCTAGTCGAAGCAACCAAGGGACGGTTTAAGATTGCGGCTCATCCTAACGTCGCGAATTTCGCTCAATTGATATCCCTCTACGGAATGGCACAGGAATAAAAGAATGGCACCCCAAGTTCGCGTAGTGCTATCTCCAGAGGTCAAGCCCATTGCCGATGAAATTAAGGAAGTTACTTGCGCTGGCAGTACCAGCGAAGTTATCAGTCTGCTACTGAGTCGTTATGGCAAGCATTTTATTGCTTGGTGGAAATCTAACCCACATCAACACGAACTGACAGCGGTAACAATTCCGCAACCAGACTTCCCAATTCAACAAGCAGATATTGACCTATCAACCCCAATTGAACTTTGAAAATTCTGTCAGTAACCAGCGACGTAGTTTCTCAGGCTTCCGCTCGCTGGCACTGGCTCCCATCAAGCACACGATCAGGAGCAACTTCAATCATGCCAAAACTTACAGCAACTAAACCACTAAGTTACTGGGTCAGCGCCTCGAAATCCGACAGAGCTTATTTAGTCATTGCCGAACTAGAACATCGATTCGGCAGCTACTTTGAACAACTGAATCGCCAAGAACTACACACCATCCTGACTTATTGCGCTGCGAAAAGCGACCAAGCGGATACCTGGTCGTTAGTGGAAAACAGCGACCTCAGCCAGTCGGTTTGCGATGCCCTGGATTTGGTTGATGAGTTGGAAAGAGATTTTCAGCTTGGTTTAGCCAAATTCCTGGTTGAGGCAATCAGCTCATGGGGGAAGGAAGTTGACCATGCCTGACAAAGAAATTTGGAGAGACAACCTCCTTCGCCTTGGAGTGCCAGAAAACCTTTCTAACCAAGCCGCCGATATTCTCAGCCGACAAGATGCAGGCGAACTACCCTATCCCCTGCCAGAACCAGAGCAGCACATCGTAAGCAGTGCATGGCAATGGTACGCCGCCAAGCGACGGCAGGAAGAATCATGAAATACGCGCTCGCGTTGCGCTGACAAATCAGTCCGCTCTTGCAATCGGAGGGATTCTCTTGACCGCTGGCTTTCATCCAGGCAGCTCCAGAGTGTTCCTCCAGCCAATCAGAAAAGGGATGTACTAGAGGGAGATTAACCAATGAAAGATTACATCGGACTCGTTTTAATTCTCGGCGGGATTGGCTTTTACTTCATGACAAAGCAACCTCAACCCGACCCTAAAGATTTAGTCATTGAGCAGCAGTATCAGCGCATCCAAACCCTTGAAGCTGAACAGCGCGGTATGGAACGAGCGCTCGGATTGAGTCGGTAAACCACAAGCGATTGTCTTTCAAACCAGAGGGCGAACTGACGAATCAGCGCAACGCTATCGCACCTAACCACTAAGGAATTAATCATGGAATTTGCATCATCTAAAAGCACTGCGATTGTTAAATACGAGGGCAAGAAATCCGGCATCCACAAAGTACATTCGCTTGACAAAAACCTGGTCGGGTTAACCAAAAACTATTTCGGGATTAACCTCGAAGAACTCCCGAACATGACCGACCAGGAGCTTGCGGAATATGCCGACCGAGCTGCGGCGATGGATAGGCTAATCGAAGTGTTACCAATCCTCGAAAAGCATTTTAAAACCCTGATTGAAGGGCAAGTGAAGTACGAACAATTCGTAGCCAATGTCCAAAAGGATGCCGCTGCCGCTGCCAAGAAAATCGACCAACAAATCCTCAATGTATTCCTGGCTGGGAAAGGGTATCAGCAGCACATTCGGATGATGGGAGAGAAAGCCGCAAACGGTATCCGGCTATTGGATGCAGAAGGACGTAGTGCCCTCATGCTCGAAAGGATGGACTTCCAGACAGCGTTGCAAATTGTGGCACGTCGGCACCAAAGCGGCGCTCGTCGAATTCAAGAAAAAATCCCCCTGATGGAGCGGCGGGAAGCTCTCGCAGAACAGGTGAGGAAAGAGCGGGAGGAGCGCAAGGATTTAATCACCAATGGCTCCCGTTCCTCCCAGAAGAAAGGATTCTGGCAAGGTATCGGTGACTGGTTTAGCGGTCGTTAATTCAAGGTGAAAGCTGATGTTCAACCCTAGTAACCATCAGCCTCACCAGGAGGCTGATTTCCTTTCTGATGAATCCCAGACTCAAGAGAACAATGCAATCAAGTTTTATCGCGCATCTGGGAATATCTCTGAGTTCGGGTTGTATTTTTCTGGCAGCTTAACCCTAGCTCTACTCTGCCGATTAATTCCAGGAATGCTCATCACTTACGCTTTGTTATTAGCGTGTGCGACTGGTTATCTCGTTCTGACTGCCAAGGAGAATTTACAGGTAAACACCATTATTGGTTTGGCAATCGCTGCCTCTTTAATCGGTAGCTTTTGGGATGCAATTCTTAGCTTAACCCTCTTCTGTCACTTTCCGGAGAAGCAAGTAGTAAATCAGTTAAATTATCCAGAAGCCAAACCGGGTTTAAATTGATTCATTGCAGCAATTAAATGATTAAATCCCAGCAAT
>NZ_JAMPKA010000058.1:0-15056 GCF_039961855.1 Trichocoleus sp. Lan | reverse complement strand
GCAAGGGGGCATGGCGGCGGGAGTTGTCTCTTTCATTTATCACACCATAACGTGAAATGGTTGCCATGCCTGTATTATACCTTTTTAGAGTCTTGTTTTTCGTTTAAGCACCGTTAATCGGCACTTTGCTGGTTGGTTTTACTGGCAAGAATTTTACGAATAACCTGATAGGCGACCTTATCGGTTTTAGCATCCTAGCTGGCATTTTTTACGCCTTCAAGCTACATCCAATCCGGTTTGGTTTAGGCTTAGTTTTGGTTGTTTTAATTAGCCAGTTTTCGATAGGAACTCTCGGTGGTATTCTCGATACCAAACGCAGCTTTTTTGGCGTCTATCGGGTTTTAGATGATAGGCGCGGCAGCTATCATAGTCTTTTGCATGGAACGATCCTGCATGGGAAACAAAGTCTCGACCCAAAACGGCACAATGAACCTTTAACTTATTTTTATCCTACTGGTCCCATTGGGCAATTATTTAGCTCTTTGAATCAAACAAAACCTCCAAAAAATGTTGCGGTGCTAGGGTTGGGAATTGGGACGCTAGCTGCGTACTCAGAATTGGGGCAACAATGGACTTTTTATGAAATCGATCCGACTATTGAAAGGTTAGCTCGTGACACTCGTTACTTCACCTTTTTACAGAATTCAAAAGCGCCATTATCTGTAGTTTTAGGGGATGCTCGGTTGCGATTTACTGAAGTTCCAGATAATCGCTATGACCTGATTTTCATGGATGCTTTCAGCTCGGATTCAGTCCCCATCCACCTAATAACGAAGGAAGCCATTCAGCTTTACTTGAGTAAGTTAGCTAAAGAAGGGTTAATTGTCATTAACATTTCTAATCGATTCCTGAATCTTGAGCCGGTTTTGGGCGCTTTAGCTCAGGATTTAGGATTGTCTACATTGAGGCAGAGAGAAGCAGATATTTCTGAATCTGAGCGGGAAATCGGGAAATCTCCTTCTCACTGGGTGCTATTTGCTCGTAATCAAAAAGATTTGGGCAATCTCGTCAGTGACTCGCGCTGGCAACCCATCCCGGAAACAAAATCAGCGCCTCTGTGGACAGATGATTTTTCTAATATCTTCCGAGTATTACGTGCCTTTGCAGCTAGAAAAGCCGGGTGAATGACAGATGCGATGCGATCGCACGCCGTCTACAATCTACCGTAGCTGCCGTAATACTTTGATTTGTGAGGTGTTGAGTGTGGATGAGTTGGCAAAAGCATCGAGATAAGGAGGCTGATTCAAATAAATTGATTGAGGCGCTGTCTCGGTAGCCATTCTCTTGGCTTTTTCTTTAATTGATTTGAGTACCAGACGAACGACCCATGAAGAGAGTTGTGGATTTTCATCTATTTCGGTCATCAGAGCATCTAAATCGTTAACAATCGCCATCATTGGGTAGTTCAGGTCTTTTTGCATGACTTTCGCTCTTTATTTTCAATATTTGCTCGATTTACGCCTAAATCGCTCAGATTGAGCGATCAGCGTGTTCTCGTTGCGGTACTTACTTAAAATAAAAAACTTTCGCATAGCCCACAATCGTTGTTGTGTCACTCTCTTAGCCGACTTTCTACCCTGATGCTATTTCTGTGTTGTTTTTTAGCCGATGTAGTTGGCTACTCCTTGCTGTATCAACACTTGCGGCTTGGGGAAAAACGAGCGATCGCGCTTTGAAGTCCAAACAACTACTGCCTCTAGCAGTAGACAATTCTTCAACCGGCACACACAATCAAATTGAAATTTTTTTTCCTGAAGTAGAAGATGGGAATCAATCGAAGTGACAATGCCATGTTAAATCCGCCTGATTCCCCGCCATTAAGCGCAACCCTACCCTGATAGAGCCTGCGGCTCCAGCTTTCCTTGCCAAGAGCAGGTAGGGATTAGGGTGAGGTTCTGGCATTGCCCACCCCTACTTAACTCAGATGTGAATAAAAAAGGGGGGACTTTTCAGCCCACCCTACAAGAGACTATTTCCTAGCTATTAGCCCAACAGAGCCTTCGCCTTCGCGACTACGTTATCAACATTGAAGCCGAACTTCTCTAGAGCAACTGGCCCTGGAGCAGAAACGCCAAAGCGGTCAATGCTAATCATCGCGCCTTCATTTCCAAGGTAACGGCACCAGCCGAAACTAGAAGCGGCTTCTACAGCTAGGCGCTTAGTGACAGCCTTGGGTAATACAGATTCCCGGTAAGCTTCATCCTGCTCGTCGAACAACTCCCAGCTGGGCAGGGAAACGACACGGACTTTCTTCCCTTCACCGCGCAACTGGTCTGCTGCCTTGGCGCAAAGTTGCAGTTCGCTTCCGTTGCCAATCAAGATAATCTCAGGCGTGCCATCGCTATCGGAAAGGATGTAACCACCCTTAGTGGTGCCTTCAATCGAAGTGCCAGCCAAGTTGGGCTGTGCTAAACGAGACAGCGCCAGAAGGGTCGGACGATGCTGGTTAGCTGCCTCAATCGCCACTTTATAACAACCAGAGGTTTCGTTTCCATCAGCAGGACGCATTACCGTTAGCTGGGGAATAGCCCGCAGGGAGGCAATCGTTTCCACAGGTTGGTGAGTAGGGCCATCTTCACCTAACTGGATTGAGTCGTGGGTCATTACCCAGATTACGCCCGCATGAGAGAGCGCTGAGAGACGAATCGCTGCCCGCATATAGTCAGCAAAGACTAAGAAGGTTGCCCCATAGGGAATCAAACCTGTGCCGTGCAGAGCAATGCCATTACAAATCGCTCCCATACCGTGTTCGCGGACGCCAAAGCGCAGGTTGCGATTTTCGTAGTGACCTTTGAGGAAGTCCCCAGAACTCTTGATTAAGGTCATGCAGGAACCAGCCAAGTCAGCTGAACCACCCAAGAGTTCGGGTAAAATTCCAGCTAGAGAATTCAAGCATTTTCCAGAGTGATTGCGGGTAGCATCTGCTTTGTCTTCTGGGGTGTAGGTGGGGAGAACTTTGTCCCAACCTTCTGGCAGTTTGTTGCTAATTAGCCGTTCTAATTCAGCAGCTTCCTCTTCATATTTGGCTTTGTAATTTTCCCAGTTTTTATTCCACTCTTCCTCATACTTAGCACCGCGCTCGATTGCCTTGCGCCAATGGTTGAGGGCATCTTCTGGAACTTCAAAAGGCTCGTATTCCCAACCCAGATGCTCGCGAGTTGCTTTGACTTCATCCCCACCCAAGGCAGAACCATGTACGCCGTGGGTATTGGCTTTATTGGGAGAACCGTAACCAATGGTAGTGGCAACTTTAATTAAGGAAGGCTTATCAGTAACAGCTTTAGCAGCTTCAATTGCTTTATGAATTGCCTCTAGGTCGGTGTTGCCGTCTTCTACGGTTAGGACGTGCCAGCCGTAGGCTTCATAGCGCTTGCCAACATCTTCGGTGAACGATAAATCGGTGTGACCGTCGATGGTGATTTTGTTGTCATCGTACAGGGCAATCAGTTTGCCCAGCCCCAGGTGTCCGGCTAGGGAACAAGCTTCGGCAGAGACGCCTTCTTGGTTGCAACCATCACCCAAAATCACATAAGTGTAGTGGTCTACGATCGTATGATCGGGCTTGTTAAATTTAGCTGCTAGGTGAGCTTCAGCCATTGCTAAGCCTACAGCGTTAGAAATTCCTTGACCGAGGGGACCTGTAGTGACTTCTACGCCTCGAGTCATGAAGTTTTCCGGGTGACCGGGAGTTTTTGATTCCCACTGCCGGAACTGCTTGAGGTCTTCAATCGTTAAATCTTCGTAACCAGTTAAATACAGTAAGGCGTACTGTAACATGGAGCCGTGACCGGCAGAGAGGACGAAGCGATCGCGATTGAACCATTTGGGATTTTTTGGGTTATACCGCATAAAGCGGTCCCAAAGCACAAATGCCATTGGAGCCGCGCCCATCGGTAGCCCTGGATGCCCTGATTTTGCCTTCTCTACGGCGTCAATCGCCAGAAAGCGGACGGAGTTAATACAAAGTTCTTCGAGTGATTGGGTTGCAACGGCCATAATCTCTTCTACTTAACGACGGTTTAGCACGCTAATTGGCTGAGCGGGAAGTTGAATGCTCTGGATCGCCCTAAGCACCCATTAACCGATCATCCCATTAGCCGGATGGATGGGCAAGTCGTGGGCAGTATTAAGGGATCGCCATTCCATCGAAATAGGTGGTCTTGCTTACCCCATGTCGATTCGGAATGGGAGATCCCATACTTTGTGAGAAACAGGATAAATTATAAAGGGTGAAGGATTAAATTTTTTTCCCCTCACCCGACCCGCTGATATTTTTATCGCCCCTATCTGTACTTTTTAAATGCGAGTGTCACGTTGTGACCGCCAAACCCGAAAGAGTTCGACAGCGCCACCTCGACGGTTTGAGAGCGACTTTTGTTGGGGACATAATCCAGGTCACAACCCGGATCCGGGTTTTCCAGGTTGATGGTGGGAGGAATCTGGTCTTGGGCGATCGCCATCACCGTAGCAACTGCTTCAATCCCGCCAGAACCCCCTAGCAGGTGCCCCGTCATCGATTTGGTGGAGCTAACCGCCACTTTGTAGGCAACACTCTCACCTAAAGCCTTTTTGATCGCTGCTGTCTCAGTCACATCGTTGGCTGGTGTGCTGGTTCCATGAGCATTGACGTAGCTAACTCGATCGGGAGCCAATCCTGCATCTTTCAAAGCTAGCTGCATGGCTCTACTAGCTCCTTCACCACCTGGAACGGGTGCAGTCATATGGTAGGCATCACAAGTCATGCCGTAGCCAACAATTTCTGCATAAATCCGAGCGCCACGGCTCAAGGCGTGTTCCAGTTCTTCCAACACTAAAATGCCAGCGCCTTCACCCATGACAAAGCCATCGCGATCGCGATCGAAAGGACGACAAGCATGAGCCGAGTCGTCATTGCGCGTCGAAAGTGCCCGTGCTGAAGAAAATCCAGCCAACGATAAAGGTGTCACGGCGGCTTCGCTGCCACCACAAATCATCGCTTGGGCATATCCCCCTTGAATCAGGCGAAAGGCATCTCCCACCGCGTTAGAGCCAGAGGCACAGGCTGTCACTGGGCAAGAGTTTGGCCCTTTGGCACCCGTGTGGATTGCCGTTAAACCCGCTGCCATGTTGGCAATCATCATGGGAATCATAAACGGGCTACAGCGGTCGGGACCACGACTCAAGTAGATTTCTTGCTGGTCTTCCAACACTTTAAGACCGCCCACCCCGCTGCCAATGATGACGCCGACTTGTTCTGCGTTCAGCTCATTAATGACAAATTGAGAGTCTGCGATCGCCTGCTTGCTCGCAGCTACCGCAAATTGAGCAAAGCGATCCATCCGCTTTGCTTCCTTACGCTCCAGGTATGTGTGGGGGTCAAATCCCTTGACTTCACCAGCGATGCGACAATCATGCCGGGAAGGATCGAACAATGTAATCGGACCAATGCCATTTGTGCCGCTCAACAACCCTGACCAATAATCTGTCAAAGTGTTGCCTATCGGTGTAATCGCGCCGAGACCTGTTACAACAACGCGCTTCCGTTCAAAATTTGTCATTATGCCAGTAATAGATGGGTTTTGCACCCAAAACGCAAAACAGTAATAGGACCGAGGAAAGAAGACTTAGAACTAAGTATCTATTGTTATTTTCAACTTAGGACTTCCCTGTGGGCGAGTTTTGCACCGAGTTTTAATTAGTTTTAATTAACGCGCCCGAAGAAAATTCTTCTTTACCCGCCCCTACAGCATTCAGCACGATTATTTATGCCGAAGCCGCCACTTTGCCACTGATGTAGTCCACAACGGCTTGAACGGTGGCAATTTGCTCAGCTGCCTCGTCTGGAATTTCGATATCAAACTCTTCTTCCAATGCCATTACGAGTTCAACCGTATCGAGGGAATCCGCTCCCAGATCGTTAGCAAAGTTAGCTTGTGGCGTGACTTCGTCGGGTGCAACCTCCAGTTGTTCCGCCACAATCTTCTTGACTCTTGCAAAAATTTCCTCTTGGCTCATATTGATCCTCTACCCATTCCCTCAAGCTATGTTCTTAGGGTTATACGGTTCTAAGCATCTCTTCATCTTATCTGAAAGAGGGGACAACAAAAGCGATAGATAGTCGCTTCTCCAAGTGGCACTCTTCTATTGAAACTTAAACGAATGTCACCAGTTGCCCCCAGTATGGGATGGACAAGCGATGATAGGGGTAAAGGGAGTGCTGAGAACTGTTAGCGTAGAGGCGTGAAAGTGCGGACTGAGGGAAAAAAAGAAAAAAGTAATTTTTTGCTCCTCCTGATTCCTGACATTCCTCTGCTCAGTCCGAGCTAACGCCCCGCTACGCTAACAGTCCTGAAATTCTCAGTCCTTCTGAATTGCCTTTGGTCTTTCGTCAAAATATGGCATCCCCGACTCTTAAATATGCTTACTTTCCCGGCTGCGTTGCTCAAGGCGCTTGCCGGGAGCTTTACCAGTCTACAGCAGCCCTCACCCAAGCCCTGGGCATCGAACTGATTGAGCTAAAAAAAGCTGCTTGTTGTGGTTCTGGTACCTACAAAGAAGATTCTCAACTGCTAGAAGATACGGTAAACGCTCGCAATATTGCTCTAGCAGAAGAACTGAATCTGCCGTTGTTAACCCATTGCAGTACCTGCCAGGGCGTAATTGGTCATGTGGATGAGCGTTTGAAGGACTCCCAACAATCAAACCCGGCTTATATAGAACAGGTGAATGGCTTACTGAAGAAAGAAGGCTGTTCTCCTTATCAAGGCAATACAGAAGTCAAACATCTGCTTTGGGCATTAGTCGCCGATTATGGACTAGAGGAGTTGCAAAATCGAGTTAGCCGCAAACTAGCTGGCTTGAAGTGTGCGGCATTTTATGGCTGCTATTTGCTCCGCGCCCAAACTCATATCCCCTATGACGACCCTCTCCAACCCGAATCGATGGAAAATGTGTTTCGGGCAGTAGGGGCGACGCCAGTTTACTACCGAGGACGCACCCAGTGTTGTGGATGGCCTCTTTCCAGCTATGCCACCACGCAATCTTTCAAGATGGCTGGGTCGCACATTCAAGAAGCCCTCGATGCAGGTGCTGATTGTATGGTGACGCCTTGTCCCCTGTGCCATCTAAATCTCGACTCTCGTCAACCGGAGGTTGAAAAAACGATCGGGCATAAGTTAGGTTTGCCAGTGCTGCATTTACCCCAGTTAATTTCTCTGGCGCTGGGGATTAGCCCGAAGCAGCTCGGTTTGGATAGACACATTGTCTCAACTCATCCGGTGTTGGAAAAATTGGGCTTTTAGAGGGTAGGGTGGGCTACTTTAGTCCTAGCATCGGTGTCGTCTAAGTTTAGAAAATTCACCACTTTGATTGTTTCCTAGAAACTGTCTCGGCGGCTTGGCAGCGCGAGGCAGTTTCTACAAAATCTGACAAATTTGATGTGACATGACAAAGGCTTTCAGGTTAAAAGAATGTTAGGCGTCGGCATAAGTTTATAATTCCGATTAGGGATTGAAATAAGCGATGGATTTTGAACCAGAAGTTACTGCAACCTCAATGCCCGAAGCAACTGAATTTGCTGAACCACCAGAGCGAAGCGCCTTCGGAGCTGCGACGCTAACACCTTTGGAGTTTCTGCGAGACACCGAAGGGTTGCTGCGACGCAAAACCTTAGCAACTCTGTCGCCGGTGTTGCCGCCGCCAGTGGCAATCAGTTTGCAAGATGCTTCCGAGGTGGCTGATGAATCTCTCAACCAACTGGCAGAGATTGACTTGGATGAAATCAGCGATGAGGAATTGAAACCAGCTCGTATTCTAATTGGTTTGACTTTTTCGGGATTTGGGGCGCTTTTTCTGGTTTTGTTGCTGCTTTATCTGTATCTCTTGCATCCAGAACTTAGCCCTGTTGAGCAGGTGCGGGAATATTGGTATCAGTATATTTGGTTTGTCTGTTTGGGCGTTGCCGGAATGATGATGCTAGGTCGAGAGGCAATGCGTCCAAAAGATTAAAAATTAAATTCCTTAATTCTTAATTATCAGGGTTCTGAAAGTAACCATTGTGGCTAAACCAAATATTCAAAAAGTAACCGCTATAGCTAAAGCAAATATTAAACTTATCCAAGTAGCTTAGCTCAATATTACAAGCTTCTCAACTCCCGGAAGCCTTGTCTTTGATTGCCCAACGCTGGGGCTATGTTAACGTTCGGTAGCGCGTTTTCACCATTTGCACTACAGCGGCTTGAACTCTAGCGAGTTACAAAATGATAGGCTAAAATCCTTGCTGAGTCTGAGTTTGGTGTATTCGCACGAGAAAGAAGCGCGATCGATTGGAGCCTATCAAAGCCCCGAATTACCATTAGAACTATCGAAGTATTGAGAATCTCAGAAGGAACTGGTTTAACATTACTTAGCTTAGGATTGAGTAAGTTAAGGTTTCATAGTTTATCATCACTGAATCCAATCCTTGCAGAATTATTTGCTGGTTCTGCACCAGATGGATGAATTTAAAATGACATAGAAAGAATTTTTTTATTATCTTTATATGTTTCTTGAGCAATATGGATATTTTGATTGTTGAGGATGAACCGGAAATTGCTAAACTCATCCAAATAACTTTAGAAAAAGAGGGGTTTTCCTGTCATCTGAGTCGCGATGGTCTGAGAGCTTTACAAGTTTTTCAGGAGCAACAACCAGATTTAATCATTCTCGACTTGATGTTACCGGGTTTGGATGGCCTGGAAGTGTGTGCCAGAATACGGCAGAAACCAGGAGCGAAAGATCCCTATATTTTGATGCTAACGGCTAGAGGGGAAGAAATTGACCGGGTAATTGGTCTGTCTACGGGTGCTGATGATTACCTTGTCAAGCCGTTCAGCCCTAGAGAACTGGTTGCCAGAGTTCGGGCGTTACTTCGGCGTAGCCTGCGTCAGGGCGGACAACATCAGGTTTATCGCACTCAGCATTTCACGGTTGATGTAGAGCAGCACTCTGCCTCTCGTCAACTGAGTCCCCATCCTTGGGAAGCACTTGATTTGACTACCTTAGAATTTAATCTCTTAACAACGTTTATCAGTCATCCCAGTCGCGTCTGGAACCGAACGCAACTCATTGAGAAGCTTTGGGGGAACGATTTTTTTGGCGATGAACGGGTGGTGGATACTCATGTGGCTCGGTTGCGGAAAAAAATTGAACCAGACCCAGCGAATCCTACCTTTATTAAGACAGTAGTTGGTGTGGGCTATAAGTTTGAAGATTCACCTCTATAAAATGCCCCGGAATAAAATGGGACTGCGATCGCGCTTGTTTCTTTCCCATCTTCTAGTAATGATGGTAGGAGTGGGTAGTCTACTCGTTATCAGCAAACTGTCTTCTCCCCGCTTCTTTATCGTCCAGCTCGAACAAATCGAAGTCAGTGGCATACAGGTACGCTATGCTCGCAGGCAGCTGGTGAGAGGATTTGAAACAGCTTGGAGTCGCAGCACTTTCTTGTCATTTATTGCGGGTGCTACGGCGGCTGGTGGTTTGAGTTACTGGGTATCTCGTCGAATTACCCAGCCTTTGACCCAGATGGAACAAATTACCCGCAAGTTTGCTGCTGGGCATCTAGATGAGCGACTACCAAAAAGTGAAATTCCCGAACTCAACCGCCTGGGTTCTAGTTTTAACCGCATGGCGTCGAGTCTTGAAGGCGTGGAACAGCGGCGGCGAGAACTTATTAGTGACTTGACGCATGAACTCCGAACGCCCCTAACTGTGATTCGCGGGTACTTGGAAGAGATGGCTGACAGCAGGATTGAGCCATCGCCAGAAGTTTACCAGCAGTTGGTGAGGGAAACAACTCGGCTAGAGCGGTTAGTCAATGATTTGCAGGAACTCTCTAAAGCAGAGGCAGGGTATTTACCAATTAATCTCCACCCAGTTAATCTACGACCTTTATTAGAGTCCCTGTTGGAAAAATTTTCTGACCAGGTGCTGGAAGATGGCCCGGTGCTGCGCTTAGATTGTCCGCCCCAGATGCCCCCGGTCTTAGCTGATATTGACCGTGTGGAGCAGGTTCTGGTCAATTTGTTGGGAAATGCGCTGCTATATACCAGTGCTGGTTCGATTACGGTCAAAGCTTGGACTGAACCAAAACGCCTCTGGGTTGCTGTAGTTGATACGGGTCAAGGAATTGCACCAGAAGATATGCCGCATATCTTTGAGCGATTTTGGCGGGCTGAACAGTCTCGAAGCCAAAATTCTAGAGGAACCGGCATCGGTTTAGCGATTTCCTCCCGGTTGCTCGAATTGCAAGGCGGTCAGATTGAAGTAGAAAGTGAACTGGGAAAGGGTAGTACGTTTCGTTTTTTCTTGCCTTTAGCTTGACGGTCATACTTGAGCTAATGGCTGTATGGGGCTTTTGTAGAAGCGCCTCAATTTTTATAGATTTCCGGACTAACGCACTGTTGCTTGTTGCGCTTTCTACTGCCTACGGTTGGAGGGAACGTGTGTAATCTCGGAATTGCTTGCGTAAATGGCAAAGCAAGCGTTGATAAGTAATAGAGCGACCTAGCAAAGCAAAAATTAACTTTAGCAACAACCTTGATGGTTCGTTACTAGATCCTTGAATTATGAATTTTCGACATAACTTGCTCCTGTTGTTGGCATAACAGGCTTTGCCTCTGAGAAGGGGAGAAAATGCCTTAGTGCTAAGTTTTGTTAAGCAATAAAAATTCTCGATCTCTGGTATGGGAATGCTCAATAGAGAGAGATAAAGGACTCCGGATAAACTTATGATCTGTATAGAAGTGATTTACCTGTTGATAGCTGCTACTTTGTTTACCCTCTGGCTAGAATTGTTTAAGCGCGATCGCAGTTGGAATACGGAAGAAAGATTTTCCTCTTTTATCACTTTGACGGTCGCAACAGTTTTCTGGCCTGTGGTTCTTCCCATCGCTTACATAGAAGTCTTAAAAACTAAACAGAAATTATAATATTGCGCTGTCGTAACAAGTGCGAGTGAAATTTGCCTAAATCCACTTTCGCGGGTTTCAAAAGTTCGCGTAAATTAATCGGGCTTGCCAAAACCAAGTGGTTTTGGCAAGCCCGATTGCGTGGATATTAGAGTTAAGCCAACTCTAACCAAGAGGCGCTGCTTTCACGCGCTCTTGGAGAGCCACTAATCCCGGATTTCCAGATTGTACTACTGGCAGAGGGATTTTATTTTGTCTGTTAAGCGCGATCGCACGCTCTCCGGCAATATCACTACGCAATCCGGTACGTACTGCATAGACCTCTCGAATAAACCAGAAAGAGCAGGACAAAGCCAATCCAGCAGAAAAGCGGGTTGCCGTGAATCTAAATTCCTTAATTTATCGCTATATAGCTATTTATTATTAATCAGGATTTATGTAGACTCTACATAATCCCGATAAGAATGTAGCAGTGACAATCAGCTAAAATTTGTGCTGAATCTATGTTTTAGAAAATGCCAGGACGGAGATTTGAACTCCGGATACGAGGATTTTCAGTCCTCTGCAAAAAGAGCTATCTCTTCTACTGTATAAGACTTATAGCTTTTAGTAGATTTTTAGTAGAGGCTTTTAGTAGATTTTTAGTAGACTTGTTGCTACAGTTAACCTAAAAGGTTAGCTAGGAGTACACAGGTGAAAGAGATAATCCCGATCAACAACAATAACTCAATAGCTATACAGTTCCAGCTAGAAGGCAGAACATATAAATTTTCTCCTGTTAAAGGCGGTAAGTACAATAACCCAATAGATTTAGGACGTGCAAAAGCTGTTGCTACTCAAATTAGCTTAGATATTGCACAAGGCATTTTTGATCCGACCCTAGAAAAATATAAACCTAAAAAAACTAATACTGTATTACTAGCTCTACCTAAGAGCAGAACTGCTGAAGATGCAGAACGAGACTTAAATGAAGCAAAACAGGAACTAGCGCTTAAAACTATCTCAGTTACTGTCTGGGACAAATATGTTGATTTTAAACGCCCTAGTCTTTCACCATCGACAATAGCTAAGGATTTTACGAAGGTAAGAAATTATCTTCTTAAAGCTACAGAGGCTAAATTATTGAGTGCGACTGACTTACGTAGCTGGTTATTGAAACAAACTACACCAGGAGCTACTAAAAAAATCCTAGTGCAAATTTCGGCTTGTTGTAATTGGGCAGTTAAAGAAAGATTGATGAGTTTTAATCCCTTCGTCGGAATGGCGACGGAGATAAAACTACCAAAATCGGCTAAATCTAAGAAGATAGAAGCATTTACGAGAGAGGAAGAAAATGCAATTATAGAAGCGTTTAAAACTAATCGTTTTTGCTCAAAATACGACAGAATAAAGCATTCCTACTATTCTCCTTATGTAGAATTTTTATTTGCTACAGGTTGCAGACCTTCAGAGGCTATAGCATTGCAATGGAAACATATATCACAGGATTTCAAAACTATTACGTTTGAACAATCTGTAGTAGATAGCGAAACAGGCAGAACATTAAAATCAGGTTTAAAAACGCAAGCTGAAAGAATAGTTCCTACAAGTAACAGAGTTCAGAATCTACTCCAATCAATCAAAACTGAAGATTGTAAGCCTGATTCTCTAGTATTTCCTAGTCCAGATGGAACCTGGATAGATCCGCATAATTTCTGTAATCGTCAATGGAAGCCTATTCTAAAAGGATTAGATATGCCATATCGAAAACCCTATTGTACGAGACATACTCTAATTACTAACGCTCTAGAAGCCGGATACGATGCTAAAGATATAGCAACACTAGCAGGTAATTCAGCAGAAATGATTTACCGCAACTATGCTTCTACTAATAAAGAACTACGCTTACCAGATATTATTTAATTGCAACAGTCGCTCCAAGTCAAAAGCAGCAACTAAATTTAACTTGACTTTGAGACATACTCAAGTTACTAACAGGATAGTACAACACGCTACTATCCTTTTCTATTACCCAAATTAGGCAATATTTTAGTGTTTTTGGCATACAAAAATAGCTGGACGATGTTTACAGTATTTGAAATAAAACCTTCTTAAAAACGTTCAAATTTTAACTTATACCAAGCATTTTTTAGCTATCAATTTAATAAAAACTCTAATAATTACTTGCAGTTAGAATATTTTTTTAGGTATACTTAAAGATAGGTAAAGTTTTATAGCTTACCTTCCTGAACCTTGACAACTGAATCTCAAAGCGTATCCTCCAGGGACTCCTGTAACCGATTGTTACCCGGAAGGTTTCAATCCCTAGATAACGGAAAGTACGTATTGCCCTGACAAGGCTGTCGGACAGGAGAGGTAAAGGAAAGAAAGAGATTCTGCATAAGAAACTACACTGCTGAGAAATCTCAGTTGTCTATTCCCATGTTTACATTATGTATGTCCGCTTATTCTGATTATTCTGAGTTTAATTAAAATGCCGAAAATCGTCACTAACCCATTAAATAAAATAGTAGCCACTAAACTTTCTAAAGAAGACTATCAAAGCCTAGCAACGATTGCTAAAAAACTTTGTATTAGCCTATCTGAATTACTAAGGAAAATAGCTTTAGAACACATTAAAGAAGACTCCCTTGATGATCTAAAGCTCTTTTAGACAAAGTTTGAAATAAAAAAACCGTTGAATATATCTTCAACGGAATTATTAAATAATGTTTTAGTTTTATGTGTTTTATGTGTTTCATGCGTTTTAACCATTTCCATGATATCAACTATGAATCACTACAAGTATCAACAGACAAAACAAATTATAGAAACTCATTACTCTTCTAGATTAAAATATCATAGCGTTACTAAAGATATTTATCTAGATAATAAAATTTTTAAGATTGCTGAATTTAGAGCAGAAGTAGAGGAAAACCACAGCATTCTTTTAGACGCCGATAAATATATATATGAAAGAGCTTATTTATGTGCAAAGAATAATCCTTTTAATCCTCTAGAAGATTATTTAGAGGATTGTATTAAAAAACATCCAGATGTAGATTATCAAGAAGTTTTTGATGAATTAAGTGAAAAAGGGTTACATATAGCTCCACATAACTTAGAAGCAAAGTATCTATCTAAAACTTTAGTAGGTGCAGTTGCTAGAGTTTTTGATCCTGGATGCAAATTTGATACTGTACTAATACTCAAAGGTGGTCAAGGATTTAATAAAACTACTTTCTTTCAAGAACTAGCTGGTAATGACTCTTTTACTTCAAGGCACTTGCCAAAATCTAATAAAGATGAATTGATGATCTGCAATAGCAAATGGTTCATCGAATTAGGAGAATGTGAAAGTACCATTAAACCTTCCGTAATGAGTGAATTAAAAGCTTTTATTACTATACAAGAAGATTCATTCAGAAAACCTTACGCTGACAAACCTATTACAGTAAAACGTTCATTCATTCTGGTAGGCACTACTAATCAAGATCAGTTTTTAGTAGATCCAACAGGGAATAGAAGATTCTGGGTTATTGATATTAACCAAAAGATCAATATTGATTGGATTAAAAAAAATAGAGATTTAATATGGGCAGCAGCAGTTAAAGCATATCGAGCTGAGTATCCTGTCCATCTAACTGAAACTCAACAGCACTTGAGTAATGCTATAAACATGAATCATCAACAATCTGATATGTGGGAAGATTTAGTGAATAATTGGGTATCAAAGCAAGAAGATCCATTTACTTTAAGTGATGTTTTAGTTAAAGCTATAGGTAAAGAACCTAAGAGTTGGAAACGTTCAGATGCGACTCGTGTTGTATCTATCTTGGAATCTATGGGATTAAAAAAACCTGATAAAGCTACGAGAGTCAATGGTAAAGATAAACCCGGTAAATATTGGGATCCTAGCCAACTTAGCTCTTGTGTAACTAGCTAATTGTTCAGTTACAACTCAGTTACAAGCTGGAACTCTTATCATTAAAGGGTTTCAGCTATTTTGTAACTATGTAACCATGTAACTAAAAAATAGACCTCCTGCATGAATCAGGAGGCATGTGCCAGTTCGTAGTTCAGCAAGCCAGCAATTAGGTTTAAGCGCAAACCAAATCTCTGCCTGCGATTGCGATAACGTCCTGAAAA
>NZ_JAMPKA010000057.1:0-16376 GCF_039961855.1 Trichocoleus sp. Lan | reverse complement strand
GTAGATGAACTTTGTAAAGGAATTGTAGACCTAGTGTCAGACCCAGAACGTCTGCGTTCGATGACCTATTTTCCTCATTTAAAAATTAGCTCTTTGAACGCAACTTAGTATGACTCCTCACTAACGACCAAAATTTTTCCATTGTTAAGACTAAGCCTATTAACGCATTAGCGTCGTAACTCAAAAACCTTTCAAATCTTTACCCATACAGTAGGGTTTTTGGGTCAAGTAACCCTTTGGTAGGAATTTCTCTTTAAAGTCATAATTATCTTAACTCTAGCTCTTCTTTATCCAAATATATCTAGGCTTTGGTAGCGATAGAAATGCTTAACAACAACAATTAGTTAAGACGATAAATAATCTGTTATTCGACATTTAGCCTAAAAAGGCTCTAACATTGTATTTGCAAACGTTATTAGTTTATACACAACCTAATCTCGATTCTAAAATTGCCTGGGAAGATATCAAACCTCAACTCTACTATAAATGGCACGCTGTAACGAAAATCCCATTTACTTTATGTAACGAAGCTAAGTTTATATGACTTAAAATCTTTAATATTGACCAATCCCAACAGCAACCGAGAAGCATCTAAGCAAACATCATGGCAGACGTACCTAATAGAAAACAACTACACCAAGAGAACCGCTTATCTTGGAACGAAGCGACCAAAGCACACAACAGTCATAAAAGTGACCAAGCCAAGTTTTTCAAAGCAGGTGGCAGTACCCTATTTCCAGAAGAAAAGGAACTGCTAGGTGACATCGCTGGCTTATCCTTAGTTCATCTCCAATGCAACGCAGGTCAGGACACCTTAAGTTTGGCACAACTGGGTGCTAAAGTAACTGGTGTAGATATCAGTGATGAAGCAATTGACTTTGCTCAAAAGCTATCACAAAAATCTGGCGTTTATGCAACATTCCATCGTTCTGATATTTACGATTGGTTAGCAGAAACAGCAAACACGAACGAACGTTTTGATATAGCATTTTGCTCTTACGGCGCAATCTGTTGGCTATCTAATATTAATTTATGGGCAAAAGGTATCGCATCCATACTAAAACCCAATGGGCGATTAGTTGTAGTTGAATTTCATCCAGTTGCCATGATGTTTGATGAACAATGGACGCTAAAATATCCCTATTTTGCTGACGGTCAACCCTTAACTTGGTCAGATGGCATCAGCGATTATGTAGCACAATCGGCTGGTGGGCTAACACCTTGGGTTTATGAAAAGGGAATCGAAAACTTTCGTAATCCCTATCCGTCTCATGAATTTCAATGGGGTACTGGAGAAATTATTACAGCAGTATTAGAAGCTAAGCTAAATCTAGAAGTATTCAAAGAATATTCTTATGCTAATGGTTGCAAGTTATTTGACACAATGGAAGAATTACCCGGACGGCGCATGGTTTCTCCCTCTGATATACCTTCTATCCCTTTGATGTATAGCTTATGCGCTCGGATGCCTATACTTCACGAAAATTGATGGACTCTAATATTTATTAAACTTTGAACAAAAGAAAGTGTACTTCACTGTTCCTTTGTTTTATTTTATGCTATTCAGTGATCCTAGCCATTGCATGAGCATCAACATAAGTACCAGAGCGGAAAGCGTACTTCCGAAATGTACCCTCTATTACAAAGCCATACTTTTCGTAAAGATGAATGGCGTTGGCATTATCAGTGTAAACAGTCAACTCGATGCGTTTTAGGTTAAGCCACTTTTCAGCTAAGTCTATCACTGATTCCATAAGAGCAGAGCCAATCCTTTGATTTTGGTAGTCGTCATGGACAAGCATACCTAGCTCGCCTACATGATTCCGACGCCCACCGAAGGTATGCAAACTAACCAATCCTACAACTTTTTGTTTTTGTTCCTGGTTGACAACGGCTACTAAACGATACATCCCTGTTGATGGGCTTTCTAATTTCTTTTTGATTTCATCGCGCGATTGGTAGGGCATTTGCAGGGTTCCCCACCGACATTTTGGTTGGAGAAAAAGCTCGGATACGTCTTCCCAATCAGACATTTCAAAAGCACGAATGAACATAACAGTTATCAGATAACAAATCATTTGTCGCTATCAACACATTAGTGTCGTTAATCCAAAAACCTTTCAAATTTTTTACAACAGGAGAAAGTGTGTTGATTGAGAGATTGCCGTTACTTGCTCAGCACAGGTTGTTTTGTGTTTGCTAGAGTTTCGAGTAATGATGCTGCAATCGCTGGAGAATCATATGACCTGATCTCTTGCTGAAACCGTTGGGCATTCTGCTTATAGGTTGGAGTCGATAGAATTGTTTCCACCGCACTTTTAATTTCTGCGGGTGTTGGGGTGCTTGTTTTGAGATCAATTCCGGTTCCCGTCCATTGAACTCTAGCGCAAATCTCTGGTTTTTCCTCAGTTTGTCCGGCTGTGACCATCGGCACTCCGTTTGCCAAAGCAATCTGCACGCCATTGAAGCCGCCATTTGTCACCATGACATCCACATGGGGCAACAAACAGGCATGAGGAATAAACGGTTCAATCCGCACATTCTGAGGTATTGCTTTGAGCTTGACCCTCTCAAGCGGCTGTTTTCCAGTCGTCGCAACGATTAACACCTCCTCATCTGCAAGGGCTTGAATCGTTGGCTCAATGAGATCGCTTGCTTCCGTTGCAACTGTTCCTTGAGTAACGTGAACGACAGGCCGTTCACCCTGCAACTCCTGCCACCAAGCGGGCGGTACGAAGTTAGGCGGAGCCGGAGGCAGAAAAGTGCCAATAAAGTGAACCTGGGGTGGCAAGTCACGACGCGGATATTCAAACGAGGGCGTTGTTCCTTGAAGGTAGAGAAAGGGTGAAAGTGCAGCCGTGAAAAAATCTTGCCCTTTGGGAGCCAAGCCAACACTAGACCGAACCTTATCTAAGTGAATACGGACATCCCGCATTAATACAGCACGAGAGAAAATGTTGAGTAGCTGATTCCGTAGCAGTCCGCTCATAGAAGGGTTCGGCTGCATTCCTAAGCCAAATGGAGCCGTATCGTGGCTCATAAAGGGTAAAGCAGACATCCCAAACGCTGCCCAGGGTAAACCTGTTTTTTCGTACAGCCAGGACATTCCCACAAAGAACACATCACACAATAGAATCTCTGCTGGGAATTCGTTGAGGATATCAGTAAGATCCTGTAATTGCGTCACTGCTGCATCAATAAAGCCGTGTTTGAGGTAGAACTTAAACTGTGCGACCCCTTTGAGCGCATCACGCTGTTCCAGCCAACTTTTTGGAATCGTCTCAAATCGCGTTAAATCAATCCCGCGTTGAATCGAAACGTGACGCGCACCCGTTGCTTCGACCTTTTCTTTGAATCCATGCCCGGTGTACCACCACACTTCATGCCCCTGCTCAATCAGTCGCCGCACGATGGGTAGAGCCGGATTGACGTGCCCGGTCGCTGCAATCGTGCCAATCAGAAATCGTGTCATCAGTTTATGAATTAAACGTTTATTTCATAAAGATGAAGGCTACCTCTTGCTTTTGTCAAGCGTTAATGGAACGTTTATTTCATAAACCGAGTAGGATCAAGGCAGACTCACATCAATAGACCACATACTGGCGTATGGCGCGTAAAGCACAATCCCTAGAGCAGCCGAAACGAGCGATTCGAGATGCCGAGGCAACTCAGCAGCAGATTCTTGATGCCGCCGAAATTGAGTTTGCTCAACACGGGTTACATGGCACAAGAGTTGACCCCATTGCAACTCGTGCAGGAGTCGCGCCTCGGATGATCTATTACTACTTCCAGAGTAAAGAAGGGCTATATCAAGCCGTATTGCAGCGTCCGGCTGCGTTTCTCCAATCTGTGTTTGAGCAACTTAACCTGGATGCACTGCCTGCCAATGAAGCGTTGAGATCACTGCTTCAAGCCACAATTGAGTACGAAACCACGAATCGAAATCGGGGAATGCTTTTGTTTCAGGAAGCAATTCAGAATCAAGGACGGTACTTTAAAGTCATTAATTGGCAGGAGCCGATTGCACAACTGGCAGGCCTTCTAGAACGTGGAATGCAAACGGGTGTGTTTCGCCCGCTTGATGTTCACATGACGACGCTCAATATTATTGGCATTTGTACGTTCTATGCCAATGCTTACGACAACGTGAAGCATCTCACGCCAGATGAGGATTTACTGAGTCAGGAGATGATAGAGCGTTATACGGAAGCTGCAATTCAATTAGTGCTCAGTGGTGTCCAAGCGAATACTTAGACAAATACATTCCTTGCAGTGCGATCGCACTGGTGTCCGCTCCTTTTCTACATCGTCATACATGGTTTTCCCGACTTTTAGCCTACTTTTGCCATCCCACTTGCGGCTTTTCCATGAGGCTTGTTGTTTCAAAAGCATAAGTCACCCCGCAGATCGCGCAGATCGCATCCTTCATCGCAGCCGGCTCAGTCTTGAAAAGATAAGTCGTGATCCCTGCCAGCTCAATTTTCGCAATCCTTTTATACTGTAAGCCGTGCATCCCACGGGACTAGATAGCGATCGCTGTCTCGACTTGCGATTCCTACCGAGTGAAGCTAGATTTCGGAGCGCCGAAATCTAGCGATCGCTGTCTCGACTTGCGACTCCCTGCTGAACCTCTTGAACTGTGGGAACCAGAGGGAACTCAGCTGACAATCACAACTTCAACCAAAGAATCTCCCACTGCTGCCACACGGCCCAAATCAGCAAAAGCAGATGAAGTTGCCGCATTTACAGTATTCGCTGCGTGAGAAAGCTTGCGCCAGTAACCCAGAGGCGCAACTACTACACCCAGTCGCGTAATGTCGCTAACATGAGCCGGAACCTGAAACGCTCCCCGGTCGTTGAACACCTTCACCAACTGCCCCTCGACAATACCACGAGCCGCTGCATCGGCTGGATGGACAATTACCCTTGGTTCTCTCTGTAATTTGCGGTGCTTGGGCAAATTGGCGAAGCAAGAATTAATAAACTGATGCGGTTTAGCTGATAGCAAACTTAGAGGATAACGCTCTTTTAGCGTCTGATTGCTAATCGGTGACTCCCGCTGCGGAGTATAAGTAGGCAACGGGTCTACTGGCGTTCCTGGTTGAAATTCTTCGCAGCCTTGGCGAAACGCTGGTAACACATAGTTACTATCCACAGCCATAGATGACAGGAACTCGCATTTCCCGGAAGGGGTGGGAAAGTTTCCCATAGAGTGAGGAACCAAGTCGATTTTTAACTTGGCAAACCCTTTCGTTTTGAGCAAATCCATATCAATGCCTTCTAGCGCAGGTGCAGACCAGTCCAAAACCTCGATTGCCATCTGCTCATCGCTAAGTTTAAAGCACTCTTCCTCAAACCCCATCCGAGTTGCCAAACGCCGGAAAAGTTCAATATTTGGGATGGCTTCTCCTAAAGGCGAGATCGCTGGCATATTTAAAGTTACATAGGTGTGTCCCCATGAAAACATCAAATCCAAATTCTCAACTTGAGTAGTAGCAGGCAGCAAAATGTCTGCATAATCAGCGGTATCTGTCATAAACTGCTCGCTGACAACAGTAAACAAATCCTCACGAGACAAACCCGCCACAATTTTGTCCTGTTCAGCTGCTTGGGTAACTGGGTTGCAGTTGTAGACAAACAAAGCCTTAATAGGTGGATTCAGTTCTCCAGTTAAAGTTTGACCAATCTGCCACTGGTTAACCACCCGTGTACCCGACTTAATAAACTCAGGGCGATGCACCACTTCCCAACGAATGGGGAAAGGCCACATAGGAGCCTGTAGCATTCCACCTCCCAAGTGCCGCCACGCACCCACTAAGGCAGGCAAACAGCAAATTGCCCGTATCCCCTGCCCGCCCCCTGCTTGCTTCTCCAGCGCAACTCCCAGACGAATAACTGATGGCTGCGTTGTAGCGTATTCCCTAGCCAGAGTTACGATATCTTCAGCGGGAATTCCCGTAATTTCAGCAACTCGTTCTGGTGGAAATTCGCTAACTCTTTCCTTGAGTTCTGCAAACCCAACGGTGTAATTTTCTACATAGTCCGCATCAATTAAATTTGCGTTGATAATGACATGCATCAGTCCTAATGCAAAGGCACCATCTGTACCAGGACGAATCGGAATATGCCAATCTGCTTGCGTTGCAGTCTTGGTACGAACTGGGTCAATCACAACTAACTTAGCGCCGTTTTGTCTTGCTTCTTTGATAAATGGCCACAAATGCACGTTGGTGGAGAGTACATTGCAACCCCACAAGATAATGTATTTAGAGTGGGAAAAGGTGTCTGGGTCAGTACCGTGCGTTGCACCATAGGTCATCAGCCAAGCGGTGCTAGTTCCAGAAATGCAGAAGGTGCGTTCGCTGATGGAAGCACCTAGTCGATTGAAGAAGGCGTCGCCAACAGTCAGACCGTTGAGAAGCCCTTCGTGCCCTAGGTAACTGCATGGGAGGATGGCTTCTGCACCATACTGGGCAATAATTTCTTTGAAGCGGTTGGCAATCTCGTCAAGGGCAGCGTCCCAGCTGATCCGCTCGAATTGCCCGCTACCTTTGGGTCCAACTCGCCGCATCGGGTAAAGCACTCGCTCTGGGCTGTAAACTCGGTCAAGGTAGTCGCTAACTTTGCCGCAGAGAGTGCCTTGTGTAAAAGGATGGTCTGGGTTGCCGCTTACTGATGTGGCTCTACCATTCTCCACCGTTATGAGCATGGCACAGGTATCGGGGCAATCGTGAGGACATGCGCCGAGTACAATGGTCTTTTCGCCTACAGTGCTGACCATAACTTTGCCCCGCTGATTACAGGATTGTGGTCTTATATTTAGCGATCGCGTCTCTGAAAAACTGTCAAGAAAGTTACATAAAAATGAATTCTGCTTTCGTTATCTCTACGAGCGGAATTTTTGGGACAGCAGTAGGATTTAACTAAATAAATCGGGCTGAAACTGTAATGCATTAATGGCAGAAGAACTATCCCGCGCCTCAAATAGTGGAGCAGTAGGTGGAGTGAACACTTCAACATTAAGGGCTGACGCCTTTATGCACTAATTGGAATACGGTTTCTTGAGGGCGATCACCCGCTTATTTTCAAAATTAGAAGAAATTTTGATGTCCCCAATTGGTGCTGGTTTTTGTAAGTAGCGATCACCTTGAACAAAGGATGCCTGCAACCGCATTCAGTAGAAGGGATAAGTATAAATATTTACAGGTATTGGCGGACAGCTCTCACTTAAGACGCTATCTTTAACACTTGCTCCCCAGAAGAAACAACTTTATCTACAAAGTGGGAGGCGCGGTGATAAGTCAATGTGAGTCGAAAGGTTTTACTGCCTGACCCGCATAGCTTCGACTGCGACAGTGACCCAGTTGGCTGTGAAAAAAGGTAAATGAGAGATGGGGAAAGGCGATCACTCACTTAAACGGGTCAGGCTAAATAGATAAACCACTTTACCGCCAGTAACGAGGTCTGCCACGAAACACCCTTGGCAGTGCGGAGAGCCTCGATCTCCAGCACATCTGGTCTACTGACAGATGGGATTAAGCTACTTGACCATTCATACATGAGGTCTAATCTCCCTGCCGTTGTCCCAAAAGAGCCTTTATCACCACGACATAGGTGAGATGAGAATCACATCAATTTAAAAGTTTAACGACATAAGTTTGATAACACGACAAAGAATTTCTTTTCCGACAGCAGGAGTTGAGACAACTACCAAATTGCTACTTTGGTGGCTAGAGCACTTGAAAAGGTGCCAGTTTACGAGATGGAATCGCAAAAGTTTCCTAAATCATAACTGGTACCTTCTTCCATCTAAGGCTGTCTTAGATGGAAGAAGTGATGAATACAATCACCGGGATCGCTGTCCCCGTCTTACAAATGGTCGGCGATTCGTTGGAGAACTTCTCCATTTAGCCGATTAGCTAGCTCAATGCCTGGTTGCAACTTGTTACGGCAGGTTTGGAAAGTGTAGTCTTTGTTAGCCGTTCGCAAGTCATGCTTCATCCAGAATGCGATTGATTCCTCTTCTGCATGAGTTGCCAATCTATCCTTAATGAAGGTACGGAATATTTTCCTTAAAGTGTGGGGGGCCAACGGGGTTCCAGTTAGCCGTTCAATTGGATACCTAACTTTTGAAGTCATCTGTGAAGCATCATTCAATGGCTTCTTATTTCTCGGACCAAAGAAAAGATAGTTATGCTCTTCCGGCTGGAGAACGCTTCTCATTCCTTTATAAGTAATTTTATGGCGTCGATGGACGCTCACGACTTCATCGTAAAGCCACTGATTCAAATAATCGTAAAAGTACGAACCATCGGGAAATTGAGTATTGGGAACCTCGCCAACCCACTCTCCATAAGCATCGCCAGTTTTGTAATCGTCGGGTAGGAGATGAATGTAATAGCGGCCTTCCAAAGGATTAAGCATCCGGTCTTTGGGAATAAAAATATCCCCGTGAAAACTCCCGTGTTTGAAGGTTTCGCCTATTCGGAGTTCGCGGAATGTCCGGCCTCGGTCCGGAGGAACCAGTACAAAGAAAGCAAAAATCAGGAATCGCATAAAGGAGTTAGCTCTAGCCTGCATAGAACGCTTTTTTGGCTGAATAATCCCGCTTTTTAAATTCGCGTCAACATGGGTAAGATTGGCTTCTATCCTGAGTTTTTCTAAAGCTAATAAAGTTTGCTCCCAGGTGATAGCCTTCTCGTGATAAGGTACCGCCGGGCGGGAGCTGCGTTTTTCCTTCTCCAAGTTATTGCAGAAAACTCTCAATCGTCGTACAACCGGAACATCCATGCACTCTAGAGAATAATCTTCATCTGTCTCATCGCGATAAAGGAATTTCGCTAAAGATATTACTCCCTCGACGTACATTGCCTTTGTACCCGGGTTTGGCGGATTTTTTAACCAGTTGAAGTAGTCTTCCAACTTTTTTACGGTTTCTGTAGCGACTTCCCTAGCTTCTTCCGTTGCCAAGCCTTTGGCATAGATAAACTTGTCATAACTGTCGAAATCCCGCAGGGAATACTTCAGTCGAATTATTGGAATAAGGGAGCTGAGAGATAGTTCTTGCAGAGGAATTTCTTTGGCCCGGTATAGCCACCCTAAAAATCTTTTGGCATGTTCACGACGGATTTTTCGGCTAGATTCCTTATAGCCACGTGCTTTCATCCAATTCTCAAAGACTTGAATTTCTTCAAATATTTTGGCAAGGGCTTGCTTAATGCTCTCCGATTCCTCACTGGATTCGGGGGAGTAATCTTTTACATTAAAGCTTAGAGCAAACTTATTTAGCGTATCGGCTGGTCGGTTAGTTAATTTCTTCCGCTTCATCACCCCCTTCCCTTTGAAGTAAAACCTGTAGACTTGCGTTTCACTGCTTTCATTTAGTGACCCAGTAACTAGCCAATTTTGCTCATCAACCCAATTCAACAACTTGTTCAGGTAGCTTCTTGGCTTAGACTGTTGGTCCGCTGGGGTTTGGAGCAGTTTAAAGGTTTTTTCCTGCGCCTTCCGGAACTCAGAGAGTTTGGAAAGAGGCAGAGTCGCGAGAAATTGACGAATGGTTAAAATTTCGTTTGCCGTGAGCCGTTTTCCTTGAGGCATTACTCCAGAAAGGGCTGGAATCGTAAACCGAAATAAGCTACTCTGAATTAAGGAAAAATCATTGGAATCGTTCAGATGTCTATATGCATCAACGGCTTCCAATACATTCGTTGGAATCCCAAAAAGCGGTGTTCTATTGTCCATGCTTTTGCCTTATTTAGGTGTTTTTGTTCATACGCATTAACGAAAAAATTATTAGATATCATTTTCGCTAATGCATACTCAAGCCTGCCTTCTCCTGATTACAGAACAAAAAAGAGTCAGTAGCATATACGGCACCCCTGTTTACGCAATAATGGACTATACCAAATTGATGTCAAGGCTCCTCTAGATTATGCTTGAATTACTGAAACCTCTATTAATTTTTAATAGTTTACTTGTCAATCAGTTTTATAAAAAGCTTGCTGGGAAAGCTTTTTAGGCGGTTATTTTAAAAATGAACTTGATTAAAGCGCTTAATCAAGAAGCCAAAGCTAACAACAAAGTCTTGCAAAAATTGAAGTAATTAAGCTTTAAGTTTGACAAAAACCTTCTATAAACCCCTTCTCTAGTTATAGAAGGCTGAAAATTCTCTATTCATGCACATAAACAAAGCCTATGTATGGCAAGGGTTAGAACAGATAGAATTTTTCAAGCCTCCTTATAGAACGCCTTTTACGCTGGTATTAGAAAATAAATTTTGCGATTTGGTTCGTGCGTATAAACTGGAGTAACCGATGGTAAAGATTAGAAAGAGTAGTATTAGGCCAGAGTACCGAAAAAAGCCAAGCCATAAAGGAAAGCAGTGCCAGCGGGGGAAAGGATTAATTTACGATGAGCTAAAAGAAAGATTAAACCTGACAATTACTCCCACTGGAAAAGCCTTGCTTGAAGCTAAAGCTAAAGCGGAACGATGTAGCATTTCAACACTGATTGAAGAGTTTGCTAGAAGTGCAGATCTTGAAGAATTTCATGTGAGCGCTGACCTTCAACCTTCTACTTCCTTCGAGAAGACGAAAGAAATTTTACCGTCACCGCAACCGTCGCAGAAGTCAACAGAATAACCGAGTTCACCGTTAATATTCCGAAGCAACCCACTCTAATAGATACAACTCTTAGAATGGGTGTGTGGTTCCGGTAATAGAAGTAATTGCAGTTACTATTACCCAACCTTCAGTGGTTATAATAATCTCACTTTTCATCTAGATGAAGCACCATTGGGACATCTTCCCTCTGTTGTGATACATATTGAATTAGCTCCATCAGAGCCAACTAGACAACCTTTTATGAATTCATTTTTTTATCGCTTAGACTCCTGTGGGTTGTAGCCATTCTCTATCAATGAAAGCTATTTATCCAATACCCAAGGATTGTCCACTTCTGATGGGAGCAGTGATGTGAATGAGTGCTAGTAGCTCTTCTCGAAAACACAAACCTCTCTCTCACTCTGTCTTGAAATTGCTTTCTAAAAAGCTATTGTCTCACGCTTATTTCCGCTTAACTGGCGGATGATTTTAATGACCTTTCAGTCCCGTCAAGCGGAATTTCAGTTTTGCGACATCTAAATCCCATCCAAGAGCTGGAACTATGTTTCTGTTAAATCGGCATCCGTCATATAGAGTGCCTAATATAATCCTATAGTTAGGCACTCCAGTTGATTGACCCGAACCCAACTGATGAGTAGGATGCCTAACATAGCCCTATAGTTAGGCACTCCGTTCATGTTTATCCGAACTAAAATTATTAAAGGTCAACCTTACCGTTACCTGGTCGAAACTTATAAAACCGCTGACGGTCAGAAACGCCAAAAGGTACTTAAATATTTAGGTCATGCTCCCACCCTACCGGATGATGCTCCAACGGCTGTTGTACTGTTTGCTGGAGGCGGTGGGGTAGAAGCTGGAATGGTCATGGCTGGTGTTAAACCTGTCTTGAGCGTAGAATGCGACCCCAGTCGAATAAAACTCTCTGCCGCACTTGCTGCCTCGTTATCCTTGAACTTCAAACCCTATGGAACGAAGGTTGTTCAACAAACAGTTCAAGAACTCGCTCTTGGCGGTTTTCCCGGATTCCCCCAGCCGGATTATTTGCACGCTTCTCCGGTCTGTTCAAACTTTAGTAAGGCGCGGGGAAAGCGTACGGAGCAACCAGTGGATTTGGAAGCAGCGACTGCTGTAGCCACTGCGATCCGGGTATTGCAGCCCAAATGTTTCACGCTGGAGAATGTATCGGGGTACCGACAATCCAAATCATGGCAGATTATTCAGGATGAGCTTGTAGGGTTGGGATATCAGATAACCGCCGCGGTGCTGGATGCGGCAGATTATGGGGTTCCTCAGTCTCGAAAGCGATTGATTGTCAAAGCCGCAAGAGGAAAAGCGCCTGGGCTACCACCTAAGCAAGGCCGGGTAGGCTGGTATCCGTTTGTTAAAGATTTAATCCCATCGCTGCCCTCATCTCAACTTCTCCCAAATCAACAGAAGGTACTTGAAGAGAAGCTGGCGATTTGTCCGGAGATTCCAGCTCTGCTGATTGAGCGAATCGGGTATAGGAACGTTTTGCCGAAACTGAGAGAACCCACAGAGCCAATCTGGACGATTAAGAGAGCCATCTTTACAGACCAGAGGCAAGGTGTTCGCAGCCGGTTTATTGATTTGTGGTGTTCAAATGGCACGGTTAAGAGATTAACGGTGGAAGCAGCAGCGCGGCTTCAAGGTTTCCCTAACTGGTATTACTTACCCGAACGAATCGATGTGGCAGGCTCGCTTCTGGGTTATAGCGTGCCGCCGCACTTTGCACAGCAACTTTACTCACCTTGAGCGATCGCTCAAGGTGGGGAGCGTTATTGGACTTTCTAAAACAGACCTAGAGCGGGCGAGAGCGATCGCACAAGGTAAATCGGAATCTTTATTGGAATCTAAAACAGACCCAGAGCGGGCAAGAGCGATCGCACAAGGTGAATCGGAATCGTTATTGGACTTTCTAAAACAGACCCAGAGCGGGCGAGAGCGATCGCACAAGGTAAATCGGAATCGTTATTGGAATCTAAAACAGACCTAGAGCGGGCGGGAGCGATCGCACGCTGACAACTTCAATAAACTTAACCGAATGTGCTTATGCACTACAGAAATTAGGATTTTCCCAAAAATGAAGAAAAATCTTTATCAATTTCGCGTGCGAGTTCAACCTGCCCGCTTATAATTCTTTCAGGCCTCGCAAGTTGACTTGGCATCGAATGCTTCCAGGACGACCGCGTTCTGAGAAGTCAACCCGGAAGTGACTTCAACTTTCAAGAAAAGCACTCTTCAAGAGCGCTATTGATCAACAACTAAATATTTGCCACGGGCTAGGAATTTTTTCCTAACTCAGAAGGTGCGAAAGTTTGCCAACGATACCACCAACTGAGAATGCGCGATGAAGGCTAACCACGAAATTAATCGTGGGGAGCTAGACCGTGGCAATTACATTTTACTGAATCTGGCTCCAAACTTGTCAAAAATTTTCAACTTTTTTTGCTCAAGTTGATTCAAAGAATCAGTAAATCCTCGCTCCAGAGCCTCCATCGCGCACTACATATACTTTTGGAGGTTTTTATGGTTGCGCCAACATCTGGAAACAAATCTTTTTCTTCAGTCGAATCTTTCCCAGCTCACCGGGAAGAATGGGTCAACGGCAGCGGAACCTTGGATGAAATCGCTGGCCTCAACCTCAAAAGTCTGGATAACCCAACCAAAATTGCTCAGCTACTCTCCTGGAAAGCCTACGGTGGCACAGCTGGCTGGTACGTTCGAGGAATTGACCCGATAACCGGCGCTGACCGAAATTTCGGGCAGTTCAAACCCAACGAACCGATTCAATTTCCCGATTCGGATAAACCGCAAAAATATTTCAGTTTCCCCAAAGGCGCTGTCTCAGAAGCTATCTTCCTGCGAATTTCCTTGAGCGCTTGGCATCTGGTCGCTTGCCGTTATGGGGTGACTATGCCTCATCAGATTGAAATCAATGATTTGGGTGAAGCCCTTGGTTTCTGGACTTGGGTACTAGAACACCCGGAAATCCCGATTACCATCACCGAGGGCGTTAAAAAAGCTGCTTGCTTGCTTTCCGGCGGTTATGTCGGAATCGCTCTAACTGGGGTCTGGAACGGTCAGCAAAAGAAACGGACTTTGATACCGACCTTACAGCCTTTCGTTACCGCAGGACGCCCGGTTGACTTGGCATTTGACGCGGATATTGTGGTCAAGTCCGAAGTCCAATCCGCCCTCAAGTTCTTGGGTCATCTGCTTAATATTGCCAAAGCAATTGTCCGCATTGTCACTTGGGACTTACAACTAGGAAAGGGTTGCGATGATTTCATCGTGGCTCATGGTCAAGAGAAATGGGACGAAGTTGTGAATAACGCTACACCTTATAGTGAATGGCTCAAGAAACTGGAACAGCAGTTTCACGGATACCGCAATGCTGACAATCAGCGTCAAAGAACCGGAAAGATTCCCCCAGCAGATCTGGTGGCTCATGAAATCGCCGCAGAATACCGCGAACAACTCGCCTTCAACGATGAAATCGGTTATTGGATGCGCTATGAAGCTGACAATCCCGGTATCTGGTCTATCGAGACGAATGAATATATGGAGTCGATTGTCGCCAAAATTTTGGATTCCAAAGGAATCCGAGGTTATGGTACCTATAGCTATGTCACCAACGTGGTGAAGAGCCTGCGGGTTTTGCTGATCAAACGCAAATGGGTGGAACCCTCCCCGAAAGAACTGCTCCCTTTCCGCAACGGGGTTCTGGAAGTATCTACAGGTAAGCTCCTACCTCACTCGCCAGGTTATCACCTCACCTGGCAGTTACCCCGCGACCACGACCCCAATGGCAGCAATTGGAGCCGGATTGAAGCGTTTCTTGACCATCTTTCCAACGGGAATACAGCGATTAAGGAAACCTTACTGTGTTTTTGCAATGCGGTCTTAAAAGGACGCAAAGACCTGCACAAGTTCCTGCACTTGATTGGTCTGGGGGGAACGGGTAAGGGAACCTTTGGACGGCTGCTGACCGATTTAATCGGCTCTGACAACATCTACAGCACGACTTTGGAAGACTGGTGTGGGAATCGATTTGAAGCTGCTAACGCTTATAAGAAGCGTTTAGTCGTGTTCTGGGATGAAGATAAGCAGACTGGGAAACTCGGTAAGTTTCTCTCTTTGACGGGTGATGATTGGATACGCGCTGAAGAGAAGGGGAAAAAAGGCTTCCAGTATCAATATGACGGCTTGACGCTGGTTTTATCGAATCTTCCGATTTTCACTGGAGATGCTGCCTCGCGGATAGCACGACGGGTAATTACGGTACCTTGCAATAATCCGGTCTCCACCCGCTCGCGTCGCGACCTGAATGCTGAGTTCAGTGGCGAGTTAGATGCTTTTACCAATCATGTTTTAAGTCTTTCGGATGCCCATGTCACTAAGGTGCTGATGGGGCTGGTGGATATCCCAGAATGCACGTTGGAATTTTGGGAAAACCGCGCCCGTGTTGATTCGATTGCTGCTTGGGTCAATGACTGGGTAATTTACGATGTTTTGGCGGTGACTCCGGTTGGTAACGATAAGGAGGAGGGATTCAACGGCGCTCCTCGGACTTTGTACGGGTCGTATTGCTTGCACTGCAAACAATCTGGTACTTCTCCCAAAGCCAATAAGAATTTCAGCCCAGATTTATTGGAGTTGTGTCGGAGTGTCTTGGGTTGGGAGGTGTCGCGCAAGGTAACGAAAATCGGGAAGTTTATTCAGGGATTGAGGCTGCGGACTGAGTGGGATCAAGAGATTCCAACCCATGACTTTTTGTTGATGCAGCGGGTGACGGATGAGAATTCTGGCGGTCGCTCGGAAGATGACGGATTGCGTAATGGAGTGGGTGACGGGTCACAAGTTTTGCCAGCTAAGGTTTCTAGCTTAAGTGACGAATCTTCTTTAATTTATAAAGGAGATCCAATATCTGAATTAGTAGTGACAATCCAATCTAATCATGAACAATGGGGAACTCCTCAGGTGACACCGAGGTTCAACCTTTTATTAGATAAGGGTTCTGAAGAGTCACGAGCATTGGACACTGTGTTTGTCACCGGCGAGGAAACCCTAGAGGGACAGTTAGCCAACTTAGAGTCAGCAGCATCAGACACCACATCTGATGCTGCTGAGGAAACTCCAGCGTTGCAATTGGCTAACTTACTATTGCAGTGTCAGACTTGGGCCGAGATAGAGAATGCGGTTTCTTTATATGAGGCTTACAAGAATGAAGCCTGGAAGCTTCTAGACCCGCAGCAGCAACGACGCATTAAAACCCTCAAGGTGAGGTCCTTACTCCGAGTGGGTTCGCGGGTCTGTATTGACCCAAGTTCTTGGAGTCCTTTATCGCCTTATATCGGAAAGCTAGGCACGGTCAGGAAGGTGACAGATTTCGGCTACTACGAGGTGCAACCAGACGGGGAAAATAAGCGAATCAATTATGGAGTTGAAGACCTCAAACCTGTGGAAACGCCACTTGGGTTCGGCAAGCGGTAACTTTCTTTTGTCAGCACCAGATAGACAAGCATTCCGCCCTGTGGAAACGCCACTTGGGTAACGCTTGCGGTAACTCCGGGTAGACGAAGCTAAAATCTCTCGCTGAACTGGCTTTTCGCTCTATTAGACCTCCTGCATGAATGGTCAAGTAGTGTGCCAGTTCATAATCGAGATTGCACAATAAGGGAGTAGATCAGCATCAAGACACTGGGGAGTTGGTATGCCGTATACGGAGCT
>NZ_JAMPKA010000056.1:0-17619 GCF_039961855.1 Trichocoleus sp. Lan | reverse complement strand
CTCTTGCTAAATGTTTCAGAATTTGTAATTCTACATCCATTGCCCTACTTACCTTCCAGAGTTTTTTCTTTTAATCCTTTTATTCAGAATACTCGGAAAGTGACAGAAGAGGGATAAATATTAGGCTAATAAAAGTCAATACTATGACAAAAAATACTAACTATTCCTATCTCAGTGAATTCACATAATCAAGATATTTTGGTATATATTTAAATGTTATTGTTTTATTCACTGATTATTGTTATTTTTAAGGTTGATTTTTTGCTAAATTTTTTAAGCAAAAAACAAAGTAATTATTCTATTTTTTAACTTTATCAAAATATATTCATATAAAAATATATTTTATTTTTAGTTGTTACTAATACCAATCGTTGGTTCTATTAATTTAAACAAATTAAAAAAGCAGTCTATGTTAACGAATGCTGATAGTTTATAATCATGTTTAATTCATTTTAAATCGATCCCCGTAGACTCGACAACCTGTAAAAGCTGATTTAAGCACAGTTTTATACAATATTGTGATAAATAAAGGTTTACGTTTAAAGCCAATTGCCAATCTATCGCATAGCTAAACATTTTCCATGTGTAAGCAACTTAGGAGGTGAATCAAAACGCAGACAATGTTTAGAATTGTATGGCTTTTATTGTCAAAAAAACTCAAACTCGCTTTTTTACATTTAGTAAAATAAACGATAAAAATATATTATCTAAAGGATCTTCATTAAAATAGCTTTAAAAAAATTAAAAGTTGTAAAAATGGGAAATTTGTACTTCTATCTATGCTAAAAAATACCTCCAAAAACATTGAATTCTGAAAATTTGAGACATCAGCATTTACAAGCACTTGAGAGAAGAAAAATTGAAGGAGCGCTAGTCCTTTTCCAAAGGGATGAGACAGCGGCTAGCTTCTTACTTGTGGTACTCTCACAAATAGTTGAGCTGAAAGAATTTGCGAACTTTTCATAGTAGTTGCCTTTATGTCTTCGCGTCTCTTGAGCAAAAATCTCAAATCAGCTCTTCCCGACGTGTCGTAGATGTTCGCTTCTTCATTTCAGCCACAACTGCCACCCCGTCATGATTGTCGCTGTGGTTTCAGATATCAATTTCATAAACTACCGAGGGAATAATCATGCCAAAGATAGAATTGACAATTAGGCAGGTAATTGACTTAGTTAAACAACTGCCACAGGAGGATAAATCCATACTCTTGGACACCCTCGCCTCGGAAAGAAAGATGAATGGCACAGATAGGTTAACAGAGAAAGAGCAGCAGATGCGCGTCTTGAGTGCTGAACGGGGGCTGGATTGGGACAGCTTGAGTGAAGACGACCAAGAGGTGCTTGTTGATAAGTTGCTGCACAAGCATAAGTAAATCCCTAGCTATATCGTTGTCTTCGATACCAATGTTTTTTTCTGGCTTCCACGCAAAGGGAAGCCAGTTTTGTAATCTAACTAAACTAAGGCAAAAATCGATCCAAAGCTTCTTTTAGCTTTTCAATTTCAACTTCAATATTGCCTTCTTCAGCTGCGCGGGCAATACACTCAGTTAAATGTTCATCCAAAATTATCCGCGCCACCCGATCTAGGGCACCCCGCACAGCAGCAATCTGCACGAGAACTTTGGGGCAGGATTCGCTTTCCTGCACCATATTTTTGATGCCTCGGACGTGTCCTTCAATCCGAGACAAGCGATTAACAACCCGCCGCAGTGATTCTTCGCTGTGGACATGATGATGGGGAGACTCTTCATCCCCATGCTCGTGGGTATGTGAACGACCGTGGACGGGCAAGGTTTCGTCAGTTAGCGGATTCGATCCAATCATGGAGAGTCAATAAGGCAGCATTTGTATTCCACATCGTAGCCTATTTAAGTATCTGCTCTTCTAGAGATGAAAAATTGTACTACACTCCACTTCGTGCCCCTACGCTAATGTGTCGCCTCAAAGAATGCGTCTTTATGTTTATAGAAATTTGAGATGTAGGGAAAACCGCATCAGTGCTTGAGCCTAAGTTCAGTCGTTTCACCTGTAAAAATAACTATAGGGATATTTTTGTTACCAGATAGATCATCACAAAGCTAGAAAATTGATGCTATGCCATTTCCAAAGTTTTTTCGGTTTCTGCGTCAAGTCAGTACCTATGTAATTGCCACCTTTCTAGGAGGCATTTTGGCGTTTGGCGCTTATCGTGTCTTGCCGTCTCAGGCTGGCCCTGCTCCCAAAGAAGTTGCACTTACTCCAGGGGCATCAGAGCTGGTAGCGCAAAGCAGTATTTCTAGAATTCCCAATACTGCTGCAACTGGCAGTTTTGTCACCGCAGCGGTGAATCGGGTAGGAGCGGCAGTCGTCAGAATTGATACCGAGCGCACAGTCAACCGTAACATCGATCCGTTGTTTGACGACCCCTTCTTCCGGCGTTTTTTTGGTGAAGAGTTGCCCAGAGGGCCGATGCAAGAGCGCCTACGCGGTCAAGGCTCTGGTTTCATTATTGACAAGAGTGGGATTATTTTGACAAATTCCCATGTGGTCAATCAGGCGGATAAGGTGACTGTCACCCTTAAGGATGGACGCACAATAGAGGGGAAGGTACAAGGTGCCGATCCGGTAACGGATTTGGCGGTGGTCAAAATCGATGGAGGTAGCGACTTGCCCGTGGCACCTCTTGGAGATTCTAACGAAGTGCAAGTGGGTGACTGGGCGATCGCAGTCGGCAATCCACTAGGATTGGATAACACCGTCACCTTGGGAATTATCAGTACCCTTAAACGCTCCAGTGCCGCTGTGGGGATTCCTGACAAGCGATTGGATTTCATTCAAACCGATGCAGCCATTAATCCAGGTAACTCCGGTGGGCCACTCTTAAATCAACAGGGTGAAGTAATTGGAATCAACACGGCGATTCGTGCTGACGCAATGGGGATAGGCTTTGCAATTCCGATTAATCAAGCCAAAACAATTTCTGTTCAGCTGGCGCGTGGAGAAAGAGTCGCTCATCCCTATCTCGGCGTTCAAATGGCAACTCTAACGCCCCAAGTAGCGGCTGAAAACAACAGCGACCCCAATGCTCCCCTACAGGTGCCAGAAATCAACGGCGTCCTAGTCGTGCGAGTGTTGCCAAATACCCCAGCTGCCAAAAGTGGAATGCGCCGGGGGGATGTGATTTTGGAGATTGATGGGCAACCCGTGAAGACTGCCGCCGAGTTGCAGAGAATTGTCGAGAATAGCCGTGTCGGTCAGGTTATACAGATGAAGGTGCAGCGCGCTAGCCAAGCGACATCCATTAGCGTCCGCGCTGGTGAATTGCAAGAACAGTCTTAATTAGTGCTGAGGGCTGAGAGGTGAGGACTGAGTGCTTGAGACCTGAGGATTGAGTGAATTAAAAGTAAAAAGGAATAGAGAAGAGAATATTCTCTATTCCTTTTCTAACGTCCGTCTGCAACTTTTTCTTAACTTTCTTAACCCCCTTTTTAAGGGGGAGAAATACAGAAAGTTGCACACCGCGTTTACTACTTTTTATCTCCTCTTTCTACTCTCTCTTCAGTTCTCGGTACTCATTACTCTCTAGTCGTCGTCCTCAAAGTCGTCGTCATCCTCAACATCGTCAATGAGGTCGTCGTCATCATCAAGAACTGGAGAGATAGCGCCGCCCATTCCATAAGTAGGCCGTTCTTCAAATCCAAGACCTGGGCTGTAAGCACGAGCTGTTCGGTCATCCAGCACCACGTCCAGCGCGTCCTCCTCAACATCCAGTCCGGAACCGAAGCCAGATGCTGACATATCAACATCTGAGGTGATGCTGTCCTCATAGGCATTGAACCCAGTTCCTGCCGGAATCAGTCGCCCAATGATCACATTCTCCTTCAGACCGCGCAGCCAGTCAGATTTGCCTTCAATTGCTGCTTCGGTGAGAACCCGCGTCGTTTCCTGGAAAGATGCCGCAGAAATAAAGCTATCTGTATTCAGCGATGCCTTGGTAATCCCCAGCAACATCGGCGTATATTGCGCCGGTGCCCCGCCAGTAATTGCCATCGCTTCATTCACTTGCTCAATCTGCCGCAGTTCCACCAACTCTCCCGGCAGCATCGTGGTGTCGCCACCATCATCCACCCGGACTTTCGAGGTCATCTGGCGCACAATCACCTCAATATGCTTATCAGAAATATCAATCCCCTGAGATTGATAAACCGACTGCACTTCATTCACCAGGAAAGTCTGAACCTTCTGCAACGCCATCAGCGCCGCTTCGTAGACTCCCATCGTTTCCCGGTAATGCTCAAAGAAAATCTCTAGAATTTCATGGGGGTTGGCAGGACCATCGGTTAGCGCCTCCGCAGTCTCTACAACCATGTCATCTCCCACAATGACGTTCTGTCCGGGGCCAAGGGGATAGTCAGCCACGACGCCGTCCGATTCAATGACTTTAATCTCCTCTGCGTCCTGCTGAGGTCCGTAAACGACCTGAGCCGTTCCCGAACGCCGTGCCAAAATACACGCTTCTTTTGGCTTCCGGGCCTCCAGCAGTTCTTCAATACGTGGCAACCCTTGGATGATATCCCCAGTTTTCGCCCGCTCAAAGACTAGCAGCACTAGGTTGTCACCCCGCTGCACCAAGTCTCCATCATCGATATGCAAGACGGCTCCGGAAGACACGCGATAAGGACGAGCCAGACGCATCTGGATCGAATCCTCCAAGATGGCGGAAATTTGACCCGACTCTGGGGCAAGTACGCCAGAGGCGATCTCAGTCCCTGCTACTAACAGCGCTCCCACTTTTACGGTGGGTTTAGCGCCTTTCGTATCAATACTTATCCGGTCGGTATCCCGAACCAGCAGCACCCGGCGAATCGAGGCTTCTCCAGCGCGAATCCCCCGGACTTCTCCGGCATCCTTGCACTGAATTTCCGTGCGAGCCACAACGGCTCCTGGCTCGATCTGCTGACCGTCAGTCACCATAATCCGTGTATGGGTACTGCCAGAAAGTGGATCTGCCGCTGTATCCCGACGAATCACCAGAGATTCCGAAACCAAGAGCTGTAAACGCATTTCTGAAGTCCGAGGCGAAAGTTCAGAACTTACGGTTGAAAGCGCGGAGCTTTCTTCGTCGTCCTTGCCTTTTGCTTCAACTCCCTTTCCTTCAATTGGCAGCAACTCAATATCCGCCGCTAGTAGTTCCAAAGCACCGATGCTCTCAGAACTGCTCTCACTTTCAGTTCCATAGCCAATTTCCAGAACCAACTGCGTCCGCAGCAGTTCCAGCCCTCCGATGGACTTCACCCGTTCCCCATCTTTATAAGGAAGCCGCTGAACTGCCCGCAGCTCAATCTTGTAACGTCCCCTGCCAGAAATAGAAGCTTGAGACGGTACGCTCGGCTCATCGGGAACGTGAAACTCAGTCACCGGACGCAGCAACAATGCAGGGCCTTCAGGGGTTTCCACAAATTCGGTATAGCGCAACTCGCTAACCGTCAGCCCTGGCATAACTTCCTGTCCGGGATAGAACAGCGATCCATCTGTTCCCATCACTGCTTCTGGATCATCGACCAAATGTAGTTCACCGGGCTTAATCACGATTTCCCGTAGGATATCGTTTTTCTGAGTTACTTCTACTATCCCAGCTGTTTGACAGAAGATATCTTTGACGACCTCTGTCATGGCTTCTACGTATTGACCGTCTTCGACTTGCAGGAGGGAGATATCCTTGTTCACTTCATGGGATTCTTCTGGAATCCACAGCAAGGTGCCGCCTTTGATGACTTCGTATCCTTGTTTTGCCTTGGCTTTTTTGGCAACTTCCACACCGGCGTATTTAATAATTCCCCCGGTCTGGGTGTTATAGCGATCGTCAATTAAGTCGGCTACTACCTGGTGGTTTTGTACTTTTGTTCCTGGGGTGGCCTTTAGAGAAAAGCGCTGATTGTCGGCGGTATAAATTACATAATGGTCGCGACCTTGAGTTGCTTCCATTCGCACCCGTGCTTGGTCTAGCAGCACGCTAGCGGTGATGATTTCAATTTCTCGTCCCCGCGAACCAGCGTCATCAGCTTTTAGCCGGACGACACCACCATGCTCGCTCACCAACTTGGTTTCTGCGAGTACGTCGTTGCGATCCACCACTTTACCGTTCTGCACGACGGCTTCGGCACCTGGAGGTAGGTTGTAAACTTCTCCAGACAAAATCCACAACAAACCACCCCGCGCCGCAATCCGGGTGGTGTTCCCCTGGCGGTCGGTTTTTTCTTCTGGAAGCAGACCTTCAAACTTCACTTCGCCTGCCAGGTCAGTGGTAACGTCTTTGGCGGCTTTTTCTGTATGGGCGCGAGTGGAAGAAGCGATCGCAACTTCACCCAATAGCTGTTCTGCCGTTACTGTGCTGCCATTGACACAGTACAGGGTGGAATTTTGAGTGAGCGGAATCGAGATTTGCTCCTGAGTGCTGTCTACCGGATCGAGAATCAATTCCGCATTGGTCGATTCCACCAGCAAGGCATCTTCCCCGTGCCGCGTCCGCAGTCCCCGCGTCCGCATCCCTCGGCTGAAGCGCACTTTAGCGGTCATCGGCGCACGGACTTGTCGCGCCACTTCGCCAGTGAAGACGCCGCCAGTGTGGAACGTCCGCATGGTGAGCTGGGTGCCTGGTTCGCCAATCGACTGAGCGGCAATAATTCCCACCGCTTCCCCCAGATCCACGAGATGCCCGTGGGCGAGGCTCCAGCCGTAACAATGTTGACACACGGAACGGGCGGCTTCGCAGGTCAGGGGCGATCGCACGAAAACTTCTTCTATCCCAGCCTTAACAATGTTCAGCCCCATTTCTTCTGACATCGGCTGATTGCGGGGCATGACCACTTCCCCCGTGGTGGGATGAACCGCATCTTCTACTAAAACGCGACCCAGCAGGCGATCGGACAAAGGAATCAGCACCCGATCGTCCGAAGTCATGCTGCGTAAGCGAATCCCTCGCTGGGTGCCGCAGTCCACTTCCCGAACAATTACATCCTGAGACACATCCACCAGGCGGCGGGTAAGATAGCCGGAATCCGCTGTACGTAGAGCGGTATCTACCAATCCCTTCCGTGCCCCATAAGACGAGATAATATATTCCGTGACGGTCAAACCTTCCCGAAAATTCGTCTTAATTGGCAGACCAATAATCTCTCCCTGGGGGTTTGCCATCAATCCACGCATTCCCACCAGCTGACGCACCTGAGAAATATTTCCCCGCGCCCCAGAAAACGCCATCATATAGACCGAATTCAGGGGATTTTTTTGTCTAAAGTTGCGAACCACCTCATCCTTTAGGGCTTCGCTGGTACTATTCCAGGTATCGATAACCTTTTGGAAGCGCTCCACCTCGGTGATTTCGCCCCGCGTGTAGCGTGCTTCTGTAGAGCGAATTTCAGTTTCGGCAGCGTCCAGCAACTGCCGCTTAGAATCCGGCACCTGCAAGTCATCCACACTAATCGAGACACCCGCTTTAGTCGCGTAGTGGAAGCCCAAATCTTTCAGGCGATCTGCCATTTGGGAGGTGCGGGCACTACCGAAATGCGTAAATGCCCAGGCAACCAGTTTCTTCAGTTGCCCTTTGTCCACCATCCGATTATGAAAAATATTTTTGATTTCTGGTTGCTCTGCCATAAGTTAGGACTGAGGTATAAGGACTGTTAGCGTAGCGGCGCTCTACTCGCAAAACGAGTATTTAAAGAAGACTGAGCGATGAGGCGTATTCGCGTAGGGCCATTCAACTCGCGGACTGAGCGAACACAGAACAAGCGAACACAAAACACCGGAGCGAGGACGTGAGTGAGGAAGAAAGTCAAAACTCTTTGCCCGATCCTCAATCACTCCGTCCTCAACACTGATTTATATTGCCAATGCCTCTTGAATCGTCTTATTGTAGATAATTCGACCGGGCGTCGTCCGAATGTATTGGGTCAAGACGTTTCCTTCCTTGTCTTGCCGCACTCGACGGAAGTTGTAGGTTGTCCAGACGGTGCCATCAGCTAAGGTTTCCACCTTTTCCGGCTCCGCATCCGGTTTATCATTCTCTACTACCCCGTCAAAGCGCACCCAGATGTAGGCGTGTAAATCTACCGCAGACTGCTCATAGGCTAAGAGCGCATCATCCAAGCTGGCGAAATAACCTCCAGCACCCTTGGTCGCTGCTGGGTTTTCTGCCGTTAGGTAATAGCAGCCTAATACCATGTCTTGGCTAGGCGTTACAATGGGTCGGCCCGTCGCTGGAGAGAGAATGTTATTAGAAGCCAGCATCAGTAACCGCGCTTCTGCCTGAGCCTCCAAAGAAAGCGGTACGTGAACCGCCATCTGGTCGCCATCGAAGTCCGCGTTGAACGCCGGACATACCAGTGGGTGCAGCTGAATTGCTCGACCTTCTACCAGAATTGGCTCAAACGCTTGAATCCCTAGACGGTGCAGCGTTGGTGCCCGGTTTAGCATCACCGGGTGTCCGGCAATTACTTCCTCTAGCACGTCCCACACAGAGGCATCCCCGCGCTGAATCAGCTTCTTGGCTGCCTTGATATTATTGACCAGTCCGCCGCGAATCAGCCGGTGAATTACAAACGGTTGGAATAACTCAATTGCCATTTCTCGTGGCAAGCCGCATTGGTGGATTTTTAGCTTTGGTCCCACCACAATTACAGAACGTCCGGAGTAGTCTACTCGCTTACCCAACAGGTTTTGCCGGAAGCGTCCCTGCTTACCTTCAATAATGTCTGACAGAGATTTCAGGGGTCGATTATTGGCTCCTACTACCGTCCGTCCCCGACGACCATTATCGATAAGCGCATCCACAGCTTCTTGCAACATCCGCTTCTCGTTGCGAACAATGATTTCCGGTGCCAAGATTTCTTGGAGCCGTGCTAAGCGGTTGTTGCGGTTAATTACCCGACGATACAAGTCATTCAAGTCAGAAGTGGCAAATCTGCCGCCATCCAGCTGCACCATTGGACGCAAATCTGGCGGAATTACCGGAATCACCGACAGCACCATCCACTCTGGCTTAGAACCAGTCGCGATGAAGTTGTCAATCACTCTCAGGCGCTTAATCAGTTTCGCCCGCTTCTGACCCTTCGCATTGGCAATTTCCTCTCGTTGCGACTCAGCCTCTGCTTCCAAGTTAATGTCCTGCAAGAGACGTTGCAGCGCCTCAGCACCAATTCCCACCTCGACACCTTGCAGGGTAGAATCTTCGCTATAGAGCTGCTCCTCAATTTCCAGCCACTGATCTTCCGTCAGCAACTGCTTGTAACTGAGATTCTCCGCGTTGCCAGGACTGAGTACCACATAGGCATTGAAATAGACAATCTGCTCCACATCCCGCAGGGGCATATCCAGCAGAATCGACATATAGCTGGGAATGCCCTTGAGATACCAAACGTGAGCCACAGGTGCCGCTAGCTTAATGTAGCCCATACGGTGACGACGCACCCGCGATTCTGTCACTTCTACGCCGCAGCGTTCGCAGACAATACCTCTGTGGCGCACCCGCTTGTACTTGCCGCAGTGGCATTCCCAATCTTTTGCGGGACCAAAAATGCGCTCGCAGAAAAGGCCATCCATTTCTGGTTTGAGCGTCCGGTAATTAATCGTTTCGGGTTTCGTAACCTCACCCACCACTTGACCATTGGGCAGGTTTCTTTGCCCCCAATCCTGAATTCGCTTTGGCGATGCCAGAGCAATTTTGACGTAGTCAAACCGCTGTTCTAGCTGATGTCTCATCTGTCGCTGCGCTCCAATTAAAAATTAAAAATGAAAAATTAAAAATTAAAGAATTCCTAATTTTTAATTTTTAATTTTCCATTTTTCATTGATTAAACTTCGTCTTCTTCCAGTTCCTCGCGGCTGAGAGATTCATAGGTGGGTCGCGTCGGCGTCCGGCGATTTGACACATCCGCCATCAAGTCAACCTCTACGTGTCCCGTGGTTCCGTCCTCGGTCGTCTCCACCTTATGGACGGCAATATCTAAACATAGAGATTGCAGTTCTCGCATCAACACCTTGAACGATTCTGGTGTTCCCGGTCGCGGAATCGCCTTGCCTTTGACGATCGCATTCAGCGCTTCGTTTCGCCCCTGCATATCGTCGGATTTCACCGTCAGCAACTCCTGCAAAATGTAGGCAGCGCCAAAAGCTTCCAGCGCCCACACTTCCATTTCGCCAAATCGCTGTCCGCCCTGCTGCGCTTTGCCTCCCAAGGGTTGCTGCGTCACCAAAGAGTAGGGTCCCGTAGAACGGGCGTGGATCTTGTCGTCTACCAGGTGTACTAGCTTCAGCATATACGCCTTGCCCACGGTAATCGGACGGTCAAAGGCTTCCCCAGTACGCCCATCAAAGACTCGGAGCTTTCCGGCTTCATCAGGGTTAAACAGCCAGTTCTTCCCGGTCTTCTTCCTCGCCTCCTCCAACTTTCCATGCACCGACTCGCGGCTTTTTTCCGCTCCGTGCATTTCATCAAAGGGAATCACTTTGAAGCGGACATTTAAGTTCTCACCAGCCCATCCCAGCAAGCACTCAAACACCTGCCCCACATTCATCCGTGAGGGCACTCCGAGTGGATTGAGCACGATGTCCACGGGGGTTCCATCTGGCAGGTAGGGCATATCTTCGGCGGGTAATATCCGGGAAATAATTCCCTTATTACCGTGCCGTCCCGCCATCTTGTCGCCCACTTGGATTTTGCGCTTCTGCGCGACGTAGACACGCACCACCATGTTCGCTCCGGGGGGCAGTTCGTCGCCCTGTTCGCGGGTGAAGACGCGCACGTCTACCACGCGCCCTTTCTCTCCGTTGGGCACTCGCAGGGAGTTGTCGCGTACATCCCGCGCCTTTTCACCGAAAATTGCCCGCAGCAGTTTCTCTTCCGGTGGCTGGTCGGATTCCCCTTTGGGCGTCACCTTTCCTACCAGAATGTCCCCAGCTTCTACCCAGGCTCCAATTCGGATAATCCCGGTTTCATCCAGGCTTCGCAAGCTATCTTCCCCGACGTTAGGGATTTCCCGCGTAATTTCTTCGGGTCCTAGCTTGGTTTGCCGCGCCTCGATTTCGTACTTTTCAATGTGGATGCTGGTGTAGACATCGTCGTAAACCAGCCGTTCGCTGATTAAGATCGCGTCCTCGTAGTTGTAGCCTTCCCAAGGCATATACGCTACCAGGATATTCTGCCCCAAAGCCAGTTCGCCCCCTTCGGTAGCAGAACCGTCGGCAAGTACCTGTCCGGCAACGATGCGATCGCCTTCATACACTAAGGGTCGCTGATTCAAGCAGGTATCTTGGTTTGAGCGCTGATACTTCTGCAACTCATACTCGATCTGCGGTCCGTTGGGTTCCCCGGTTTCGTCGAAACTCCGCACTGCGATCCGCGTCGCATCCACAAAGGTGACTTCCCCGTCGTATTTGGCAACCACGACCATCCCGGAGTCCCGCGCCGCCTGGGCTTCCAAGCCAGTCCCGACTAGGGGTCGCTCTGGCTTCAATAACGGCACTGCCTGCCGCTGCATGTTCGATCCCATCAACGCTCGGTTGGCATCGTCGTGTTCCAAAAAGGGAATCAACGATGTGGCAACCGAAATAATCTGCACCGGCGACACCGCTACATAATCCACCATGTCGGGTGTCGTGGTGGTGAAATCTTGGCGATATCTCACCGCTACCGATTCTCCCAAGATCCATCCATCCACATCCATCGGGATGTCCCCTGGCGCGACTTGCAGATCGTCTTCTTCATCTGCCGTCATATATACCGGCGCTTGTTCCTTGAGTACCCGTCCGTTTTCTACCTTCCAGAACGGCGTCTCTACAAATCCATAGGCATTCACCCGCGCATGAGTTGCCAAAGAGCCGATCAATCCAGCGTTCGGTCCTTCTGGCGTCTCAATCGGGCAAATCCGCCCGTAGTGGCTCGGATGAATATCCCGCACGGCGAACCCTGCGCGTTCCCGCGTTAGTCCTCCCGGACCTAACGCTGAGAGTCGCCGCTTGTGAGTCAATTCCGCTAAGGGATTTGTCTGATCCATAAACTGGGACAACTGGGAGGAGCCGAAAAACTCCTTAATCGCCGCTACCAAAGGCTTCGGGTTTACCAAAGAAGCGGGTGTTAGGGTTTCGGCATCCGAAACGGTCATCCGCTCCCGGATAATCCGCTCTAAGCGGTTCAAGCCGACGCGCACTTGGTTTTGCAATAGTTCGCCTACTGAGCGCACTCTTCGGTTCCCCAAGTGGTCGATATCATCGGTAATCCCGATGTCATATTCCAAGTTGATCAAGTAGTCTACCGCTGCCAGAATATCGGTTGGGGTCAGCACGCGCACTGTATCCGGCACGGAGAGCCGCAGCTTCTTGTTCAGCTTATAGCGACCAACGCGACCCAGGTCGTAACGCTTCGGATCGAAGAAGCGCGATTCCAACAACTGCTGTCCGCCAGAAACCGTTGGTGGTTCACCGGGTCGTAGTTTCCGATATAGCTCCATGAGCGCTTCTTCTTCGGAAAACTGCCCTTCTTTCTCAATGGTCTTCTGGAAATATTCTGGATGACGCAACGCATCAAAAATCTCAGAGTCGGAAAGCCCCAAGCTCTTGAGTAATACCTGTGCCGACAGTTTGCGCGTCTTATCGATTCGTACCCACACTAAGTCGTTTTTATCGGTTTCAAACTTCAGCCACGCGCCCCGGTTGGGAATAAGAGAAGCTGAGTAGGTACGGCGTCCGTTTTTGTCGGTTTCCGATTTGTAATAAACTCCGGGGCTTCGCACGATTTGGTTAACGATCACCCGCTCGGCACCATTAATAATAAATGTGCCTCGGTCGGTCATTAGGGGCAAATCGCCGATGAAGACTTCTTGCTCTTTAATCGTGCCGTCTTCTTTATTAATGAGCCGCGTCGGAACGTACATTTGTACGGCATAGCTTGCATCCCGACGCTTGGCTTCATCTACATCGTACTTGGGTCGCTTGAGTTTGTAGTCTTTGCCCAAGAAGTGCAACTCCAGCTTGCCGGTGTAATCGGTAATCGGCGAAAAGCTGTTAAGTTCCTCAATCAGACCTTCTTCCAGGAACCAGCGGAAGCTGGCTCGCTGAATTTCTACCAGGTCTGGCAACATGTAAGCAACTGGAGTGGAGGTCTGATTAGTCATGCTTTTCCTCTTGCAAAAGAATTCAGGAATTACCTGTCGTAAGGGGGGTTTAAGAAGAATGCCAGTGGGGAGACCCGACTTCCCAATCAACCCGATCGTCTAGAACTCAAAAGTCATCCGTTAGTAAGGATGAATCCTGAATTGATTCGTCCTCCATCGTTGATGGTTTTGAATTCGTCCTTCATCTTTAGATCCTTCCCATCTAGCGGGATGGAATTCGTGCCAAAGTAAGCAGTAGCGGCGAATTATGCCTCACTCGTCCCCAAAGACAAGCGATTGGCAAGAACAAAATGAGCCGTTTAGTCCCCACTAGCAGGGAAGGAAACGTCTCAGGGTTGTTTTTCGTTGGTTTTATACGCGAACCAGCAGTTCGCTTTGGCTTGTTTGCTCAAAGATAATATTTAGTGCTTCTTTACCAGGTATAAGGACAGTGATTGCAGGGGTATGAAGTCTGTTTAGGTGGAGCAGGCAGCCATCCCAGTTTGCTCGCAAGAATTCTGTTCATAGAGGGTCTTTTAAATATTATGTCGCAAATTGACTTTCTTTGTTGACACCCACCTCTAAATTGGGGTAATGAAACCCAGAAGGGAGAAAAGAGATTTTCCACCAAAAGTTATTGTCTTCGGGGGATGGATGTCTCTGTCGTGGTTCTCCCTGCCTTTCCAGTGTCTACAGCACTCAGAACGGGTACGGTACGCGGCACGCGGCATGGATAAAAGCCCTTACAATTGGGCACTAAATCGCAGCACAAGGCTGAGGTACGGAAAGTCGAAACAGATTACAGGCATTCTGGGTGGTTTGCGTGGCTAGAGTCTCTAAAGAGACCCCCCTCAGATGGGCAACACACTCTGCGACATATCGGACGTAGGAAGGTTCGTTACGTTTGCCACGCTTGGGAACGGGTGCGAGGAAGGGGCAGTCGGTTTCAATTAGGAGGCGATCGCTGGGGATTCTCCTCGCCGATTCCTGAACTTGAGTGGCGTTTTTAAACGTCACGATGCCGCTGATACTAATATAGAAACCCAAATCCAAGAACCATTGCATTTCTTCCGGAGTACCCCCCCAGCAGTGCATGACGCCCCGCACAGGACCCGTGCGCTTCCAGAAATCTTGCAACAGTTCGTGCATGGTCGCAGCAGCATCTCGGCAATGAATAATTACAGGCAAATCAAGTTGCTGCGCGATCGCTAGCTGTGCTTCAAATACTTCTATTTGCCGCTCCCTATCTTCCGCTTTATAAAAATCCAAACCCATTTCGCCAATTGCTACCACTCGCTGGTCAGAACTAGCCAGCGAACGAATTTGTTCGGCAGTTTCTGATGCCCACTTCTCGGTATCGAGGGGATGTAACCCCACGGCGAAGTAAAGTTCTGGAAATCGGTTTGCCAGTGATTGAATGCTTGAAAACTCCGTAGGTTCCACGCACGAATGCACCAGCCGAACGACCCCCGCTTCGCGCCACCGAGCTTTAATCTCTTCCAGATCGGACTGGAAGAGATCGAAGTTTATATGGACGTGGGTATCGAACAACTGTATCTGTTCAGTCATTGGTCATCAAGCATTGGGTAGTGGGTAACGGGTAGTGGGAATTCTACCTACCACCGCTTTCGATAAACAACTGACTGCTGACTACTGACGAGCGGCTAGCAGCTAGGAAGCAGAAGCATCCGACGAAGCCGGGGTTGAAGTTTCTGGCTGGGGCTGCGCGCGTTTGAGCGCCTTAGCGAGATTGGATTTTTTCCGGGCACCGTTGTTGGTATGCAACACCCCCCGCTTTACCGCTTTATCAATCTTGCTGTAGACCTCTGACATCCGCCGCTGTACTTCTTGCAGCGATTCCGCAGTGGGGTTGGCTGCGTGGGTTTGGACGGCTGCAAGATAACTCTTCATCAGCGTTTTTACGGCTGATTTATAGGTCTTGTTACGCAGCCGGTTGCGTTCGGCTACTTGGACTCGCTTTAGGGCTGACTTAGTATTGGCCACAGTCTTGAAGAAAACTCTGTACAGTTAACAAACAGAACTAGATAGATTAATATACCATCTCTCCATAAATTATAGCGATCCCTTGAAAAATCCAGGTTAAGCTATAGAAACGAGTACAGGGAATAGGCTGTCTCATCCCTTGAGATGAGGATAGTGATATACCTGAACTCAGGCGGGTAATTCCTAGATGGTGATTCCGACTCCATGCTGCGAATCATTACTCAGGTATCTGAGGCAAGAACTGAACTGCGGCGTATCTGCGATCGCACCCATGACGACCAGATTGTTCATAAAGAGGCAACTGTTCGGGAAGTCTTACAGGCTGTGAAGCGCCAGGGCGACAAAGCTCTGCTGCACTACACGGCTGAATTCGATCGACAAACTTTGAATTCCGAACAGCTGCGCGTTAGTGGCTCAGAACTGGATGCTGCCTATCAACAGGTGTCCCAGGAGTTACTCAACGCGATTCAACTGGCACGTCAACAAATAGAAGCATTCCACCGGCAGCGCGTCCCGAAATCTTGGGTTCAATTTGGGGACGATGAGATTGTTTTGGGGAAGCGTTACACGCCGGTAGATCGAGCAGGGCTTTACGTTCCTGGCGGTCGAGCGTCCTATCCAAGTACGGTATTAATGAACGCCATCCCTGCGAAGGTAGCGGGTGTGCCGAGAATTGTCATGGTGACGCCACCAGGGCAAGAAAAAACGATTAATGCCGCGGTGCTAGTGGCAGCCCAGGAAGCTGGGGTGCAAGAAATTTATCGGATTGGCGGCGCTCAAGCGATCGCGGCTTTGGCTTATGGCACCGAAACCATTCCTAAGGTAGATGTCATCACTGGTCCCGGTAATATCTACGTCACCCTGGCGAAAAAGCTCGTATATGGCACCGTGGGGATTGACTCGCTGGCAGGGCCTTCTGAGGTACTGATTATTGCCGATGAAAACGCCAATCCCGTCTATGTGGCGGCAGATATGTTGGCGCAAGCGGAACACGATCCGATGGCAGCAGCAATTCTCCTGACAACAGAAGCTGGGTTGGCGAAGAAAGTACAGCTAGAAGTAGAACGTCAATTGGAAGATCATCCGCGACGGCTACTGACAGAGAAAGCGATCGCTCATTACGGTTTAATTGTGGTGGTTGACTCTCTGTTGGTTGCTGCTGACCTCTCCAACGAGTTCGCCCCCGAACACTTGGAACTGGAAGTCCAAGAACCTTGGGATCTGCTGGAAAAAATTCGCCACGCGGGTGCTATCTTCTTGGGTTCCTCAACGCCCGAAGCTGTGGGAGACTACTTGGCAGGGCCGAATCACACGCTGCCTACCTCCGGCGCTGCTCGTTACGCTTCAGCACTGGGAGTTGAAACGTTTCTGAAACACTCCAGTCTGATACAGTACTCGCCGACAGCGCTCCAGAAGTTTGGCAACGCTATCCAGATTCTTGCCCAAGCCGAGGGTTTGACTTCCCACGCTGACTCCGTGCGGCTGCGAATCGAGAAGAGGTCTGACGAATAACGAATAAGGAGATTTTGGGGTGCTAAAAATTATTCTGGTGGCTCTCGACAGTTCAGAGCTTTCGGAGGGAGTGATTCAGTCCCTGGAAGAACTCCAACTACAGCCAACGACCAAAATCATCCTTTCCCATGTGATTCCTTCTTCGGGGTCTGAGGTGGAAATTGCTGTTGATAAGCCTCATGCCTGTCCGGAGGATCTGCCCTATCGGCAGATTGAAAAGCAGATGGAATCTTATCAGGCTGCTCTACCCTGCCACAGCGAACTAGAAATCGTCACTGGCGACCCCGCTGAAGAAATAATCCGACTTGCGAATATTTATCAAGCTGACTTGATTGTGATTGGCAGTCGGGGTTTAACGGGTTTGAAGCGAATTATAGAGGGTTCTGTCAGCAGCCAAGTTGTTGCTGATGCCCCTTGTTCCGTGCTGGTGGTGAAGTAGGCATAAAAATTAAAAAAGAAGCCCTGGCGGATAGAATTCGCGACTATACAGACAAAACTTGCCTACGCAGGTTTTAGCATGATTAATTATTCTTAGTCCGTTCAGGCGGACTTTTTTTATTTAGCCGCGCATTCCATTTGCTGGATAGATTGAATGCTAATTAAGAGAATTATTCAGGCTCAGATTCTATATTCTGAGACCCTGAATTATCCTTGATGTCAGCCTTACCCTTTTCTTTTTCCTTCGATGAATTTGAAGTAACTGGTTGCGGTTCTGATTGGAAGAACTGTTCTAAGCCAGGAATTACATACTGAAAACCGTCCATAAACGTGCCTCTTTAACTTAGTTTGGAGTGCTGGATTTAGCATTAATTTCAGCCTAAGAGGAACTTTGTATAATTCCTAGCCCCTAATACTTTCTAGCGGGACTTAAACAGATTTCAAGCCCAAATAAAACCCAAAGCAGCTTTATAGGCTGAGAATACATCTCGATTAGCGTTCACCCACTCCATAAAACGGAAAGACATCGCTGTCCGAAA
>NZ_JAMPKA010000055.1:0-18410 GCF_039961855.1 Trichocoleus sp. Lan | reverse complement strand
ACTGCTTTGTCAACATTCTCTGCGGATTGATTGCCTACTGCCATCAACCGAAGAAGCCAGCGATTGCCATTGACCACAACTTGCTGCCTTCGGCTTAACCCGAACTGACGTTAATCCATACCCGAATCGTGACGCCCCGTTCCCCAAAATTATCGACTCCTAGGACTTGGGGTTTTTCCAGAATTTGCTCTTGCCATGTCACGTCACGGCTCATTTCTTGGGCAATGGTGTCAATCAGCTTCAGCGCCTGATCGACATCGGCATGGTAGGCGACAGGGATATTTAAGTCTGCCCGCGACCAGTTGCTGGAAAGATTAGCGACAATTTTGATTTCACTGTTGGGAATCGTAATCAATCGACCCTCAGCATCGCGTACCTGAGTAATCCGCAGATTGATGTTTTCTACCAAACCGCCTACGTCGCCTACAGCAATCACATCGCCAACCGCATACTGGTCTTCCACAATGATTAAAAACCCATTAATCGCGTCCTTAATCAGGTTTTGGGAGGCAAGAGACACCGCAACGCCAACCAAGCCAGCACCGGCAAGTAAGGGGGCAATCTCCACGCCTAATGTCGTCAGGGCGACCAAGCTACCCACTCCTAACAAGACTAGGGTGGTAATACTTTTGGTGACACCGGAAATTGTCGAAACTCGCAGTTGCAAACGGCGGGAGGCTTCGGGCGTGAGTAAATGGCTGTTGGCTAAAGCGCCAGCGAAGCGGTCGATCAAGACGTAGCTCAAACGTATGACAACATAAGTCCCTAGTCCCACGATCCCCAGTCGCAAAGGGATTTGGAGAACGTTGAGCATCAAAACCTGTAGGATGCGGGTGTAGGGAAATAAACCAAGCCCGATGAGGGTTCCCCCGCCCCAAATACTGGCTTGCGCCATTTGATACAAGCGGCGCTGAACTTCTTGTAAATTCCCTTGTTGTTGTTGAGCCAGCTGGGTTGTGACCGGATGACCTGTAGGTGTAGTGGTGGTGCCGGTTAACCGTTGTCGCGATCGCTTGGAAGTACTGTGAATCGCGCAGCTACTCACAATCATTGCTACCAAAAACCCGCCCGCGATCGCACCTCGACGAGTTAAAAACTGCGGTTGTCGCTCCCGTTTCGCCCGTTTCAGTCCTTCTTGCAAGGATTCTTTGAGCTTTTCTGCCCGTGTATCTAAGTCTCCCCCTTGTAAGTCGGCATCGGGTCGTGTCACTGTCAGCAGGGGTTGGTCATTGACATAGATGACTGGCAAATTATTTTGCTTTTTGCTCTCAATTTGGAGTTCTGAGGAATCCTCCTGCAAATATTGGCGACTAATTGTTTCCAATCTCTGCTGAATATCTTGGATACGTGCGGGTAATTCCGACTGGGGTGCGGCGACTTGAAACAGACAGCGACCATCCAAGCGGATGCAACCAGACATGATTCGGCTTTGTGCATCGCTACTGGGTAGGCTAAGTGCGGGCAGTTCCAAATTCTGCGGAAGTGGAATTTGAGCTTGGATTGGAGATGCTACCCAACCAGTCAACAGAATTGTTCCAGCGATCGCCCAAGAAGATTGAGAAGGCATTTCAAACCTCCGAAATGCATTGAACACAGGTATTTGGGTAAACTTAAGTACATTTGCTTACTTAAATAATCCCCACCCAGCCTAACAACCCCTTTGTCAGGTAACTTCACACCAAAGCGAGAAGTTAAGCAGCAACTTGGCAGAGTAAGGGTTCTAGCTCGATTTTGAATTTCTCCCAGCCTCAAACCTTTGTGTGGCTGGTGGGGTGGGGCTAAAAAATCAGGCTACCTTTTTAGCGGTCTAGTCGAGTAACCTAGTAAAAACCCGCAACTTAAATATTTGTTGAGCAAGCAATTTCATGACTGCAACTGTTACTCAGCCCAAGCACGAAGTCAAAGACCTCTCCCTCGCACCTCTAGGTAAGCAACGGATTGAATGGGCAGGTAGAGAGATGCCCGTGTTGAGACAAATACGCGATCGCTTTGCCCAAGAAAAACCCCTCGCTGGGATTCGGTTAGTCGCCTGCTGCCACGTCACAACTGAAACCGCGCACTTGGCGATCGCTCTCAAAGCCGCTGGTGCTGATGCCCTCCTCATTGCCAGCAACCCCCTCTCCACTCAAGATGACGTGGCTGCTAGCCTGGTTGCCGATCATGGCATCCCCGTATTTGCCATCAAAGGCGAAGACGCTGATACCTACAGTCGCCACGTGCGAATCGCCTTGGATCACAAACCCAACATCATCATTGACGATGGTAGTGATGTGGTCGCTACTCTGATTCAGGAACGTCAACACCAGATTGCAGATTTGATTGGCACCACCGAAGAAACCACAACGGGCATTGTCCGTCTTCGTGCCATGTTCAAAGATGGTGTTCTCACTTTCCCCGCCATCAATGTTAACGACGCTGACACCAAGCACTTCTTCGATAACCGCTACGGTACCGGGCAATCTACTCTGGATGGGATTATTCGCGCCACCAACGTTCTGCTCGCTGGCAAAACGATTGTTGTCGCCGGTTATGGCTGGTGCGGCAAAGGCACGGCACTCCGGGCGCGGGGAATGGGTGCCAATGTGATTGTCACCGAAATTGACCCCACCAAAGCGATTGAAGCGGTGATGGATGGCTTCCGAGTGCTGCCAATGGCAGAAGCCGCCCCCGTAGGCGATTTGTTTATTACTGTCACTGGCAACAAGCACGTCATTCGCGCCGAGCATTTCGATGTGATGAAAGACGGGGCAATGGTTTGCAACTCCGGTCACTTTGATATTGAAATTGACCTCAAGTCATTGGGTGCCAAAGCGACTGAAGTCAAAGAAGCGCGGAACTTCACCCAAGAATACCGCCTCCAGAATGGTAAATCGGTTATTGTGCTGGGCGAAGGGCGTTTAATTAACTTGGCGGCTGCGGAAGGACATCCCAGCGCAGTGATGGATATGAGCTTTGCCAACCAAGCTTTAGCTTGCGAACACCTCGTTAAGAACAAAGGCAACCTGGAACCTGGATTGCACTCCATTCCAGTCGAGGTTGACAAAGAAATTGCACGGCTGAAGTTGCAAGCAATGGGTGTTCAAATTGATAGCTTGACACCCGACCAAATTGAGTACATCAATTCTTGGACTTCTGGAACCTAAATCGGTAAGGGTGGGCAATGCCCACCCTTCGTCATCATGTAGTAACAACTCAGGATTGCCACTTATCCGGATTGTTTGTTTGTATTACCGAAAATTTTGCAAGAACAGCTCAGTTGTAGAAACTGACCCAGAAAACGTTAGGGTTACTCAACAGCTTTTCAACCTCACGAGATTTTTAATGCAGTCAAGCTGAGCTTGCTAAAAACTGAAACCTGTCTTTAGTAAAAAAGGGTAATTAAAAAATGATTGCTACTTCAAATTGCCAATAAAACTTTCACCGCAAAAATTGGATATTGCAAATTTACGATGAAGATTTAGATAAATCAATTTTCAGATTCTCGAAAACCTGATAAAGTTAAGCAAACTTAACTTGTTCACTAAACTTAAGAGTTTAATTGTGACGTTAAGACAATGCGATCTCGAGAAGTATTGGAATTTTCAATTAGAATAACTGCCCCCTAATACCCAACACTGACTTATGCAGGAATGGATAACGAACACCATGAATTCCCTCGGTCACTTGGGAATTGGTCTACTGATGTTTTTGGAAAATCTTTTTCCCCCCATCCCTTCAGAACTGATTATGCCCTTAGCAGGGTATGTCTCAACGCAACCAAATAGCAAGATCCACTTTTTTGGAGCGATCGCAGCAGGGGTAATCGGCACGATGCTGGGTGCATTGCCGTGGTACTACGTGGGTAAACTCGTAGGCGAAGAAAACTTAAAGCGATTAGCGAATAAGTATGGCAGGTGGATCGGGTTATCCAGCAAGGATATTGACAAGGCAGATAATTGGTTTGATAAGCACGGCGGTAAAGCAGTGTTTTTCTGCCGTTTGGTTCCTGGAGTTCGCACTTTAATTTCGCTTCCAGCAGGCATCAGCGGGATGCCTTTATTGCCTTTTTTAATCTACTCAACCCTTGGCACTACATTATGGGTGGGTTTGCTGACTTATGCCGGATACGCACTAGGCGAAAACTATGAGCTTGTAGATGAGCATCTTGGGCCTGTTTCTAAAATTGTGTTTGTGATTCTTATTGTCGCTTTTGTTGTCTGGTTAGTTAGGAAAAAGCAAAAAAACAAAGGCAACAAGCAAGCGTGAAGAGGAAAAGCTTGGTTATTTACAAAGAATCATTGATTCCCAGAATGGCTAAGTCATTTTATAGGTGTAGCCATCCTCAATGATTTGTGAATCTCTGTAGAGACGCGATATATCGCGTCTCTACGGGCAAATATCCGTTTATAACTTAAATAGGATTGCTATAAAAAAATATTTAAGAACTAGGGTACTTTCCGAAAAAATTTAATTGGTTCAAGCCAAATTTACTCAATAGCTACCCTTAACCCTACTTGCTCAGGGTTTTTTTCACGCGGAATTTTTTTATAAAAATGTTAAAGACTCCCTAATACCAATCACTTTTTCGATGCTACATCTCTGAATTTCCCAAACCAATCAACAAAGGGGTGCCAGACCGAACTTTTGCAGAAATAGAGCGAAAGGGTATAAGCAAGAAAGGAGTTATATTGGAGCGTTTTTCACAAAATTTTCGCAGTTTTGCTCCAAAATTACCGTATTAGCGCTGTGCAATCGCGAACGTTTTTAGCTTATAACTAGAGCTGGCGTTTTTAAAACTTTATATTAAAACTTTAGAAACAGGGAAGCGATCGCAATTGAGTGGAGCGATCGCTGACAACAATTATTGAAAAAACTTCCATCAGTCTCAAGCTGTGTTAAAACCGGAGAGATCGGTAAACAGAGCGCATACGCTACGCGACCCCTGCGGAGTTTTCCCTTGAGCGAAGCCTAGCGCGTTGCGGTAGAAAATACCCTACGCGAAAACAAGGAGAAAAGAGAATGATGTCGGGACAACATCAGCGAATTATTGGCTACTTTATTGAAGAGGCAATTGACCACCTCAATACACTTGAGCAAGGTCTCCTGGATCTACAAGGCACTATCGAAGACCCAGAAAAGATTAATCAGGTTTTTCGAGCTGCTCATTGTATCAAAGGTGGTGCAGCAATGCTGGGATTCCTCAGCATTCAGAAAACGGCTTACCGCCTAGAAAGATGTTTCCAGGTCTTCAATGCTTGTCCCGTTAGGATCGATCAAAAGCTAGAGTCACTCTTACAACGGGTTTTGGATACCCTAAAAGCTCTGATGCAGGAGCTTTCTTGGTCTTGTGGGTTGAATGATGAGCTGACTCACAAGATGATGTCGAAAGTTGAGCCAGTTTTTGAAGAACTTAATAATCACCTCAATCACTTGTTTATTGAAGGAACAAGAGAATATATCCAGACAATTGAGCAAGGTTTGCTGTCCGGAACAAGCACGATTAAAGACCCAGAAGAAATCAACCAGCTTTTTTGTGCTGCTCATTCGATTAAAAGCGGAGCAGCGATGTTGGGACTCACAAGTATTCAAGAAACTGCTCACCATTTAGAAAAGGGATTCCAGGTTATAAAAGAGTATCCAATTCAGGTTGATCAAAAGCTAGATTCATTCTTGTTGCGGCTTTTGAAGACGCTACAGGCACTTTGGCAGCAGTTACAAAGAGCGCTTGGTCTAACTGAAGAAATAACAGGCAAAATTATGTCGGAGGTTGAGCCAGTTTTTCAAGAACTCGACAATCACTTGAGATTGCTGGTTATTCAAGCAGGATTTGTTCGCACCAATCTGACTCTCGTAGCCACGGCGGGAACGCAACGGATTGATATATGTGGTTATTTTACGGTTGAAGCTAAATGTACTCTTAAAGTCATTCGTCAAGCTGTCAGTAAAGTCGGAGGCAGAATCACGGGTTGCCAATGCATACCGGGTGCTATCAACGACCACTTTTTCGGGGAACCAGAGGGAATCAACGACCAGCTCTCGATAGGCGTGTGGCTACCAACCTTTTCCTGTCAGCAAGAGCTTCGAGACACGATTCCGTCTGAGGGTGGAGTCATTGAAACCGTTCATATAGAAGCGCTCCAGACCTGTCGAAGATGCCGTTTTTACTACGGACAGTGCGAAATTGTCTGTGCGGTTCATCCTTCTGGCCCCAAAGAAGAACCTTGTCGGGATTGGGAACAAGGGGATGATTGGATAGGGGAATTATGGGCTTAGGTCGCTGTTATCTTAATACTTAGGCATCAAGAAGCAAATGAGCGATCGCTTTTCTCTGATTTCATCCCAGAATAGATAGCGATCGCATCATCATCAATTCTAAAACGCCTCTGGATCAATCCCCGGCAACCAGCTACTTAAATCAACACTCATTTTGCATTAACCCCTGCCACTTCCGAGAGCCGAAGACCCCCTATATTTTGGCAGTAAAAAGTTGCGTGATTTTCAGGACTACGACCAATTAGCTCGATAATTTGTCCTGCTGAGTTTTGCCAAAACCATTGGCATAGAGAATCACCCTTAAGAGGCTCTCTAGACAATGGATGAAACCCTTTTTTCTCCCAAACTAAACCAGCACTCTGCACATCGTCTACCCGAATCGCAATATGGTGGACGCCAGTGTTTCCCCGCTCATGTAGGAATCGGTCAAGTTGATCGTCTGGTGCGTGGGGCGCAGCTAGAACCACCAACCCCCCCGACGGCATCAATATTGTCAACAAGTGCAACCATAAATCATTGGTAATTACATAAGTTTCAGGACAAAACTCGATAGGAAAGAGTCCTGGTCCTTCAACAATCTGACCGCCCAATTGACACAAAGCTTCAGCGTAATTTTTGAGACGTGTAAAATCAGGAAAAGTCAGGACAAAGTGATCCACTTGCACTCGTTCACCATACACATTGGTGACAAATGACCAGCGTTTGAAAAACTCAGGAGTGGTCAATTCTGCCTTGAACTCCAATAAGCCATCTTTTTGGGAAAAAGGTGAGTCTAGGTCGGAATTCAAAGTTTTATCGTTTCCTTTAGGTAGCTCTAATTTCGTCATTTATCTACCCTCATTTTTCTTTAAATCCAATCGGTAGATGCTGGTTGTAAATCCAGCCTTTGTTAGAAGCTTCCTCACTCCACACTTTTAAAAACACTTACTCCAGCAGATCTGGTTGTTGACGCACAATCATGTCGTAGAGTGGTTGAAAACTAAACCATCCCATGTGGTGCGACCCCACTTGGCGATACGTCAAACGAGCCATATCTGAGTCAATCAGGACAGGCTTCCCAGCCGCCTCTGCCATTAGCTGTGCCTGACAGGAGCGATCCATTGTGATAAACCACCAGGCAGCTTCATCGACTGAGTGTCCCACTGTAAGCAGCCCGTGGTTGCGGAGGATGAGAGCTTTTTTGTTGCCTAAAGCTTCCGCAATCCGCTTGCCCTCCTCTAGTTTGAGAACGACACCCGTGTAGTCATCAAACAGCCCGTGGTCTTCGTAGAAGCTACAGGCATCTTGCGTGAGAGGGTCGAGGAGGCGACCCAGGCTTGACCAGCTTTTACCGTAGGTTGAATGGGAGTGTGCGGCTGCTACAACGTCGGGACGGGCGGCGTGGATGCGGGAGTGGATGGCAAAGGCTGCTTGATTGACAGGCTTATTTCCCTCAACGACCTCACCTTGCTCGTTGACTAGAAGCAGATCGCTGACTCGGATGAGACTGAAGTGCATCCCGAAGGGATTGACCCAAAAGCGATCGCGGTGTTCGGGATCGCGGGCGGTGATGTGTCCGGCGATGCCTTCACTAAAGCCGAAGCGAGCAAACAGGCGAAATGCAGCGGCTAGGCGTTGTTTGCGGTGGAGGCGTTCATCTTCGACAGAAGCAAAGGTCGGCGGCTGGGGAATATTGATAGGAATGTCTAATGTCTGCATAGATTTAGCCTGTATAAATCGGTTGTTGCAAAGATGTTTAATTCGTGAGTGTATTGTATTCTGCCAGGAATTCACTAGAAGAGCGTTAGCGATCGCTACCGATGAGCGGCGATTGAGCGCAGGAGTTTTTCAGGCGGATACAAGGCTTTCTCTAAAGCTGTTGCCCGAATTTTGAGTTCTAGAATTTATTTTTCCTTGGTGAGGAAGCCATTGCAATCTGAGCAATCGCTATAAAGTATTTATTTCTTTAGCTTTATTTCTAGCTAAACTGAAACTAATTGGAGAGAGGTTCTTGAATGCAGGAAGAATTTTGTTGGTAATTCTTCTTTTATTTTAAACGTCTTTCTTTTAAAGTGCCATCATGGAATAATTCATAAATTTATATTTCGTCATAAGAAATAGAGCAAAAAAATTAATCTTTCTTAATTATTTATAAAGTAGCGATCGCTCATCTAACTCCTTTAATTGTTCGGCTCAAGAGAGCGATCGCGCTTCAGCCAACTAACTTTATTATTCATAGGATGGGTGGAGCAGAAGCAAAACCCATCAAACCTTTGCCAAGATTGGATTCACTGATACTGCCAGCATTTGTGCTACGAAATGGTTACGCAAATGTGACAATGACTTCAGCCATTGGTATATTGATATTTCGTTCCCCACCAAAAGGTGTAACACGATAGAAGATGTATTTGTAATACTTTCACGAATAGCATCCAGAACTCAACGCAGCTTCCAAAATTACACAGTTGATTCAAGCATCCTAACTTAGTTCTGGAAGTAGCCTCAGCAGCAAGTTACAAGCAGGAGAGGAGACGCTTGTGATTCTTTCCCGAAAAAGCTTTAATTATTCTCTGCTCATATAAAATAGTGAGGTTGTCGAAGAAACGAACGGCTACTTAGAGCAGCATCCCCCTATTTATAGGAATGGCTGTCGCCAGAGAAGCAAGACGCTAGCTCAAAATGCCAGCTTAGCAATATCACTCTGTTTGCTCAATGTTATGTACAACCAGAACCCAGCTTTTATCCCTTATGTTGCCAAGCAAAACAATTTTCTAGAATTCCAAGCAATACTCTTATGCCAAGAACCTCATAACAGAACTTCGCTGAATTAAACTAAACTTCAAGTTATTTTCACCGCCAAGTATATTGTCATGAAAACCGAAACCAAATCTGCACAAACTCCCAAACTGATTACACTCAACTGCTCTGGTGGCATTTCATTGGGTGCTTATATGGCAGGAGTTTTTTATGAATTGACGAAAGAATCCGTCAAGGCTGAACCGAAAGTGATTATTGATATTATTACTGGATCTTCAGCAGGGGCAATGTCTGGTGTCATCGCCGCCTACTGCTTACTTCAAGGAAAGGTAGATCCACCTTTTAAATTCGATCAACGACTCAAATTTTCAGAAGAAGAGCATAAAAGCCCTTTGTATCAAGCCTGGGTTCAACAAGCCGATATTCAAAAAATCGATAGCTTTTCGGTAATGCTGTCTAGTTTTAAAGATGGATTTCAAGGGACGATAGAAAGTTTTGCCGATAGCTTTGAAGCAACCCTAGAGAAATATAAAAAGAGTTCTAATCCGCTTAGAAAAGGATTTTATAAGCTTTTTCATCGTTCTAAATCTTATAAATCTACTCCCGAAGCAAAACGCGAAAAAACCAATCTCAGCGTTCTTTCTGGTGAAGCAATTGAAAAAATTGCCGAACTTGTTATCAAGCCTCCCCAGATTACAGAAAATACGAAACCTCTGGCGCTTTTAATGACGCTTACCAACTTGCAAGGAATTCTTGAACAAATCAATCTCACCGACGCACAAGGACATTTGGAACAAGAAATTGAAACGATTACCAGTTCAGAGACTCGTCAATTTCTTTTTCATTCAGGAATTCCTCAAGAAACAATGAATAAGATGTGGGCCAAGGCAGTAATGGGGGGGCGCGCTTCCGGCGCTTTTCCGGTTGCTTTTCCACCCATTTGGGATCATTCTGATATTAGTAGTATCAATCTTAAAGACCTCAGTGATGACTACTTTAAAACACCCAAAAGACAAGAACTGAAGGAAGAAGGGCTAGGCGCTGTACGTGAAAGCAAGGCAGATGATACACATTTAGTATTTCTGTATACGGATGGAGGCATCCTAGATGGTCTACCTATTTTAAAAGGAATTGAACTAGAAAATGATTTGCGCTCCAATCAAATACACAAAAAAGAGCGTTCAAGTCAGTTTCAGGAGGAATTTACGGCACAACAGCCATCAATTAATACAGAACGATTGCACGTGTATATCCGTCCAGTTCCCGTAGAAAATTTGAATAGTGCAAAACGCCTAACCCAAGGGGAATTTTCGACACTAGAAGTTGGATTGAGTGGCTTAACGCTGCCAAAATCAGAACATGACTCGCTCCGCTTAAGAGAAATTCAAAACCGAAATCAATTAGCCTTAGCAAAGGAAAAATTAATAGAAGCAATTGAAGATAAAAATTTTGGAGATAGCAGCCAGATTGAGAAAATTATCGAAGAAGCAATCCCTTATCGGCACATAAAGCTGCGTCCAATTACTCCAGCAATTATCGGCGAAATTGCTAATTCTAGAAGTAATGGAATAAGCAGGCTGCAACCCATCTACGATAATCTACCCAAAAATATTAAAGCTTCTCTGCAAGAAGGAAGCGCCGCAGAACTACTCGCATCAGATTTCCTGGGTGCATTTGGTGGTTTTTTTGACAAACGTTATCGAGATCATGATTTTCTATTGGGGCGAATTTGTGGAATTACTTGGTTACACCAATACTGCAATGTAGAAATTACAGAAGCAGAAGTAGATACGATAGTAAGACAAATCAAGAAATATCTGCTAGCACAAGATCCGCAACCTGCGGATCTGAAACTTAGTCAAAAAATTAGGATTGCTAGAATAGTTTTACGCGCTTTGAGAATTGTATTAACTGAATCAAAAATTATTGGATTGATTTGGTTATTCGTTTTTGGAATCCTGAAAGTATTAGCGATTTCAGGGTTAGCAATTCTTGAAATTTTGGCAACTGTATTGATTGTGGTTTCTGACTTAATGGAGAAAGCACAAAACAGGATGTTTGGCAACGAAAAAGTATAAAAAAATGTGTCTGAATGCTGACATTGTTGGTGCTGACATCGAGCGATCGCTACTTCGTCTAGCCCGGTCGATACACACAAGCTGAAATGGAACCCTCCCCGCTAGCAGACAGAAAGCGGGATTGCCCTTGTTTCCCTTGCGAACGGGGGAAGCGATCGCTTCCTATCCCTAAAATACACCCAAGAATAATCGCTCAGAAACAACCGAAAACTGGTAGCGTCAGACAAAGGAGAAGATTATTACAGGACGTTAAGGTTTGAAAACGCGCTCTAGTTACTGGCATCTACTGCCATACATCCGCCCTCAGTGGAAAACCATCGCGCAAGCTTTCGCTTGCACGTTAGGGGTTACAGTATTCTGGCCCGTCCAGGCGGCACTTGCAGGCAAAATCGCCAATTTCATTGGACAAGGCGATATGGCAGCACTTGCCCAGTTAGCAGGAGTGTTGGCAGTCGTTTTTCTCGTGCAGAAAATCCTGATGTATGGACAGGATTCGCTGATGGCGAAAGCCGCCCTTTTCGTTGCCTTTAACTTACGCAAGCAAGTTTATACTCACCTACATCGTCTCAACTTTGGCTACTTTGAAACTGCACAAACCGGCGATTTAACTTACCGTCTCACCGAGGATATTGACCGAGTTGGGGAAGTCGTCAATAAAGTTTTCCATGACTTTATTCCCTGCGTGTTGCAGCTAATCGTCGTGCTGGGCTACATGATTTATCTCAACTGGCAGCTGACACTGGCAACGTTTATCGTCGCACCGTTGATGGGGGTTTTAATTGGCTGGTTTGGCGAACAGATGCTGAAGTTTTCTCGCCGCAGCCAAAATCGCGTCTCTAATTTATCGGCGTTGCTAACGGAAGTATTTAGCGGAATTCGCCTAGTACAAGCTTTCGCCGCCCAAGATTATGAAATTGCCCGTTTTGCCCAGGAAGCTGAAGAAAACCGGAAAGCGAAGTATGCAACTGAACGGCTAAAGGCGATTCAGAATCCTGTGGTTGGATTTTTGTACGCGATGAGCGTTTTACTGCTGTTTTTCCTCGGTGGCTGGCAAATTTCGATTAATAATCTGACTGGGGCAGAATTTGTTAGCTATATCGCAGCAGTGGCGTTACTGATTGACCCGATTGCCCATCTCACTAGCAATTACAACGAATTTAAACAGGGTCAGGCATCGGTCGATCGGATTTTTGAACTGATGGCGATTCAGCCAACCGTGGTGGAAAAGCCGGGTGCCGTTGAGCTTCCGGCGGTCACGGGTAAGGTGGAATACTGTAACGTTACCTTTGCCTATCCGGCACTAAATTCCCCAAATCCTACCTTCTCAGAGGATGACTTAGATAGGGTGCAACCTCTTTCTAAGTTGGGGCAAGGAGGAACTCCGGTGCTGCAAAATTTGAATTTGCTGGCACACTCCGGAGAAATGATTGCCTTAGTGGGTGCGTCGGGTGCGGGTAAAACGACTTTGGTGAATCTTCTTCCCCGCTTTTATGACACCCAAGCGGGTGAAATTTTGATTGACGGGACTAATATTCAGGATGTGACGCTGCGGAGTCTGCGGCGGCAAATTGGGATTGTGCCGCAGGAAACGATTCTATTTTCTGGGACGATTGCTCAAAATATTGCTTTTGGACAAGCGCAGTTTGACCTCAAGGACGTGCAGGTGGCGGCAGAGATTGCCAACGCCCACCAGTTCATTACCCAATTTACCCAGGGTTATCATACCTGGGTGGGGGAGAGAGGGGTAAATTTATCGGGGGGGCAGAAGCAGAGAATTGCGATCGCGCGTGCTGTTTTGCTGAATCCTCGAATCCTCATCCTGGATGAAGCAACCTCTGCCCTGGATTCGGAATCAGAAGCCTTGGTGCAGGAAGCCCTAGAACGGATCATGCAAGACCGGACTGTTTTCATCATCGCCCACCGCCTTGCCACAGTGCGCCGCGCTGATCGAATTCTGGTTGTGGAACAGGGGCAGATTATGGAATCGGGAACCCATGAAGAATTGCTGCACAAGGGCGATCGCTATGCCCGATTTTACGCACAACAGTTCAGTCAGGTCTAGGCTGATGATGAATGAGCGATTATCCATGCCCACTCCCATCTACAATTCCTCTAAATAACGCAGTAAGTCTGCCATTTCTTGGGTACTGGGCTGAAACTGGGGCATGGGTGGTGTATCCCCACTGATGACTTGGTGAATGATTCTTACGCGAGACTTGCGCTTAGAGATGGCTTCCAGACTTGGCCCCACTCGACCGTGTGCTTCCAATCCATGACATCCCGCACAGTTCATTTGAAAAATCGCGTGTCCCTTCACGGGGTCGCCCGTTAGGGTCAAAACTGTCTTCACATAGGGATCGGAGACGCGAAACAGGTTAACCCCAACAAGTGCTAAGAGGATGACCAGGAAAGCAGCCAATGCCATCAAGCTGAGGCGCTGCATCAGGATTTCAGGTTTAGGTAGCTGGTTATCCAAAGGTTTTTGAAAGTGAGATGTAAGGGCAGTTTTTGATCGGGGCGCAAGCGATCGCTATGCAATGAACGAGTATAGCGATATGTGTGGTTGTGTATCGATAAAGATTTCGATTCATATACATAGCTTAAATTTTCTAGAGAGTCGAGGCAAGCGTAGTTTTCTCCAGCCTGCTACTGGAATCGGAGATGCCTTGAAATTGTGTCGCTACAGCCTCACCCGTTCTTCCGCTCTAGCTTGTAGGATGAGAAACAGGCAAGAAACGTTAACAAAGGAGTACTGACGTGGTAGAACCCCTGCTTTCTGGTATCGTGCTTGGTTTGATTTTAGTCACCCTCGCGGGACTATTCTTCGCTGCCTATATGCAGAAAAAGCGCGACAACAAACTAGGAGTATAAAAGTGCTGTAGGGGCGCGGTTCTCCCGCCCTCCTGAGTCAGCTGAGTGAGGTGGGCACAGCCCACCTTTTTAAATGGTTGTAAACTTTCAGATGCTGGCTGGGCAATAGAAGCTAAGGGCAGTGTTGCCGTAAACCTTTTGGCGACAGATTTCCAGTGCGGGAACGGGTTCAACCGTCCAGTTGTTAGGACTATGTTCCACTGCGAATTCACCGCCTTCAGCCAGCAGTTGATATTGTGCGATCGCTTCCAGCACCGGCTGATATAATTCACTCGCATAGGGCGGGTCAAAGTATATCCGGTCGAACTGCTGACCGCCAAGGGTTTTCAATCGTTGAACGACATCCCCCCGCAACACTTGAAATTTTTGGTCTTCTTGAGCGACTTGCTGCCAGTTTTCCTGGATAATGGCGCAGGCGCGACTCCACTGTTCAATTCCGACGACGTAACTGGCACCCCGACACAATGCCTCTGCGCCCATTGAACCACTACCGGCACACAAATCAAGCCAGCGACAACCGCTGATACTGCCCTGCCAAATGTTAAATACTGCTTCCCGCACTCGCCCTAGTGTGGGTCGGGTTTCTTGACCTGGCAAGGTTTTGAGTAAGCGATTGCCGTAGATTCTGAGGCTCATAATTAGGTTAGACGTGCCGCTACGCTAAGGCAACTTTACTATGCGGCAACTTCGGTTCGTACCTGGGCAACAAAGTTGGATAATATTTGCAGTCCGCTGCTAGAAGATTTTTCCGGGTGGAACTGCACAGCCATCAAGTTATCACGCGCGATCGCAGCCGTCACCGTTTGGCTTCCGTGGGTAATGGTGGCGGCGCGGATTTGAGGATCGACGGGATCGACGTAGTAAGAATGGACAAAATAAACCCAAGGCTGAGACGGTAACTGCCGCCAGATTTGGGCATCCGGTTGGGCGATTTCTAGTTGATTCCAACCCATGTGGGGAATCGTCAAGTTAGGTTCAGGTCGGAATCGTCGCACCACACCGGGGATAATGCCTAAACCGGGTTCTTTGCCTTCTTCGCTGGAATCGAATAGAATTTGCAATCCCAGACAGATCCCTAAGAAAGGTTTGCCGGATGCGATCGCTTCTTTGATGGGTTCTACTAGGTGGCGCGATCGCAAGTGTTGCACTGCCGGATCGAAAGATCCCACACCAGGCAGGACTACAGCATCCGCCCGTGCAATGTCTGCCGGTGAATCCGTAATTTTAGGGGTTGCACCCGCTTTTTCCAATCCCTTACAGGCAGAGTGCAGATTTCCCATGTCGTAGTCGATGACTGCAATGACTGACATTAATATGCGCCTTTGCTGACTTTTGTTGTTTGTGTTGGGTGTCTAGTTCCCTTCTTTTAACTTTACATTCTTTTGTTAAAAATTTCAAAAATATCTCTTTTCACCGTTCGGCAATTCATACTGAATGAATATTTCTTTACCTTCAGGCAGTTGTAATTCCGATATTTTGAAAGTTTTTGAGTTTTTGTCATCTTCCTCAAAGTATCCCCGATTAATTTGAATGGGATTATATACTTCTACATCCGTTGTCCCAAATCTATCTTCGGAAGAATCTAAAACTATCTTTATTTTATCATTTTCAACGATTATGTATTCTGTGACAGGATCTCCCTCTTGGGTGATACAGATTTTTTTTGCCCCAAGATTACCTTTTTTTAACTTGAATACCCAGCTCAGCAAAGACTTGGTTGAATTGTTTTCATCAAAATTAGTTAATTCTTCTCTAGATGGGCACTCGATTGCTTTCAGCAATTTGTCTTTCTTTAGCCGCTCAAGTAAAGCCTTTTCTTCTTTTGTAATCTTTTCTTGATTCAGATTGACAGTCTGCGTCTGGGCAGCCTTTTCTAAATTACAGCCTGATGCCAGAAGCACCACTCCTAAAACAAGAATTAATCGTCGCACTTTCTACCTCAACCTCATTTCAACATTTGTTACATTTGCGTCTATTAGAGGAAAGACGCATCTCTCTAAACATTTGTTGCTGTCAGGCAGGTAAGTGGTTAGATTAAGCTAATCTACGCATCCCACAAAGCTACTTATGAATCGAAAAATTCTGCTAACGTCTTTTACTACCTGGCTTCCCCATCAAACATCTAATGCTTCCGACGATCTATTACTGGAAGTTGGCAACCTAGACTATTTATCGCTATCATTGAGTTTTTTAAGACAGCTACCCGTTGATGTTGCTCAAGCAAGCGATCGCGTCTTTGCCAAAATTAACGAATTACAGCCAGATGCCATTATCTGCTGCGGTATGGCAGAGTCTCGCACTCAATTGAGCGTAGAATCCTGTGCGGCTTGTGGAACCACACTGCTAAAAACATCGGTAAATCTAGAAAAACTATTAACAGGCTCAGTCGCAACTGAAATCAGCGATGATGCCGGTAAATTTGTCTGCGAAGGGCTGTATTACTCAGTATTAGACTACTTACAAGAACGCCAAATTAACAGCCGCTGTATCTTCGTTCACGTCCCAATCCTAACTCCGGAAAACTCTTCGGGAATCATGGCAGATTTTTTATGTATTCTTCAGAACCTGGCACTTTCTTAAAGTCCTTGGTGTCTTAGCACCCATCCGGAAAATATTTGGTTGACATCCTCAGCGAAAGTACTCAGCCGAAGTACAAGGAAGACCAAGTAAAGTTGTGGCTTCACGGACGAAGTCCATCTACACTGACTAACAGTAAATTTAGCTTGCGAAGGCAGGCTTTGTTTGTGTAGCCCCATTTAGTCTGAGGGCACACTTTTCAAGAAGTCTAGTCAGATGATTTTTCCGGATAAGGTCGTTATCGTTTTTAAATATTAATCTTCCCATGCTGCCATTCTTGCCCCTTCTACCGCTTGCTCAAACACCACCGCCGCCACCCAAACCAGCTCCTCAAGAGATTGTGCGACCCCAGCCAGTTTTGCCTTTACCCGGACAACTGGATAAAGTGCCGATGTTTAACAGTAACAGTCCAGAATGGGTGAAAAGTGAAGGAATTTTACTTTCTACTTTTCCCCCAAATGGGAAAAAGGTGCCAGCGGCTCATCTTAATTTTCCTTTCCAGGGAAGATTTGATTTATTTGCCCACCACTTTAGCCACACTCCCAAGGATTTACAGACGCTTTATCTGGGAGTAATTTTGCATAATCCGGGGAAAAAACCCGTCAAAGTGGAAGTATTGCAAGCGGCAAGTCAGCTAATGCAGAATGCGCCCTATATCAAACTGCCGACTTATGTGGAAAATCCCAACGGAGACGTATACTCAGGTCATGGCGATCGCGCAGTCAACGATGTCATGCGAGGCAAGCGACAAGCTGATTTTCCTGCCCAGCTAGTGATACCACCGGGGCAAAGCCGTTTGTTGATGAATCATCCGATTCCGGTGCGGAATCTAGAAAAGCCCATCAATGGTCGGTCTACGCTAATGAGGTTGCAGAGTAATGGCAAGGTTTATGCAGCCAGTTTAGCGATGTATGCCAAAAAAAATCCAGATGGCAGCGAACGGAAACCAACCCAAGCAGAATGGCAAACTTTACTCGATACAGGCACTTTAGCCGGACCCAGAGATAAAGCCCCCTCCCCTCCAGGGCAAACCAGCGGGCAATTTATCTATAGTCGCGTAGCAGGAGTCTCTGAAGGTTCTGCCTGGAAAGCGCAACTGGTGGATAAACCCAATGCCCAAAATCTCACCATCCCCCAACCCGGTAACGCCATCTCCTATCCCATCAGTTCCCTCAAGTTAGGCACCCTCGGTACAAGTCAAGTGCAAACTGCAAAGATGCTGGTGCGCTATCCGGATACCGCTTACGAAGCACATGGGAACTACGGAGTTGAATACAACCTCAGCGTGCCCTTAATCAACTCCACGAAACAACCTCAAACTGTCACCCTGACGCTAGAAACGCCTTTGAAGGAAGACAAGCTAGCAAAAGGAGGATTGCGTTTCCAGCAACCCCCGCATTTTCCAATTTTCCGAGGTACGGTACGGTTGCGCTACAACGATGACCAAGGAAAACCCCTGACGCGCTACGTGCATTTGTGGCACCAAACAGGTCAGGTAATAGACCCACTGCTAACGCTAAAAATGCCACCGGCAAGTCGCCGCCAGGTGCAAGTCGATTTGATATACCCACCAGATGCGACGCCGCCGCAAGTCCTGACTGTGCGAACTTTAGAAAATACCTCAGCGAATGTAAGTGACAAGTCATTAGTGGAATTGATGCGTGTCCTGTATGGAATTCGGTTTGTACTTTAGTTAAAAAATTTCCTGATGTATTTGCTGCGGGGTTTGCCTCGCTTCCCCATTTCCAAGCGTAGGGACACGGCAATGCCGTGCCCTTACTTTAACCTGAGTTCGGGATAAGGAAGGGGCAAAACAGGTAGGGTGAAAGTGCTAACTTCTCATCCATCTGAATTACCCCATGCTTAGTCTAGAAGAACTATTTTGCTGTGTCGACG
>NZ_JAMPKA010000054.1:0-20001 GCF_039961855.1 Trichocoleus sp. Lan | reverse complement strand
GCAAGGGGGCATGGCGGCGGGAGTTGTCTCTTTCATTTATCACACCATAACGTGAAATGGTTGCCATGCCTGTATTATACCTTTTTAGAGTCTTGTTTTTCGTTTAAGCACCGTTAATTCATAAGCTGCACTACAACGTACAACATAAGATTCATCTTGCAGAGCATCAATTAAAGCAAAGACTACTTCTTCTGACTCAGGAGCAATTTTCCCTAGAGACTCAACAATACTTTTACGAGCATGATGGGGATTTAGTCCTTGTGCTTCAGTAGTGTTTTTCATTGCTTTAATAAGGGCAGGAATAGTAGCTTTTGCACCTGAACCAATTTCTCCTAAAGCACGAGCAGACCAGCTCCGAACGGAGTCAGTCCGATCCTCCAGAGCTTCCATGAGGGCAGGAACTACAACTTGTAAATCTGAGCCAATACGTCCTAAAGCAAGGGCAGAACCCCAACGGACTATTTCATACTCATCCTTCAATGTTTCTAGCAGAACAGGAACAGCATCTCTTGCTCCTGAGCCAATTTTTTCTAAGGATGATGCAGCACCATAGCGTGTATTTTTTGATTGTTCGTTCTTCAGTGCTTCGATGAGAGCAGGAACAGCATCGGAGCCAATTCCTCCCAAGGCAGAGGCAATCATGTCAGTGTTGAACTGCAACGCCTTATCCTCAAACAGTGCAATTAAAGGCTGAATTGCTTCTTTTGCCTCTGAACCTATTTTCCCTAAAGTTGTGACAGTATCTCGACGTACACTTGCGTCAGGATCTTCTAATGCATTAATTAAGGCAGGAACAGCAGGCTTTGCTGCTGCACCAATTTCTCCTAAAGCAGCAAAAACTCTTTGACGGAGATATTGATTTTCACTCTTGATTAACTTAACGAGAGCAGGAACAGCAGGCTCTGAGGCTGAGCCAATTTTTTCTAAGGCAGAGACAACGCCGAATAAAGACCTTCCATCTTCTAGAGCTTCAACGAGTGCGGGAACAGCAGCTTTAGCTTCTGAACCAATCTCTGCCAAAGCATAAGCCGCTGGTTCCCGTATGTACCACTCTCCAAACCTTAAAGCATCAATTAGTGGGAGAACCGCTGCTTGACCAATTTTTCCCAATGCAGATGCAGCTTCCCTCGCACTTATTTGCTCTTTTTGCTTAAGGAGTTCAACTAAATCTGGTATTGCTGCCTCTGCTACTGAACCCATATCGCCTAACGTTTGTGCAGCTCTAAGATGGACATGTCGCTTCTGATCTTTCAAAAGCTCAACTAGAGCCGGAATTGCTGCTTGACCAATTTGGGCTAGCACAGGAGCAGCAATGCTGCGACGATTCTTACTTTCTCTCTTCAACTGCTCAGCTAATGCAGGAATTGCTTCTTCTGCTGCTGAACCAAATCTTCCTAATGCAAAAGCAGCGCAGTCACAAACAAATTCATCCTCATCCTCTAAAGCTTGACTTAGTACAAAAATCACATCTTTGGTTGCTAAACCAATATTTCCAAGAGCGGAAGCAGCATTTCCACGAACTGTCTCGTCCTCATCCTCTAAAGCTTTGATTAGTGCGGGGACTGCTTTTTGAGCTGGCATTCCAATCTTTCCTAGAGCTTCAGCAGCAGCATAACGATCTTCAACATCTGGGAGCGAGAGATTAGAAATCAAACGCTGGATGCGTTGATTCAGTTGCTCTTGCTTAAGAGTTTCTGAATTCAAAATCAAAAGCTGTGCTGAAGAATTAATCAATCCAATCCACTCTTTTACTGACTGTGGACGATTCTCTGGTTTCACCTCTAGTCCTTTGAGAATAGCAAAGTTAACCTGCTCACTGATATGTTGGTTGATTTCTTTAGGTGGCTTCAGCGGATAACCATAAATCGCTCTAGATATGGCACCTTCAGGTTCTTGTCCTGTTAGCAATTTGTACAAAGTTGCCGCTAACGAGTAAACATCCGTGTACGAACCTGGTTTAGCACGGCTCTCATATTGCTCAGGTGGAGAATAAAAATCTGTCCGATGTTCTGTGTGAGTCTGTGTTAAATCAGGAGTAAACTCGCGGGCTATTCCGAAGTCAATAAGAACGGCTTCATCCTTTCCTGCCCGCACCATAATGTTTCGTGGCTTTACATCTCGATGTAATAAACCGTTTTCATGAACAGTTATCAGAGCATCAGCGACTTGTCTGATGTATTTTAAAGCTTCAGATTCAGCTAATACGCCTCTGTAAGCTAAATCTTCTCCCTCTATGTATTCCATGACCATCCCCCAGGTCATCCCTTCTGTGATGAGTTCATGAACTCTTACCACATGGGGATGCTGACACTTTTGCAGTCTTAGCGCTTCGTTCGCAAAATCTTGCTGCCACTTATCAAAGTCATGGCTGTTTGGATCTATATCTTTAAGTATTTTGATGACAACTAAGTCACTGTTTTTATGCCTAGCAAGATAAGTTATGCCAAAACCACCCCCACCAATTTTTTGCTCAATGGTGTATTTGCCGTTTTGCAAAATATGTCCTGGAGTCCACATGATTGACTATCTAGAGATGTTTGATTACGTGAGAAAGATTGCCAGAGCAGTTCACTGCTTACGTCTTTTCACTCTAGGGAAGGAATAATAGTAGCGCTCACTTCATCAACTAACTTCCAACATAGCCATTCTTCATAAAGCTATCTCCATTTGTCATTAACTTTTTAATTTTGCGCCTGCTGAAATGCTTCTATCTTTTCCTTCCCCCCAGGAAGATCAGAGCCGACGACATAAAAATCTTGTGGATAAATCCAGTGGGTGCCTAGAGGCCCATGAATTTGAATTCCGGTCATGACGGCGTAGTTAAACACAGAGCGATCGAGAATATTTAAGAGGGCTTCGACATCGTCGGAAATAATTTTAGATGCCAACTTTGTAATCTCTATCAAATCGGGTTTGTCCCCATAGGTAAGGGCTGAAAGAATTTTCTGCCGGATAATTGTTTGTTCAATATCCTGCATATCCATTTCTAGTTTCAGATGACCAGATGCCAATTCTTTGACGACTGTTTCTAATGCTCCACAAGCATGGGAAACTTTTTGAACACCATCTCGATAAACCTTACCAATATCACCATGTCTAGAAATAGCGATATGGGGCATCGCATAGAAGGTAAAACGACGGATACCATCAACGATAGGGGTATGGTCAGTCGCAGCGGCTAACCCCGTTTTCCCCATCATGACGAACCCGGCTAAGCTGCAACAATTAAAAGTTTTCCCCCAGTATCGAATTACTTCAATGAATAGGGGTTCGGCGACTTCATCCCGACAAATTGCTATCATTCCCATCGTGTTTTCGTCACAAAAACCGTAGGAACTCAAGCTTTGGAAAGTCTTTCTCATGTACTTGCTCATGGGAAGTGCCCCTGGAAAGTGAGTTTGCAGCGTTTCATGAAATGCTGGAAACACGTTAGGGTCATATCCATTGAGCGTTTGGGGGATAGTTTCGCCAAGCTGATTGACGTGATGGGTCATCTCTTAACTTCTCCTAAAGAGCTTGCAAAATCCGTCATTGCGTAGCTTAAACTTAACTTCACACCCGTCCTTGAGGATTCGGGCAATATTATTGGTTTTAACACTAGATGAGTGAGAAAGCTCCTGTCCTTACCATTTAAAAGGTTGGTGAAGCCCTCCTGACTCCCTCAGCTAAAGCGTTTAACCACAAATTTTAGACGATCAACGATCAACCGTGACGTCGCCTCTTTAACCGATGCTTGACTATCAGACGAATGCTGCATCCGATTGAGCCAGCTATTCGGCTTCAAATTAGTTGTCTTTTTATACGTGATTTGGTGGCTTGATTGAAGTGCAACTGCACGCCCCAAACATTCCTAGGGAAGCGCTTTTCTTGCTTCATCTTGTCGAAGAACCCAACGGGCTTCAGCGAGTAACAGGCTACCTTCAGTTATGGTGATCGCCAATATCCCTTAAACACATTTCTCCCATTGCACCATACCCCAAAAGTAGTATTTTTTGCCTGCTAACCGCCTCAGGAAACGAGAGCGGTAAGCCTTCCCTTTGCGTACCTTTGCGCTAACCTTTGCGTACCTTTGCGTTAAAAAATTAACCTTTATTCTCTCGTTTCCACAGTCCCCGCACCAGTCGAATCTCATCAAAAGTATAGATTTCCCCTAGTGAATCTCGAATCTTTGAGAGTGAAGTAGCACCCACCTCTTGAATTGCTTTTAAAATGGGTTCTTGACGTTCTAGGGGCACTAATGAGTTTAAATCCACAGGCTGATTCATCGAAATCAGTTCTGCTAGATGATCTAAGATAGTGCCTATACGCAAGTTACGTTTTAGAGCAATTTCTTCAATGCTCAAACCTTGCCTATACAAATCCAGCGTAGCTAACTGAGTGTATGTAGGGTGGTTTTTTTGAGGACTTGCCGCAACAGAAGTGGACTTAAAAATCCCTTGTTCTTTACAATAAGTTTGGATTTCAGCAACAAATCGCTCACCGTATTGAGCTAATTTATAATCTCCAACACCGGAAAGTTTGCTAAATTCAGTTAAGCTTTGAGGTTGCATCTGAGCCATCAGCTTTAGGGTAGAATCCGCAAAGACGACGTAGGGAGGCACGGATTGCTCATCAGCAAGTTGTTTGCGAAGCTGGCGCAATTGTTCATAGAGCATTTCTACTTCTACTGCCATTTGCGGCGATTCATCTATTGCGGTAACAATCGGAACGGCAATCTGCACCTCACGCTGACGCCGCAAGATTTCCCAGCTTAAAGCGTTGAGCCTCAAGACAGAATAACCGTCAGTGGTTTGATCGACAAGTCCTTGATGTAAAAGCGATCGCCCTAACATCTTCCAATCTTCTACACTTTTATCAGTGCCGATGCCGTAGGTAGAAAGTTCCTGATGTCCATTCTGATAAATCTTCTGATTTTTTGAGCCGCGCAGCACATCGATAATATAATTCATCCCGTATCTTTCTTTGCATCTAGCGACACAAGAAAGAAATTTCTGCGCTTCAATTGTCCAATCTTGCACGGGTTTAGGAAAACGGCAGTTGTCGCAGTTGCCGCAATTTCCCGCAAAACGTTCGCCAAAATAACCCAATTGTATTGTGCGGCGACAGTCTGTCCCTTCCGCATAATCAATTACCTGCCGCAATTGTTGACGGGCAATTCTTTGCTCTTGCGGGTCAGTTTTTTGGTCAATAATATACTCAATCGTCTTCAAATCGCCGTAGCCAAAAAAGACAGTACAACGAGCAGGTTCTCCATCTCTTCCTGCCCTTCCAGCTTCTTGATAGTAACTTTCTAAATTGCGCGGCAAGTCGTAATGAATGACAAAGCGCACATCTGGCTTATTAATTCCCATGCCAAAGGCAATCGTTGCTACCATTATTCGCACGTCATCTCGAATAAAGCGAGTTTGATTGGAAGTCCGTTCTTCATCATCTAGCCCTGCATGATACGGTAGCGCTGAAATGCCATCTTTTTGTAATCGAAAAGCAATTTCATCTACACGGCGACGACTGAGGCAATAAATAATCCCGGAACCTTCAGTTGTGCGAATTTGCTTTAAGAGTTGGGAGTAAGCTTGTTTTTCTTTTGGCTGAACTTCGTAGTAAAGATTGGGGCGATTAAAACTGGCAATGTGAATACTGGGTTGCCTGAGCGCCAGCTGTTGGATAATATCTTGACGGACGCGATCGGTAGCGGTGGCGGTGAGTGCTAAAAAGGGAACATCCGGATAGCGTTGGCGTAATTGTCGCAATTGCCGATATTCTGGGCGAAAATCATGTCCCCACTCAGAAACACAGTGCGCTTCATCAATTGCAATCGAGTGAATTCCAATTTGGTGTTGTACCAAATCCAAAAACGGCAGGAATTTTTCTCCCAAGAGTCGTTCTGGGGCAACGTAGAGTAGTTTGATGCGACGATTGAGGATATCTTGTTCGCGCGATCGCACTTGTCCCCAACTGAGACTACTATTGAGAAACGTCGCGCCAATGCCGTTATCCCGTAACGCTTCCACTTGATCTTGCATCAAGGCAATCAACGGCGACACTACCACGGTTAAGCCGGATTTCAGTAGGGCTGGTAGCTGAAAGCACAAAGATTTTCCTCCGCCTGTAGGCATCACAACCAGCAAATCCTGGTTTTGTAGGGCTTCTTCAATAATCTGACGTTGCCCTAGGCGAAAGCTGTCGTAACCAAAGAAATGTTTGAGTGCCTGTTCGAGAGAATGAAACTGGGGCATCTTCCGAAGGATGAAGGATGTTAGCAAAGCGGTGCATCCGCGCAGGATCAAAAGGATGAATGAAGAAATTCCGAATTCTCCGCAAGGGAGTTTCAGAGTGCTGTGGGCATCCAAAACTGCTGCCCGAAATTGGTTGCGCTAACGAGAGCCTGCTTTACGAATCATAATGATACTTGGAAAGTCTATTAGTAAATTAACCCATGCCGAAAGCAATCTGGAATGGTACGGTTTTAGCCCAAAGCGATCGCACCGAAGTCGTGGAAGGCAACCACTACTTCCCCGCTGATGCTATCAACCAGCAATATTTCAAAGATAGCGACACTCACACCAGCTGTCCTTGGAAGGGCAAAGCCAGCTATTACTCCATCGAAGTCGATGGGCAAGTCAACAAAGATGCGGCTTGGTACTATCCCCAAGCCAAGGACGCCGCCAAAAACATTGAAGGATACATTGCTTTCTGGAAAGGCGTCAAAGTCGAAGCATAAGCCAGTGGAGGCACGGCATTGCCGTGCCCCCAAGCCTGGAAGGAATTACCTATCACCTTGCACGATTCCAAACTACGTCTTCCAGAAGACGGATGTAGTGTCCCTTCCTTTGTTCAACCATCAATAGGAAACAGGTCAAAGTAGAGGAGGGGCAATGCAACTTGGTGACAAAGTAGCACTGATTACAGGTGCGGGTTCGGGCATCGGCAAAGCAGCCGCAGTGCTATTGGCGAAAGAAGGTGCAAAAATCGCAGCCTTAGGACGTACTGAAGACGAACTCAACGAAGTCGTTGCCCAAATCCAACAAGCCGGTGGAGAAGCCATCCCAGTACTCGCTGACATCTCCGAAACAGAGGAGATGCAACAAGCGGTGCAACAAGTCATAAATCAATGGGGACGCCTCGACATTGTATTTGCGAATGCTGGAATTAATGGCGTCTGGGCACCGATAGAAGAGCTAGAGCCAGAAGAATGGGACAAAACGATTAAAGTCAATCTGAGAGGCACGTTCCTCACTGTTAAATATGCCGTGCCTCATCTCAAGAAACAAGGCGGTTCTGTCATCATCACCTCCTCCGTCAATGGCACGCGGATGTTCAGCAACAGCGGTGCGACAGCCTATTCCTGCACTAAAGCGGCTCAAGTCGCATTCACCAAAATGGTGGCGCTAGAACTAGCCAAACACCGCATCCGCGTTAATGTGATTTGTCCGGGTGCGATAGAAACCAATATTGACCAAAGCACCGAACGACGGAGCTTGGAACAAGCTCGTGAACCCGTGGAGTATCCGGCAGGAAAAATCCCGCTAACTGATGGTAAACCTGGCTCCTCTGAACAAGTTGCCAACCTAGTGCTATTTTTAGCCTCAGACGCCTCCAGCCTGATTAGCGGGACGGAAATGTGGATTGATGGTGCCGAATCCTTACTGGCTGGCTAAAACATCCCAGCCCCCCTTGATCGGGAGGGCAAGAACAAATCTCATAAAATGCTGGTATTGACGATAGTTTCTGCTATGATAGTAAACGCCATGAGCGGATGTGGCGGAATTGGCAGACGCGCTAGATTTAGGTTCTAGTTTCGCAAGAAGTGAAGGTTCAAGTCCTTTCATCCGCATGAGTGACGATCGATAACTCCGTAACTAACCGAGGCTTTTAGCCTCGGTTTTGTTTTGAGTGGGTTGGGTAGGACGGAGTCCGAGGCGAAGCCATCGCGATTTCCAGTTCAACGGCAAATAGCGATCGCAACCCGAAAAATATTATGGAGTCTTCAGCTTTAAATCTTGGCGCTGCTGCCAACGCTTCTTCAACTGAGATTTTTTCAACTCTCGCAGCCTCAGCCGCAACTGATTCACATTCGGATTCCGTTTACCATAGCGCCAACTGACATAAGCTTGGGTAATCTCGTCAATTGCCTTAGCAGATTCCGGTGGCTGGTGTTTATACGCCAGATAAGCGTACTCCGAGGGCGTCTGGGCTGGATGTTTGGCATATCCCTGAGTGCGTAAATTTGCCAACATTTCCTGGTAAAGACTTTCCATCGGAGGCAGCTTCGCTAACCAGCGACGGTACAGCCATACACGCACCCCATTCCAAGCTAGCCAGCCCAAGAAACCCAGGCAAATAGCTAAGATGAGACCGGCGAACAAGCCCACCCACCCCCTGGATAATAGCGCCCACAGCCAGATGATTCCCCCAATTAGCCAGGTAGCGATCGCACCGAACACGTTATTCAGCCAACTGGTTACTGGCGAAGGCAACCAACCAGCAACCCACTTCCAGAATTGGCGCAGCACGCTAAAAGTTTGGTCTTCTTCAATCGACGGGGGAATGAGTGGATGCGTAGGAATCGGATCGAAAGCAAACCAACCGTTACTCGGAAAATATACCTCCGTCATCAGATAGGCATCGGTGTTGCGGACGATGTATAAGCCAGTGAAGGGATTGAACTCGCCAGGGGAAAAGCCCCCCACCAGTCGCGCCGGGATACCAATCGAACGCAACATAATCGTGAGGACGCTAGAAAAGTGGTCTGGATAGCCGCCTTTGTACTTGAAAAGAAACGTTTCTACTAAGTCTTCGTTTTCATCCAAAAATGGCAAGCTATTGGGATCTGGTGGAATTGTGTAGTTTTGTTTGAGATATTGAGCCAAGTAGAGGGCTTTTTCGTAAGGCGAGGTGATGGGTTTTCTCGACTTCGCTAAGATTTCTTCCGTTAGCTGCCGCACTTTGTCAGCAATTTGCGGAGGAACTTGCAGATAGTAATTTCGGATGGGTTTGGAATACTCAGTAGACGCCTGCCCCAAGCGAGTGCGATCGCGGTAAGGGACTTCTGAAACCACCGTGTAGGTGAGTCCCTCCTGCAACAGCGCAGGCGAGCGCACGCTGCCTTCTGTATCCAGTGCCACTCTTTGCGTGGGATAGTAGAGTTCCTTAGGAAACGCCAGGGCTGGCAGCAGATTCGCCATATCAGACACCACCGTGTAGGTCTGAATCACCTCCCTAGTTTTCCCACTAATAAACTGTCTGGGGATAAAAAATCGGTATGACCAAGGTGGACGCTCTACTGTCTGCGTTTGATTGTCGCGCGAAATCTCCCAACCTTGACCCGTGTAGCGGTCGAACCCCAGCACCCGCCAAAATCCCTCTGACTGGGAGCGTACCCGCATCAACACCTTGGGCTTCATCTCTCCCCGCAAGTTCTGGTTAATCTTGCTGTTAAAGCCGTAGTAAAAGGTATCATCTACATTGCCAGGGCCAGTGTCTTGGTTTGACCCGCCACCAGAACCTCCCTTGCCTTGTTTACCAGGGTTGACAATGCCACGGTTATTGCTGGGAAAATCCTTTTGTGCGAGATTACTGGGGGCACTGACGGGAAATGTCTGTAGCTGATAGCTAGGAAATCGAGGCATCAGGGCAAAAATGGTCAGCCCCAGTCCCACGATCGCTAAAAAATTGATACTGAAAAATTTCCAGTTAAAAATGGGGGAATTCCCCTTTTTTAATTTTTCATTTTTCATTTTTAATTGTTCTAAACCGAGCCGCGAACGGTAATCTAGCACCAACACCGGCAGCCCGATGCCTAAGAACAACAGCAATATAGGTGCAAAAGCGAACGTTTGACTCACTGTCCCGGCAACACCCAACAAAATCAGCCCGATCACCATCGAATACCCTAAGTCCTTGCGACGGGGCAGATCGAAGCTGTGCAGCACTTGCAGATGAATTAACAACTCTGCCAGCACCAGTCGCGTATCGTTCAGTTGACCGAACAGATTTTTCAAGAAAACTGCCAGTGCCACCAACATTCCAATTGCCAGTAAGAACTTCACTGGCACATTGCGATCGCGTCGTCGATACCAACTCCACGTCGCCCCGGCAATGCTGAGCGGCACAGCCCACAAGCTAATCTGCGTCTCGGCTGCCACATCCGTCGCAATGATTCCTACCACCACGAGCGCCTGCACCAGCACCCGCAACAGAATGGATTCTTCCGTTTCGGGCATCGGCATCGCTGCTAGCCGCTGCCTAAACTGATTAAAAACTGGTAGACGCCGCATACTGGTGATTGGTCAATCGCTAATTGCTCATTGCTAATTGTTCTATCACAGTTAGCCATTCGCCATTCGCCATTTAATTGCCGACCGCGATCGCAAAAATCAGCGGTTGCCGATCGAGTTCCTGAAACTGAATCTCCAGAGGATAAGTCTGGTTGGCTTCCAAATCAAAGGATTCTACACTCAAATAGCCCGGATAAGTGCGCTGTGCCGTTGCCGAGCCTTGCGGGGTTCGTAAGGTTAACCTACCGCCGCGAGGCAAGCGCGTCTCAATCCGGCATCTGGGAACCCGCCCCTCTAACTGATATTCCGCCCTGAGAGTCATCAGTCCAACTGTCGTCTGCCACTGCCGCTCTACCGGCTGCCGATCCGGCGATACAGGCAGCGTCAGCGCGTTGATGATTTCTCTAGCCGCCAATAAGGACAGCGCCATTTGTTGGCTGTCTGTCGCCTCTTCATAACGATTTGTAAACAGTTGCTGCTCTTGAGGAGAACGGGTCGGATAGAGCAGCACCAATCCTGCTAACTGGTTCAGTGCCTGGGGTTGCCCTGGAAATAAGGCACTGGCAGCACGCACCATTTTTGCTCCCTGTTGCAGCGGCGACTGCATCGCCTCCTGGCAAGAGTTTAGCAGTTGTGTTAAAACCGTTTCGGGTAGGGTGACTGGCAGACTAAAGTTAGAAAGCTGCGGTGTCCATAGGGGAACCCAGCTGTTTGCTTGGCTGTCTGAATAGTCAGGTTCATAATTACGAATTTCCGTCTCCCAGGGAAACAGGGGCGGATTTCGTTCAATTTCTGTTTGTAGTTTGCGCTTCAAAAGCGCATGGAAACGATTTTGCACAGTCGGTATTTCTCCTCCCAAGTTGAGTGGTTGACAGCCTTGGGTCGCTTCACCGAAGTGGTCGGTCACTACGCTCAAGTCTTCTGAATCCAGTGGGTCTAACGCATCCAATTCCAGCGCTGCCGCCACCAAGTCGTCTGTAGGAGCAGGCGGCTCTGGGGGTGGTGGCGCTGCTAGAGGATCGCCATCCTCTAGCAGACTTGCCAGAAAGCGGTTTTCGATCGCTTCGGAATTGTTGTCTAGGTCACTATTCATCTTGAGATGCACTTGCTCCGGATACTGAACGATTGCGAATTTCCCAGGCAATCTCTAGCAGCTTGAACCACCGCTTCTCAACCTGGGAGACCGTACAACCCAAAGTTTGAGCGATCGCTGTGTTTGGGAATCCCTGTTGCTTTAATCGTAGTAATTCCGCCTGCTCTTGGCTCAGCATTCCTTGAAATGTTTGCCACTGTTGCGGCGTCAAACCCAAATTCCGTTCTAAATCCGCTTCCAACCACTGATGCACCAGTTCCCAGCGCTGGGAAAGAGCAAATCGAATCAAATGATATTTGAAGCGTTGCTGCAAATAATCCCTTTGGCGCGGCGTCAAACCTAAAATTGCTTCAATTTCCCCGGCGGATAAATCTTTCAGGCGCAAAGTAAAATAATCGGCGCATTCAGTTTGCTGGCGCTCTTTCAGATAAGCCAGCAACTCCTTAATCACCGTCTGGCGCAGGCTTTTTTCCAGGGGTTCGGATTCGTGAGCGACCATCGCCTCCCGCACCTGCTGCACCGTCGCTTCATTCCAAACCGAGTCGGAATCAGTGGCAGATCCCTCTGCCGCTTGCTCCATATCTACGGAAGTTTCCGGGGGTTGTTGTTGCGAAAAAGTTTGCGCCCGCAGGATGATTAATTGCTGAGTGCGATGACCGGGCAAAGGAATGCGCCGCTTGCCGTAGCGCTCAGCAAAAGCCATATACTCTGCCAGTTCTAACAAAGTATGAGGACGATACGCCGGACCCATTCCGCTTTCTCGTCGAAATGCATTTAAGGACTCAGCATAAAATCCCTGTAAGAAATCTTCTATCAGAGTCAGCCGCGCCTGGTAGCTCGTAGGCACCTGCGACGGTGTAATGTAGCGATAGATAATCGCACTGAGGGTGCTGTGTAACTCTACCCGTCCCCGGTGTGCCCCCATTTGGTAATAATGAAGACATTGTTTCAGGCGAAGACGAGCCAGTGTTGTTGCCCAGGTTTCGATGTCTCCTGAGTCCTGGATGCGCTTACTCTCAGTGCAAATCCGGGCGACTTCGCTAGAGATGCGCGCCGCAACCTCACGACAGTTCTGCTCCGACGCCTTGGATGACTCTCGGAGTTCGTTAAATAGTAGTTGAAAGATTGCATCCACCACTCTCTGGTAGATTTCCCCACAATGGCTGATTGTTGTCAAAACCCTAGCATACCCAACTACGACACGTTAACGGCAGAAGACCCCAAATAGTCCTTATGAACTTAGACCAACAAATTCAAGCTCTGATTGATAAAGCGCCCCTCTATCGCATCCCACCTAAGTGGATTACGGAAATCGCACCCGTTCTTGTAGACTATGCGACTGGCCTGCAACATTCCGAGTATTACATTCTCCAAAGTCAGGAAGATGGTTGGCTGTTGACGACCCTTAGCAATCGCGCCCAAGTTAATCTCGAAAAAAATGTGATACACGCCTTTTCAACTTTAGAAGACGCCAACCTTTTCTCTTCCGTGCCAGATCCGGAAATTATTGCCTTGCCAGAACCTGTAACTCACATTTTGTTTGAAATGGTTGGCAGAGATATTGTTGATAGCACGATTTTCTTTGAAACTCCCGGTAATCGTACCACCGGGGCTGAAATTTTTCGGGAAAATTTGCTGAACCGGATTAAAGAACACCGGCAACAACACTGGCCTTCCTTCAACTCTAATCCCAGAAATTTGCCCCCCGATATCGCTTGAGTCATGGGCTTTTTGTAGGGTGGTGTTGTCCGCCCTACGAATCATTATGATTCTTTGAGCGTGTAACGCCGAATAAACCCTGCTAATTTTTAGATTTTTTAATAAACCGGATTCAATCCGCTGCAACGTTCGTCAGATTAACTGACCCCCGTGGAAACGCCAACGCGGAAATAAAATTCGCATGATGGTATGCGACGCCAGATAGACGCTCAGCCACACGAGACTGTAGTGCAGCACAAACCATTGCAACGGCAGATCCCGTCCTACACCCGGTAAGCTAAATATTTTCACCAGCAACCCGATAAAAACTGCTTCCCAAATACCGGCAAGCAACTGTAAAGCTCCAGGCCAATCTCGATCCCAACGGAATTTCTGGATATAGTCATATAGGAGATCCCAGCCGAGTCCAAAGACCGCAACATACCCTAGTATCCAGAAAAAAAGCGAGTCGGCACCGGGACCAATGACGCCCAAAGCAAAGGGCAACGTTACCAACGTGCCCAGTGTTGCTAGTAGAAATAATCGGGTTTGCCAACGACCGAAGAGTGTCGGAGTCATGGTAAATTTTTAATCCACTTACCGCATCAGTTTTCAAGCTTCAGTTCGGGCAGTCCGGACGTTTCTTTCTTGCGTAAATGACCTTCATAGACTGTTCCGACTTCTAGCTTAGATGGGCATTTCACCCACACAGAATTTCCAACAATTGGCAACCCTGTCGTTTCAGACATGACATTTGCTTCTTCGGGGTCGGAAATACAGCCAAAACCCATGTAGTCAGCAATTTCCTTCATCGTCAAATCTTCTAGAAGGTAGCTGCTGCTCATCTCAGCTTCTTTACACTTGAACAGCCTGACTTCAGGTAAAACTTCGTTAAAAATTTTGAGTTTTCGCACTTTATGGCCTCCATTCCGATAAGTGCAATGGACTCGCATATTTTTGGCTCGCTCAGGGCTATGACGGCAGTTATTGATGGAGTCAACTTTCTTTCAGTATCTATCTATATTTTCTGCTTGCCCGCTTCTAGATGAATCAGCAATATTGCTGAAATCTACTCTGACAATCCGTTGAGTGCCCAGAGCAAGTTTAGTAAATTTACGGTGCTTGGTTCGCGACCCATTTTATCCATTGCCCAAAAGAACTTAAAAAGTTCAATCGATGGATTCCAGGGGCACGAGCTGCCGACAGACTATCAACTGCACAAAATGCTGCATATTGCAACCCCAAGAAGCTATCAACAGCGGCGTAAGGCCCACCGAGGGTCATGGCACCAGCAGCATACATCCGACCCTGCGGCGATCGCATTTCGACAAGTTCAAAATTGTTGGCAACAGCTATCCGCCCATTTTCATGGAGGGGGAGTTTGTAATGGATGACAAGGTCGTTCAGGAGGGGATTCGCTTTGACTTTGGCATCGAGTCCGGTGGCGTCAATGATAAAGTCAGCTTCGAGGCGAATTTGTCCTTTTAATCCCTTTTCTTGAATATAGGTAACGGTGCGCTCAATTCCTGACGAGTGGGGGTTGCGTTCGACTCGTTCCACTTCCCCAAAGGTAATTTGATACCAGCCTTGACGGATGCCTTCTTCAACCATGCGTCGCCAATCCTGGCGGTCAGCGGTGGTGGTACCACCCCAATCTGCGAGTAGGCGCTTTCGCTGTTCGGGTTCTGCTTTTTCAAGCATGATTCGCAATTCACCGCCCCAAGTGGCTTTAGGCCAGTTAAAGGGTTGAAATTCGTAATGATTTTCGACACCCCGTTGCGATCGCCCAAATTTGTTACCTTGGGGTTTGGGCGATCGCATTAAATGTAGCAACGAGATATTGGGGTTTTTTGCCCTGGCTTCATAAATTCGCTGTACGATCCGCGAAGCGACAATCCCCCGCCCCCGAATCATCACAGTACCGCCAAATTTCTCTAAATGCTTGTAGACGTGGTTATGTTCTTCGTAGGCATTAACGACGGACTTAAAATCATTGGTTTTTTCCCGGTAAGCTTGCAAATCCGGGAGAAACTGAATCGCCGGGTAGCCGGTAGCGAGTTGGACATTGCGGGCAATTAAGAACGCATGGTCGCGCTGGTTGGCACTGGTACGAGAATAAGCGATCGCATATCGTCCATCCTCAGTTTTCCGAATCGAACGGACGCTGGCGTAACGAAACATCTGTTCCCAACCAATCCGTTTTGCTTCCCTATCAATGGCGTCAAAGACATTACCCGCACGAGGGGTATAAGTTTGGGCAAAAGCCGGTTCGGCAAATACCTGCCACAAATACCCGAATGCTGTTCCTATGCTTCCCTTGAGCAAATCGTGCCCAGCTTCTCGCAGGGCATAACTAGGCCAACCCCAAATATTATCGGGGCAAGAATCTGAATTTGACCGCAGGCGTTCGTACAGAGGAATTTGCGAATTCATGCACAGCCGCTTGTAACGAGCATACGGTTGGGGTTCCATTCCCAAAGCCACAATCTGACTGCTTTTCACCCCGTAAATTCTTAATAAATCTACCCAGACAAAGCTGCCCAAACCGCCCCCAACGGCGGCATAGTCCACTTCATCGACTCGCAACCCGGTGGCATGGAGGTCTTGTACGACGACTTGCTGCGCCTGAAAAGCCGGTGGAGGAAACGCTGCCGTTCCCCCTGGTTGCGCGGGGGAAGCAAGCGGAGGCAGGGGTGCCGGATGACTAATCCTGGGGTCAGGGAGATCCGTGTCTGGGTGAAAGAAAATCTGAGAATTGCCAGAGGGGGGCGACGCAGGTGGATTGGCAGCGAAGGTAACGCTGATGTAATAAGGGCCAATTTGCAGCGAGTCGCCATTCCCCAGAACACTGCGCGTCTGACGTTGTCCATTAATCAAGGTGCCGTTGCTGCTGTTTTGGTCAATAACCACCAACCCGCCAGCGTCCATATCAATCAGGGCGTGGAAGCGGGAAACCTCAAGACTATTGAGGGTTAATCGGGAGACGCGATGCCCATTCATTTCCCCTGGCATCTGATTAAATTCCCGTCCCAGTGCGATTGGAACTGCCAGCGTCGGTTCTTTGCGTTCTCCCGTTCCTGGATCGTCCCAGCTGAGGCGAAGGCGCATGGGTGCTGGATTCATGGTTGATTAGTTGCTGCTAGGAGTGACTAAAACGCTCAATGCTGCTGCTAGGGATGTGCCACACCACGGACACCCCAAATTCATTAAGTTATACGGTGAAACTCGATGACAACTGGAACATTCCAAACCATAGGTTACAGCCGCTGGGTTAGGGGCGGTGGGGGCTGGTTTGCCTGCTGCGGGTGACGGCGGTGACAACAAAACTGTCGGAGGAACGCCCACCACTGCCAGGGAAACCTTTGTCACCTGGATTTCTATCTGTCCTAAACAGATAGTGCTACCCTGGCTCAGAGAAACTTCGCCTTGGATGATAATGCGCCCATCCACTAGCGGCGGATTACTTTCTCGCAGATTCCGCAAGTAAAAGCTTTGCTGCTGTTGATTAAAAAATATTTCGACGTGCAGCCCAGATACCGTGGGATCTGTCAAAACAATATCGCATCGAGCTGGGTCACGACCGATCCGGATAGTACCGGGATGTTTAGCGATTTGTCGCTCGTGAATTGTTTGGGTTTGTCTCCGACCGGCTTCTTGCCACTCTAAAGTTAATTCATTCATATTGCTTAGCCTTTATATATTGTTTCTTTCTTTAAACTGCTTCAAGTCTTAATGTCCTGATTTCTAACATGACCTGAAAGAAAAATCTAAAATTGTGTAGGAAGTTTAAAAAAACGAAAATCTACGGGAAATAACGATGAGCCGCTATCTTTGCTCAACTTTACTTCAGGAGAAGGCGTTACTCATGGGCAAACTTTGTCTATGTTCCCGATGTCGTTCTCGTATAATTCGTTTAACTTTGGGCATTCATGGTGGCACCAACCACCTTGCTTGCACAGTTTAATAATTTTGTCAATGGAAGCAAAATATAAAATTCTAGCTGGCGTTGATACTAATTAGCGATCGCTTGCTTTTTTAGTTGCAAGCCAGGGAAACTGAAAACGGCAACTCCTGCCCTGTTGATGATTTCTGACTCCTCACCGCCTACATTAAACCTAAAAAAAATAGTTGCATTGTTGATAATATGACTGCAATCTAGTTGGAGTCAGCATTATCGCCGCATTGGAAACACCTCTTAATAAACTATGGTATGTCGTAAAAACCTTTGCTATGATTTACGCTAACTAAGATTTCCTCTCTAACAACCATGAAAGATTTTTTCAGAAAAACTTTATATAACCTAGGAATTATTTTGGTTTCTCCTTTGTTAATTCCTTTCTTTTTAACCACTGAAAAAGAAATTATTGATGCAGATGTAAAGCGTTGGGTGAACGTATTTGGCTGGAAAGGCGAATCAAACTTAGGAAATTTACTTTCTTTGCTGGATCGTCAAAAAGAATTCAGGAACTTGTATTATCATCGATTATTTAAAGGAAACTTATCCGCCAGGATATTTATGTATTTATTAAGTTATTTTTATAAATCTTGTCCTTACCTTTTTATCGATACATCTTCTAATTTTGGTCCTGGACTGTTTATCCAGCATGGCTTCAGCACGATCGTTATGGCAGACATGGGCGAAAATTGCTGGATTAATCAACAGGTGACAATTGGTTATAGAGATAAAACCAGTCGTCCGAAAATCGGGGATAATGTCCGCATTACTGCGGGTGCTAAAGTAATTGGCGGAGTAACGATAGGGAACAATGTTACGGTTGGAGCTAACGCAGTTGTCGTTAAAAATGTTCCTGATAACTGTGTGGTTGTCGGCGTTCCCGCTTACATTGTGAAGAAGAATGGCATCAAAGTAAAAGAAGAATTGGTTTAAGTTAGAAATTGAATTCAAGGCTTATATTGAGACGCTCTATGAAGCGATCGCTCTTGGCAACCAATCTGTACGGCGATCGCATCCCTCTCAAGCTTGCATTATCGATTTGACGCCAATTTATCAGCAATGCGGGTTGTCTCTGGCAATCGATATTTCGTAGTGCAGCGCATCACATAATCAATCGCCGTTTCTAGACTCACCCGATGTCCGCTAGAAACATAAACGGGTTTTACACCCGTGCGCGTCCGCAATACTGCGCCAATGATTTCGCGGCGATACCGCAACGGTTGCCATGCGCCTTTTTCAACTGGCAACTCGTCATGCTTGCCAACGAACAGAGATTTAGCAACGCCAATCGTGGGAAGGTCGATTAGCACTCCGAGATGGGAGGCGATGCCAAATCGGCGGGGATGAGCGATCCCCTGACCATCACAGAGGATTAAGTCAGGCGTGATGCTGACTTTTTCTAAGGCGTCTAGCACGGCTGGAATTTCTCGGAAGGAGAGGAATCCGGGAATGTAGGGAAACGTAGTGGGACGGAAGGCGATCGCTTGCTCTTGTAACTGTAAATCTGGAAAACTCAGAACAGCAACGGCTGCTCTGCTAATGGTACCCGACTCCTCAAAACCCATATCGACCCCGGCGACATACTGCACCGATCCCAACTGATCTGAAGTAATCACTTCTTTGCTCAGTTCTTGCTGGATAGCGATCGCTTCCTCAGCCGTATCAGGCCATGCGTGACGTTGGTGGATTTTCATGGATTTACTTCCACATCCTGGGGTTTTTCCAGCCACTCAATTACTTTGGCTGCTTCTGGAAGCCTAGCTTCATTTTGTCCTGCGGCTCTCGCGCGGACATTAATCAAATTAATCGGAGTCCTTAACAAGTCTACAAGCGCGGCTTTCCCCGCGATCGCTTTCACACCTGTCACCGGCACTTCCTTGACCAACCACCGGCTGAATCGATATAGATATTCCTTTGCACTCAAGTTTGCTGTCAGCTTGACGCCATGCAGTTCGTGCAAGTATCGATTTGAGCGACCATACCGACGCAATTGACTTTGAAGTTCCTGGAACGTGGAGCGGTGACGGTGGCGGACAATGGCAGTTGGGGCAAAATGCAACTGCCAATCACTTTCGCGTTGGATGCGCCAACAGATGTCAGCATCGCCGCCAGTGGTTAGATAAGGGCGAAACAAACCTACCTGTTCCAAAGCTTTCCGCCGAATTGCCAAGTTAGCCGTTTGACCATAAGGACAGAACGGATTTGCTAAAGAATGTTTTTGAGACAAAACATTTTCTCGGTCAGCGTACTGTTCTAACAGGGTGTTCCCTGGCAAAGCCATAATTTCACCGACGACGATGCCAATCGTTGGATTGGCAAACGGCTCAATCAGGTCTGCCAACCACTGTGGTTGAGGACGACAATCGGCGTCGGTAAAAGCAAAAATTTCAGCCGTTGATGCCCGAATTCCGGCGTTTCGAGCCGCGTAAGAGCTTTGGATTTGGTTTTCCGCAATCGGGCGAATGGTTAAGCCGTCAGCGGCGGCTGAGGCGGCGGCTGACTGGAGAAGGGTGGCAGTGCGATCGCTACTATTATTATCGACCAGCAAATATTCGACAGACTCAGCAGAGTAAGTTTGCGATCGCAAGCAGTCGATTAAGTCTGGCAAGTCCGCCTCACCATTGTAGATAGGGACAATTACGGAAACCCTGGGCAGAAAGGGCTGTGTCATAGGGTGGGAATTCATATTTACCTAAAATCACCATAGCAAGCCTGCGAATGCCAAAGCAGGGTGCTGTATAACCGCTTCTGAGTCGTGTTTAGTTATTAACATGGCTTTGTTGCCATTAAAAAGAACGTCATTTCAACTGAAATTTAGCAGCTATGAAATTTAATTTGGGTCTTTATCTTGCTGATTTTCTTAGCTAACGTCAGTTCGGGTTAAGCCGAAGGCAGCAAGTTGTGGTCAATGGCAATCGCTGGCTTCTTCGGTTGATGGCAGTAGGCAATCAATCCGCAGAGAATGTTGACAAAGCAGT
>NZ_JAMPKA010000053.1:0-21473 GCF_039961855.1 Trichocoleus sp. Lan | reverse complement strand
TTTCGGACAGCGATGTCTTTCCGTTTTATGGAGTGGGTGAACGCTAATCGAGATGTATTCTCAGCCTATAAAGCTGCTTTGGGTTTTATTTGGGCTTGAAATCTGTTTAAGTCTCGCTAACTCTATAAATTGTAAGTGAGTCGCATGGATACTTGGAGTTGAATTCTAAACAGAAACGCGATAGCTTCTCCACTATTGCCGTGGCAACACAGATGCGATCGCTCCCTGAAGACTTGTACACTGTTTTGATTGCAAACAGTCAAGTCAATGACCGATACCCCTTTTGTCGTTTCCGCCCAGTGGCTTTCCGAACACCTGAACCTTAGCGCAGCGGCTCCGGAGCTTTCGCAAGTTATCGTTGTGGATTGTCGCTTTTCCCTTGCCAATCCGGAATTGGGACACCAGCAGTATCTCACCAGTCACATTCCCGGTGCCTACTATCTGGATCTCAACAAAGACCTTTCTGCACCCGTCGGACAGCACGGGGGAAGGCATCCATTGCCCAATCCCGATGAATTAGCAAAGAAGTTAGCAGCCATTGGAGTAAATTTTCAGGAAACCTTGGTTGTTGCCTATGATGATTCCCGATTTGCCTTTGCTGCACGTCTCTGGTGGCTGTTGCGCTACCTAGGGCACGATCGCGTGGCTTTGTTAGATGGCGGCTTTTCGGGATGGCAGGCAGAGGAATATCCGGTTACAGACGTGCTTCCAACGCCACACAGAGGCAAGTTTGTGCCTCAGGTGCGACAAGACTGGGTAGTAGATATTGAAACCGTCAAAGCTAGAAAAGACTTGCCAGGAGTGGTATTGGTAGATTCGCGGGAAGGCGATCGCTTTTCTGGCGAACAAGAACCCATTGATCCAATTGCCGGTCATATCCCCGGAGCCGTAAACTATCCTTGGCAGGAAGTATCGAGTAGTCAATCTTACCTACGACCGATGACGGAACAACGCGCACGATGGGTAGGCTTAGAGCAAGCTGAGGAGGTTTTAGTCTACTGTGGTTCTGGCGTTACCGCCTGCGTAAATCTGTTGTCTTTAGAAATAGCGGGAGTTCATACGGGCAAGCTATATGCTGGTAGTTGGAGTGATTGGTGTTCTTACCTGTAAATACTATAAAGGCAGTGCTTAAGTACTTGCCCTAACTATACGATAGTGTCCACTAGGACAGTAATAGAGTCCTCAACTAAGGTAGAGTTTAAAGAAGAAGTTATGTTTGACTTTATCGGTGCTGTTCCCCTTTTTCGACTTTAATCGCCGATTTTGCCCGAAAAACCTCCTGAATGCCAGCAGGTTTTGGTGAGATCCGGAAAGATAAAAAAGAATAGGGATTGCACTAAAGTACTTATGAATAGATATTCGTAACAAATTGCTAGAATAAATCATTCCACTAAAATTCTTTTCTACAAATTTTAGGTTTTAGTTTCTATGGCTTTCTTAATGAACCGTCTTTCTATTTTTGTAGACGGGAACAATATGTTCTACGCTCAACAAAAAAATGGTTGGTTTTTCGATCCTAGGCGAGTATTGGAATACTTTAGAAAGGAACAGCCCGATACAAATCTCATCAACGCCTTCTGGTACACCGGGCTAAAAGATCCGCAGGATCAGCGAGGATTTCGAGACGCACTAATTAGTTTGGGATACACCGTCCGTACAAAAATTCTTAAAGAATATTACGATGACACTTCCGGTCGCTATTCGCAAAAGGCGAACTTAGATATTGAAATTGTTGTTGATATGTTTAATACAGTAGAACAGTACGATCGAGTAGTTTTATTCAGTGGAGATGGCGATTTTGAAAGAGCCATCGAACTGTTACGTTCTAAAAATACGCATATTACAGTAGTTTCCACAGAAGGAATGATAGCGAGAGAGCTAAGAAACGCTACAGACCGCTACATAGACCTGAATGAAATTCGGGAATTTATTGAAAAAACTGAATATTAGTCTTCAAACCTTAGTTTTTTTGGCTATAACTAATTAGCAAGAACTAATGACTAACGGCGAATGAATCAAACTTGAAGGATGTGTTTTTTTGACCTATGAACGTTGAACCTAGCCAAGACCGGATTATTATTTTCGATACGACCCTTCGAGATGGGGAACAGTGCCCCGGCGCAACTCTGAATGTAGACGAAAAGCTGAGTATCGCGCGACAATTGGCTCGTTTGGGCGTGGATGTGATTGAAGCGGGGTTCGCTTATGCTAGCCCAGGAGATTTCGAGGCAGTTCAGAAAATTGCCAAGACAGTCGGGACAGAAGATGGCCCGGTTATCTGTAGTTTGGCAAGAGCGATCAAAGCAGATATTGAAGCCGCGGCAGAAGCGCTAAAACCGGCGGTAAAAGGTAGGATTCACACCTTTATTTCGACATCTGATATTCACTTAGAATATCAGCTAAGAAAGACAAGGGCTGAAGTGTTAGCGATCGCAGAAGAAATGGTCGCCTACGCTAAATCCTTCATGGACGATGTAGAATTCTCCCCAATGGATGCCGCTCGCTCCGATCCAGAGTTCCTCTACCAAGTGCTAGAGCGGACAATTGCGGCGGGTGCCAAAACTGTCAATATTCCCGATACCGTTGGTTACATGACTCCCAGCGAGTTTGGTGACTTAATTAAGGGAATTAAAGAGAATGTGCCGAATATTGACCAAGCAATCATTTCCGTACACGGTCATAATGACTTAGGCTTGGCGGTGGCGAACTTCTTGGAAGCCGTGAAAAATGGCGCACGACAGCTAGAATGCACCATTAACGGCATTGGCGAAAGAGCCGGGAATGCTTCACTCGAAGAATTGGTGATGGCACTCCATGTCCGGCGTCAGTATTACAATCCATTTTTAGGACGCCCAGAGGAGTCAGAAGAACCCCTCACGAATATTGACACAAAGCAGATTTACAAAACATCTCGGTTAGTTTCTAACTTAACAGGGATGTTGGTGCAGCCGAATAAAGCAATTGTGGGCGCAAATGCTTTTGCACACGAGTCTGGCATTCACCAAGATGGGGTGCTGAAAAACAAGCTCACCTACGAAATTATGGATGCCCAATCTATCGGTTTAACCGATAATCAGATTGTACTGGGCAAACATTCCGGTCGCCATGCCTTCAGCGCTCGACTGAAAGAATTGGGGTTTGAACTATCAGAAAGCGAGTTAAATAAAGCCTTTCTGAAATTCAAAGACTTAGCGGATAAAAAGAAAGAAATCACCGATTGGGATTTGGAAGCGATCGCCAACGATGAAATCCAACAAGCCCCGGAAATTTTCCGCTTAGAATTGGTGCAAGTCTCTTGCGGCAGCAACTCTCAGCCCACCGCAACCGTTACACTTCGCACTCCCGCAGGCGAAGAACTCACCGACGCCGCCATCGGGACGGGACCCGTAGATGCCGTTTACAAGGCAATCAACCGCGTCGTCAACGTCCCCAACCAACTGATTGAATTTTCCGTTCAATCGGTAACGGCTGGAATTGACGCCATCGGAGAAGTCACGATTCGCCTACGGCACCAAGATCGAGTATTTTCCGGTCATGCTGCCAACACCGATATCATCGTCGCCTCCGCCCAAGCCTATGTCAACGCCCTGAATCGCTTGTATGTTGCCTTGGAAAAAGAAGAGACGCGATCGGTAGTAATCTCCCAAAAAGTATAAACCGCAAACAGCCATAGAGGTACGCAAAGTGAGAAAATCCTTTGCGTACCTTTGCGTTTACCTTTGCGAACCTTTGCGTTTAATTCTTAATTATGGATATTTTTGACAAAGAGAAAAAATTCCACGATCAATGGGCATCTACTATTGATGTAGATGGAATCAAGGTCAAAGATTATTTTGAAGCTTGTACTGCCCCTGAAAACCGTTTCATCCTCAGGCAACTGGGAGATATCAGAGGCAAAAAGCTTCTCGATTTAGGGTGTGGCGCTGGGGAAAATAGCGTTTACTTTGCCAAAAAAGGGGCGCTGTGCGTGGCATCTGACTACTCTCCCGGCATGGTGGAAGTCGCCCTACAACTGGCAGAGAAAAACGGCGTCGAGATTGAGGGGCGAACCATGAATGCGATCGCGCTCGATTGCCCCGATAATAGTTTCGATATCGTCTACGCCTCGAATTTGTTGCACCATTTACCCAATCCGAAACTCGCCATTCGGGAAATGCACCGAGTGCTTAAACCGGGTGGAAAAGCTTGTTTTTGGGACCCTCTGAAACACAATCCAGTCATTAATGTGTACCGCCGGATTGCGACGAAAGTGCGGACTGAAGATGAAACGCCGCTGGATATTAATATTGTCAATTTTGTAAAATCCCAGTTTTCAGAAACGTCTTACGATACGTTTTGGTTGGCAACGCTGTGGATTTTTCTACGCTTCTATTTAATTGAAAAAATCGATCCGAATAAGGAACGTTACTGGAAGAAAATTATTATTGAACATGAAAGATTGGCACCCAATTATCAACGGTTAGAGAAGATGGATGGCGTTTTGAAAAAGATTCCTTTAATGAAGCGTTTTGCCTGGAATCTTGCTGTAGTCGCAACGAAATAATTTGTATTTTTCAAGTAAGCGGAGGATGAGATTAATTACTGAAAATTGTTAGCTTGTTTTGAGAAAAAACTCACACTGGTTAGGTTTCTAACCTCAAACGAAGCTAAGAATTCAGTAATTTGTAAGCGTTATTAGGACTAATCCCCAGCAAAAGTCACAAGTAAAAATTAAAAATGAAAGATAAATTCTTGCATTTTTAATTTTTAGTTATTAATGATTAATGGTGGCTAGTTCATCCAGTTGAGCGAGGGTCTGCCAAACTTCGTGCAACATTTGATCTAGCCCAATGCCAGCAACCCCTGAAATCAGGAATACGGGTACATGACTTAACTGACGAAGCTGTTGCGCGATCGCTTCCACATCACGATCGGGATCGATTGCATCCACCTTGTTCAGCGCCACAATCTGCGGACGATTTGCTAGCCCCCGACCGTAAGAGTGCAACTCCTGCTGTATCGTTTGATACGCGCTAATGGGATCTTCGCTAGTCCCGTCAATTAAATGCAGCAGTAATCGGGTACGCTCGATATGACGCAAAAAGTCGTGTCCCAACCCAGCACCCATATGGGCACCCTCAATTAAACCAGGAATATCAGCAAATACGGTGCCGTCACCGCTGGGTTTGCGTACCACCCCCAGATTCGGCACCAACGTTGTAAAAGGATAATCTGCTACCTTCGGTCGTGCCGCTGAAATCGCCGAAATTAGCGTAGACTTACCGGCATTGGGTAAACCAATAATCCCCACCTCAGCTAAGAGCTTCAATTCTAAACGCAGCTGCCGTTTTTCACCTGGCAACCCGTCTAAAGCATAATCCGGCGCTCGATTGCGGTTGCTCAGGAAGTGCTGATTTCCCAAACCCCCCTTGCCACCCTTCGCCACACAGAAAGTTTGCCCGGTCTCGACCAAATCGCTCAGCAACTCATCCGTTTCGGCATCATAAACCATCGTGCCACGGGGAACATGAATCACGCGATCGCGTCCCGCGGCACCCGTGCGATTATTGGGACCTCCGCGCGAACCGTCTTCAGCCTTGAAACGATGGGTATACTTGAAGTCCAGCAAGGTTTGCAAATTCTCAACCACCTCTAGAATCAGCGAACCACCGCGACCGCCATTCCCCCCAGATGGCCCCCCAGCTGGCACATATTTTTCCCGTCGGAAAGCGACAATTCCATCGCCCCCTTTCCCCGCCTCCACTTCAACTTCTACCTGATCGATAAATTGCATAAATTTCCTTTGCTAATTGCTAATTGTTACTGATTGATCGTTTGCTCCGGGATGCCATGAACCATGAACCATGAATCATGAACCATTAGCCATTAGCCAGTCTTCCACTAACAATACGGTGACACATCTTCACCACAATCATCCGCCAAATAGGATAAAGCGCGGAAGCGCAAACCTACTAACTGTTCGTAGATGGGATTGAGCTTACACAGCGGTGGAATGTGGACAATTTTGTGACCAAATAGCTTGACATCGCGCTCAAACGGGCACTGGGCAGGAATCATTTTGCACAAGAATCTCGCCAATCGCGGATCGTGAATTTCTAGCCCATCTAGCCATACCCGTACTGGGCGCAGCACATCCCGCTGCCGAATCCGAGCCGCTGCTCCTTTGTCCGAGTCAGCGGAAATCTCGCTTTCTGAGGTAGGAATCAGCGTTTGCCGCAGCAATGAAAGCGCTTTCGGCTGCTGTCCTAATGCCTCACAAAACTGGAATAGCAATTCATCCTCGCTGGAGGAATAAACGCCATCTGCGACTGCCACCATCACAGCGGTACGCAGGAAATCTTCTGCGCTTCTGGCATCTTGCTTAAAAGCCGCTGCTAATTCATCGGCAGTAATCGGTTCGAGCGATCCCAAATCCATTGTGGGCGCTACTTGGTTCTGAGTCAGCGATGAAATTAATTTCTGTTCTTCGGCGTCAAAATTGCCGTCTGCCCAAGCAACCATTAGCAAGCCGCGTATCCAAACCGCCATTTGCTCGCTGGTATAGGGAGACTGAAGTACGCTCGTCATAACACTCTGATTTGCTTGAATTTACGTTGCGATCCCTTTGAGTCGATTCTAGCTCTGGCTCAGCCTCGGATGGCTGTAAACTTAGAGACGGATCTCCTCACTTTATTGATATTTCTGTGAATTCACCAGAATTTGGGTTATTCCTGATTTCGATCCTAGCGAGCGTTGCAGGGCAATTTTTGCTCAAAGCTGGAGCTTTGAAGTTAGGCAGAGTCAATGCAGCTAATTGGATCGGTCATCTTTTCAGCATTCTCGGTACACCAGAACTTCTAGCGGGTCTGGCTTGCTATGGTTTAGGGGCTTTTGTTTATATTTTGCTACTGACGCGGGTGAATCTCAGCATCGCTGGCCCTGCGGTAAGTCTGACTTATGTATTCTCTGTGCTGCTGGGTTATTTTATTTTCCGAGAAGCGATTCCTTTGAGCCGCGTGGTGGGTTTGGGTCTGATTATCAGCGGCGTGGTGTTAGTGATTTGGAAAAATTAAATTTCGTGCATTACGCCCTGCGCCACTTTTTCTTAACCCCTATTGATTGGGCGAAAATACAGAAAGTTGCACACCGGGTGTCATTAGTAATTGCTAATTGGATTGTATCAACCATCATCCTTCACCCTTTTAGGAGTCGCGACTGCAACTAAACCATATACTCGGATGCCATGTTGTGCGAGCGTTTGAGCCGCAGATTGAGCCGTCGCTCCTGTCGTATAAATGTCATCTAATAACAACACTGGCGTAGATGGACGGCTACGAAGAAATTCTTTTCCAAGGGAGAAAGCGCCAGCTAAGTTTTTTTCTCGCTCGGTGCCAGATAAGCTAAACTGAGCCTCTGTCGCCCGTACCCGTTCCAAACCCAGAGATCGCATGGGGTAGCCGGTATAATCGCAAAAGCTTTGAGCCAGTAAATCTGCCTGATTGTAGCCTCGCTGACTCACTTTGGAGGGGTGCATGGGGATGGGCACTACGGTTAATTTGAGCTGAGCGGATACCGGAGAATTCAGCCATGCTTGAGCAAGCCAATGACCCAACGGACGAGCCAGTTGGGGATGGTTTTCATATTTTAGGGCAGCGATCGCTCTCTTCATTGCCCCTCCATATCCGCCCCAAGCAAACACGGGTAGTTGCCCTTGCCAAAATTGGTTAGGATTGGACATCTGACAGCGTTGCAGTTGCCGCTGACAGTCTTCGCAAAATTCTTGAGAAGTCGGGCGCTGGCAGAGTGGGCAGTTGGACTTCAGAAATAGATTTAGCAAACCTTTTACAGTCTGGCTCCAATGCCCCATTTTGAGTACCTCCTCCTTTGGGGAGATTTCTTTAAAATACAAGTAGGTTTGTAAGCGATCGCGCAAGTAACGTCTAGCTTAATCTTTTACAAAATTAATGAATTTAACTTTAAGAATCAGAGTTTTTTTAAACTTTCACACCGAATTACACCAAAAAATTAGCTGAAGTTCCAGAATAATGGCTGACTCTAATCATGTCAGAAAAAAGTCGTCGAACACGAGCTTCGGGTCGCAGGTCATTGGCCCCATCCTAACAGTGGCGACGCTTGTCGCCATTGAGGTGCTGTCTCAGACAAAATTTGCCATCCCCAACCCAGGCCCGATTTCCCTCACCACGGTTGTTTATGCTACCTTCAGCGGCAGTTTTTGGGCTGGGTTGATTAGCGCAGCGATTTCGCTGGTGTATGCCCTTGGCTTCTTTTCCAACCCCGGACATTTGTTTGAGTACACAGACGAAAATGCCCGTCACTTGCTCGTACTAGCCTTCACCACACCAGCTCTGGTGTTGATGGTCGGGTTTCTAAAGCGCCGCGCAGAACAAGCTTTGAGGCTAGAGGCGACTAACGACATTCTGAATCAGCAACTGGGCGAACGCAAACAGGTCGAGGAAAAGCTGAGGAGGGCAAACGAGCGCTTTGAGCTAGCGGCTGCGGCAATTAATGGGATTATCTACGAATTGGATCTGACTCAGAACACGATAGAAAGGACACAAGGGCTGAGTGAGGTTCTAGGCTATCAAATTGAAGAAGCCCAAACAACTGTTCAGTGGTGGATGGAGCGGATTCATCCGGATGACCGACAGCGGGTACACGAGGAAATAAACAGCAAGATCGCCGCCAGTAGTAGTTTTACCGTCGAATATCGGATTCGCCACAAAAACGATCGGTATCTATATGTTTGGGATAGAGGGCTTATCGTGCGAGATGCTGATGGGCGTGCAGTGCGCGTAGTTGGCTGTACTTTAGACATCAGCGAAAGCCGAATTGCTCAAGACGAATGCGATCGCGCTCATTCGCAATTGGAAACCGAACGCGCCCTCCTAGAAGCGGTGCTGCGGCAGCTACCAGTCGGCGCGATTGTTGCGGAAGCTCCCTCCGGGAAGCTGATCCTCGGCAACGAGCAGGTGGATCGGATTTGGCGTCATCCTTTTCGGCAATCTAGGGATATTGAGGAGTACCGCGAGTACCAAGGCTTCCACGCCGACGGGCGACCTTATCAGCCGCAGGAATGGCCTTTGGCACGTTCCATCAGCACCGGCGAAGTCGTCATTGATGAAGAAATTCAATTTTTGCGGGGGGATGATACGCGAGGCACAATGCACGTCAGCTCCTCTCCGGTATGCGATCGCGCGGGCAAACTCGTCGCTGCTGTTGTCACCTTTTTCGACATCACCCAGCGCTCTTCAAACCAAGCTTTGTTAGCGACGCAAAACACGGTCTTGGAAATGATTGCCAAAGGTGCCGCCCTCCCCTCCGTACTGGATGTTCTCGCCCGGTTGATCGAACAACAGTCGGATGGCGCTCTGTGTTCCATTCTGCTGATGAACAAAGAAAAGCAAAAACTCTATCGCGGTGCAGCACCCAGCATTCCAAACAGCTACTTTCAAGCAGTCCCTGACGGGATTCCCATCGGTGCTGTAGCTTGCAGTTGCGGTACGGCGGTTTATCGGCGCGAACCAGTAGTTGTGTCGGATATTGCCAACGATTTCCTGTGGGCAGAATACAAAGATTTGCCCTTGTCTCATGGATTCCAAGCGTGTTGGTCAGTCCCGATTTTTGCCACGAATGGAGATATCTTAGGCACTTTTGCGATGTATTACCGCAAGCCGCAACAGCCTAGTTTGCACGACCAGAAACTGGTTGAGATATCGACCAATCTGGCAGGCATCGCCATTGAGCGTCACTGCACCGAAGAGGCAAAGCGGCAAAGCGAAGCCCGATTTCGGCGTCTGGTGGAATCCAATATCATCGGGGTCGTCTTCGCCGACTTTAACGGCAATGTCACCGATACCAACGACGCCTTTTTGAATCTGCTTGGCTACACCCGCCAAGAGCTGCAAACGGGCAAAGTGCGTTGGGATATCATGACCCCGGAGGAATTCGACGATTTGGATCGGCACAAAAACCAAGAAATGCTGAACTCCGGCACGTGTACGCCTTGGGAAAAAGAATACGTTCGTAAAGATGGCAGCCGCGTTCCAGTTCTCGTCGGGTTGGCTCGGTTGGAAGAATCTCCCGATAGTTGCGTTGCTTTTGTCCTCGACCGCACCCAACGCAAGCGTGCAGAGGAAGCACTCAAAGAAAGTGAAAAGCGGTTCCGTCAGCTGGCAGAAAACATCGATGAAGTGTTCTGGATTCGTTCGGACGCTCCGAAACAGTTACTCTATGTCAGTCCCGCCTATGAAAAAATCTGGGGTCGCACGACCGTAAGCCTTTACGAAGACCCTTCATCCTGGGTGAATTCCATCCATCCAGAAGATCGAGAGCGGGTAATCGCTGCGGCGAAAAAGCAGAGCTACGAAAAGTACGATCAAGAGTATCGGATTGCCCGACCCGACGGCGAGGAGCGCTGGATACGCGATCGCGCTTTTCCGATCCAAAACGATCGGGGAGAAGTTTACCGCATTGTTGGCATTGCCGAGGACATCACTCGTGCCAAGAAGTTAGAGGCGACCCTGCGGCAACAGGCAGAAGAATTAGAGAAAGCTAGCCGGATCAAAGACGAATTTTTGGCAATCGTCTCCCACGAACTGCGGACGCCCTTAAACGCGATGCTGGGTTGGGCGACGATGCTCCGGACGCGGAAACTCAATGAAACCACCACCGCGCGGGCGCTAGAGACGATTGAGCGCAACGCCAAATCACAGGTAAAACTGATTGAGGATTTATTAGATGTCTCGCGCCTAATTCGCGGGCAAATCCGCCTGAATATTCGTCCAGTTGACCTGATATCGGTAATTGAGTCATCCATCAATACCGTCTTACCTTCCTACGAAGCCAAAGCGATCGCTCTAGAATCAATGCTCGCTCCTGATATTGGCGTTGTGATGGGTGATGCAGAACGCTTGCAGCAAATCGTCTGGAATCTGCTTTCCAATGCCATTAAGTTCACACCGGAAGGCGGACGAGTCACGGTAAAGTTGTCAACGGTCAAGGGGAATGAGTCATCGGGAATCGGGAATAGCAACCCATCGAACCCATTCCCCATTCCCAACCACGCCCAAATTGAAATCAGCGACACCGGATTGGGCATCAGTCCTGACTTTCTGCCCTACGTCTTCGAGCGCTTTCGGCAAGCGGATAGTACAACGACGCGATCGCAAGCGGGTTTGGGGCTAGGGTTAGCCATCGTCCGCCAACTGGTGGAACTGCATGGCGGCACCGTTGAGGTGACGAGTCCAGGAGAAGGACTCGGAGCGACCTTTACAGTGCGGTTGCCCCTCTTAGAAAGGACACAGGTAGGACTAAAAACTTCAGGACTGTTAGCGCAGCGGCAGGAAGTGCAGATTGACCTAGAACAAGCAAATGAGAAAACCCAAAATTACTCTTACTCCTCAACCCTCAACCCTCAGCCCTCAGCCCTCAGCCCTCTTCCCTCCTCTTCTCTCAGTCCTCAGTCCTCAGCCCTCAGTCCTCTTCCCTCCTCTTCCCTCACTCCTCCTGTCCTGAACATTCTGAGTGGAGTGCGGATACTGGTTGTAGATGATGAAGCAGACGCACGAGAATTTCTTTCCACAGCCTTGGAACAGTATGGAGGAAAGATACTTGCTGTGGCATCCGTTCTCGATGCCTTAGAAGCACTCGAACAGTTTCAGCCGGATGTCCTTGTCAGCGACATCGGAATGCCCTTGGAGGATGGCTATTCGCTAATTGCCAAAGTCAGGAACCATTCGGCAGAACGAGTGAGGCGGCTGCCAGCACTCACACTCACCGCCTATGCCAGTAAGGCAGATACCGAGCGAGCGAGCGCTGCGGGTTTCGATGGACACATCGCTAAGCCAGTTGAGCCATCCCTGTTAGCAGAAGCGATCGCTAAGCTTATTCGCTAGACGCACTGCTTGCTCAATTGGCTGAAAGAACGAGAGCGGCGCGATCCCCAAAGTCGGGATTTAACCCTCAAAATAGTATCAGGAGGGGAAAAGCAATCTATGCATATCATACCTTGGGCCGCTCTCGGCTACGGGCTAGTAGTATCTATTTGTACTTTGCTGGGTCTGTGGCTAGGGCCGGAATTATTAAACAATCTTTTTGCAGCGAATGGTTTTATCCCACATGGACATTGCTACTTGTGGAAACCAGGGTTGGTGTCACTTCATGTTGCCACCGATACGTTAATCGGACTAGCGTATGTTTCGATTTCAGTGACGCTAGTTTATTTAGTCCACAAAGCGCGTCGAGATATTCCTTTTCATTCAGTATTTATTGCCTTTGGATTTTTCATTATTGCCTGCGGTGCCACGCATTTTATAGAAGTGTGGACACTATGGATGCCCGTTTATTGGCTATCCGGAACGATTAAATTAATTACAGCGATCGCTTCAGTGACGACAGCCTTGGTAATCCCGCCATTAGTTCCTCAAGTCCTGACGCTGATTGCCTCTGCAAAAACCTCTGAAGATCGTAAACTCCAACTAGAAACGGCAAACGTTGAGTTAGAGACGCTTTACCAAAAACTTAAGGAACTCGACCAATTAAAAACCCAATTTTTTGCCAACGTTAGCCACGACTTACGGACACCACTTGCCTTGATCTTAGGGCCAACGGAGAAACTGCTCTCCGAGCCGAATCTGACCAACCCAGAACAACGTCGCGACCTAGAATTGGTGGATCGTAACGCCCGTACCCTGCTCAAACGGGTCAACGATTTGCTGGATGTCTCCAAGCTGGAGGCAGGCAAAATGGAAGTGAACTACGCACTCAGCGACGTGGCTGAGCTGGTGCGGCTGATTGCTGCCAACTTTGAAACCATTGCAGAAGACCGTCAGATATCCTTCGTTGTCGAAACTCCTTCATCTCTTAGGGCGAGTGTCGATCCAGATAAGTGGCAGCGCATCTGCTTCAATCTACTTTCCAACGCCTTCAAATTCACCCCGATGGGGGGTAGTATCCGCTGCATCCTTGCGGAAGTCAGTCCTCAGGAGCAGGGGCACAGAGGCACAGAGGAGCAAGTCTTCGCCCTGGACTCCCTGTCGTCTTCATCCTTCACCCTCACCATTGAAGATACTGGCCCAGGCGTGCCACCAGAACTCCGGGAAGTCATTTTTGAGCCGTATCGCCAAGAGGAATTCGTTACTCAGCAAGGATTTGGCGGTACTGGTCTGGGGCTAGCCATTGTCAAGGAGTTCGTTGAATTGCACGGCGGCTCCATAGAAGTTAACCAGGCTCCAAAAGGCGGGGCAGTTTTCACGACCTGGATGCCGCAAGCAGCACCCTCAGACGTTCTAAGTACCAATACAGAAGGGTTGCTAGTACCCGATGGGAATCGCGATTTTCATCTGGATGGGGAGACGATTGCGATCGCGCAACCAGCTGCTACAGACTCCGACAAGCTGACTTCGACAAATCTTCAAATCGATTCGACGCGATCGCCCCAGGCGAAAACATCCACAAATTACAAGGAAATTGCCCTTTCTGTAATGGCAGAACTGGGGCATCAACCCAACGATTTGGAATCGGCATTAAATTACCAGTCATCAGAAATTTTCCCATCAGAACAGTCCGCGCAAAATCCTCAAGGTGAAATTTCTAATTCTCAATCCCCACTCGTGCTGGTAGTTGAAGACAATCCGGAAATGAATCGGTTCATCGTCGAGAGTTTAGCGCCAGAGAATCGGGTCGTAAGTGCCCGGAATGGACAGGAAGGATTGGAAAAAGCGATCGCCCTGCATCCTGACTTAATCCTCACCGATATGATGATGCCTCAAATGAACGGCGACCAGCTAGTGCGGGAAGTCAGAGCCATCAAGGAACTCGATACGATCCCGATTGTTCTGCTGACGGCGAAAGCAGACGACGAGCTACGGGTGCAGATGTTACGAGAAGGGGTACAAGATTACCTGATGAAGCCCTTTCATATCGAGGAACTCCGGGCGCGGGTAGGGAATGCGATCGCTATGAAACGCACCCGTGAGATTCTTCAGCAGGAGTTACAAACTCTGGATATAGACCTCGCCACCTTAGCCAAAGAACTCACCTCCCGCCAGCGCGAATTGCAGGCTTCCCATCAAAATTTAGAAATTCGGGTTCGGGAAAGAACTGCCGAACTCGCAACAGCGAATGAATTACTTCAAGAACAAATCGCCCTGGCTCAACAAGCCGAACAAGAGCTGCGGAAGAGCGAACAACGCTTCCGCAGCTACTTTGAACTTCCTTTAGTCGGAATCGCCATCAGTTCGCCAGACAAAGGTTGGCTAGACGCCAACGATAAATTGTGCGACATCTTTGGCTATTCCCGGCAAGAACTCACGCAAATGACTTGGGATCAATTAACTCATCCCGATGATTTGCCAGCCGATGTAGAGCAATTCCAGCGGATTTTAGCAGGCGAAATTGAAGCCTACTCAATGGACAAGCGGTTTATCCGCAAAGATGGTCAAACGATCCACGCCAGCATCTCGACTCGCTGCGTGCGCCGTACTGACGGCTCAATTGATTACTTCGTGGCTCTCGTTCAGGACATCACCGAACGGTACCAAGCACTTCAAGCACTCAAATGGGAAAGATCCATCCTTCGCAGCTTCTTCGATAGCGCTTCTTTGATGATGGGAATTGTCGAATTGGTGGAAGATGACATCCGGCATATTTCTGATAACTCCACCTCAGCAAAGTTCTTTGGGCTAACTCCCGAAGCGATGCAAAATCGACTGAGTAGCAGTTTGGGAGTCCCGCCGCAATACCTGCGATTGTGGATTCATCAATATCGGTTGGCTCAACGCACCCAGACAACCATCCGCTTTGAATACCCTCACGAGACTGACTTGGGTAAGAAGTGGCTGTCTGCTAGCGTCTGTCCCATCGAGGGAGCTTCCAGTTTGCATCCGAAATTTGCGTATGTGATTGAAGACATCACCAACCGCAAGAAATCTGAGAAAGAACGGCTCCAGCTCGTCCGCGAACAGGAAGCGCGTGCCCAAGCTGAAGAGGCGCAGCAGCGTTATCTCTCCCTAGCAGAGGCGATACCGCAGATGGTGTGGACGGCACAGCCAGATGGGTCAGTGGATTACTACAACCAACGCTGGTTTGACTACACGGGAACGACGCTGGAGCAAGCCCAAGGCTGGGGATGGCAGCCTATACTCCATCCAGACGATTTGCAGGCATCGGTAGACGGCTGGAACAATGCCATTGATACGGGTGAGACTTACGAAGCGGAATGCCGCTTTAAGAGAGCCTCAGATGGCGTTTACCGTTGGCATCTGGTTCGGGCGTTGCCGCTACGCGATCGCCATCAATGGGTCGTCAAGTGGTTCGGGACTTGCACCGACATTGACGATCGCAAGCGCGCGGAACAGTCACGGCAATTCCTCTCGGAAGCTGGCGTCGTGCTGGCTGACTCGCTGGATTATCAAGCTACGTTAGAACGCCTCGTACATCTGGCGGTGCCGCACCTTGCCGACTGGTGCGCCGTTCATACAGTTGAGCCGGATGGCACGATTCGCCAACGAGCGGTTGCCCATGCAGACGCCTCAAAGGTCGAGCTGGCATGGGAGGTAGAGCGTCGTTATCCCTTCGATCCCAAGGTGCCCCGTGGTTTGGCGAAAGTGTTGCATACAGGTGAGGCAAAACTCGCTCCGGAGGTTTCCGATGAATTGCTCGTCGCGATCGCCCGCGATCCGGAACACTTGGAAATCCTCCGCAAGGCAGATTTCAAATCTTATATGTGCCTACCATTAATTGCCCGTGGACGAATCTTGGGAGCGATCGCCTTTATTACTGCCGAATCGGGTCGTCACTACAATCAGGCGGATCTCTCCTTGGCTTCTGAACTAGCTCACCGCGCTGCCTTGGCGGTAGACAATGCGCGACTTTACCACGAAGCTCAAGAAGCCAATCGCATGAAAGACCAGTTCCTGGCGATTGTCTCCCACGAACTGCGAACTCCGATCAACGCCGTCCTGGGTTGGGCACAGCTACTCCGCAGCCGCAAGTTTGATGAAAAGCGCACAGCGCAAGCGTTGGAAACGATCGAGCGCAATGCCAAGGCACAGACGCAGCTGATTGAGTCGCTTTTGGATGTCTCGCGCATGATCCGGGGGAACTTGCCCCTCAGTCTCCTCCCAGTTGACCTAGTGCCGGTGATTCAAACTTCCATTAATTCTGTACTGGCAACAGCTCAGACACGGGAAATTCAAGTAGAGACAGTGCTAGACCCCTCTGGCGGACGTGTCCAAGGCGATCCCGTCCGATTGCAGCAGGTAATGTCAAATCTGCTCTCGAATGCTCTCAAGTTCACACCGAACGGCGGACAAGTGACGGTGCGAATGTCAATCGTTATGGGGAATAGGTCATCGGTAATGGCTAATGCGGAAGAATCTCACCCATTACCAATTACCAATTACCAATTACCAATGACTCACTATGCCCAAATCCAAATCAGCGACACCGGAGTGGGTATTACTCCTGACTTTTTGCCCCATGTCTTTGACTTGTTCCGTCAGGCTGATAGTACAACCACGCGATCGCATGGAGGTCTAGGGCTAGGACTCGCGATTGTCCGCTATCTTGTAGAAATGCATGGCGGCACCGTCAGCGCCCACAGTCCAGGCGAAGGACTGGGAGCCACTTTTACAGTGCGCCTACCTCTTTTAGAGAGTACGCAAGTAGGGCTGAAAACTTCAGGACTGTTAGCGCACCAGCACGAAGTGCCGACTGAGGTAGAAAACACAAATCAAGAAAGAAAAAATTCCTCTTCCCCTTCCCTGAATCCTCAATCCTCTTCCCTGAATCCTCAATCCTCTTCACTCAATCCTCACTCCTCATCCCCTTCCTCTTCCCTGAATCCTCAGTCCTCAGTCCTCAGCCCTCAGTCCTCTTCCCTGAATCCTCAGTCCTCAGTCCTCAGCCCTCAGTCCTCTTCCTCTTCCCTCAATCCTCATGCTCTCAGCGGATTGCGCCTTCTGTTAGTGGAAGATGATGCCGATATCCGCGAAGTCGTTGTCACCACTCTAGAGGAGGCAGGAGCAAGTGTGAGAGCCGTGGCATCAGTGCCAGAAGCCATGAAAGCGCTGGATCGAGAGTTGCCAGACCTGGTGATTAGCGATATCGGAATGCCGTTAGAGGACGGCTATGGGCTGATTCGCCAACTGCGGAATCGAGAAGCCGAACGCGGAGGCAAAATTCCCGCGATCGCGCTGACCGCCTACACTACTGAGGAAGACCAGCAGCAAACTCTTGCCGCTGGCTATCAGCGCCATCTTTCTAAGCCGGTGGAAACCGCCCAGTTGGTAGCAGTCGTGGCGAATCTTTGGAAATCTGCGGGTCAAATTCAGAATGATGAATAAATAATTAAGTTATGATGCATTGTTCCCTATTTACCCTTTCACCTGAGTGGAAAAACTCCACTGGCTCGACCAAATTCAACCCTTCGACCGCACCCTGGTAGGCGACAAAGCTTTTTACTTGAGCCGACTCATACAGCGTGGCTATCCGGTCGTGCCCGGTTTTGTCGTTCCGGCAACCGCAGCCCGTCAATTTCTCGAAAGCATTCAATGGTCGGCACCGCTTGGCTTAGACCTGCCCTATTCTTCGCTACATCTGGATGTAGATAATCCCCGCCAACTACAGAGCGTTGCTCAAACGATTCGGCAGGAAATTACAGCCGCTACGCTACCGTCGTCTTGGATGTCGGAGATAGAATCGGCACAAGCGCATTGGCAAACGAAGGTGCTGATTTTGCGCCCCTCTTTGGCTTTAGATCCGGCGTCTAAAGTTCAGGCAACCGGGGTGCTTTTACCAGAGTCTGGGCTTTTAGAATCCCACGTTTGTCTGGCGACGCCAGAGAGCTTGGCGATGGGTTTGAAGCTGGCTTGGGCAGAGCTGTTTCGTGCCAGAAGTTTGTTTTATTGGCACTGTTGGGGTATTCAGACTGCTCAGCTGAACTTGGCGATTTTAGTGCAACCCGTCTTAGATGCGATCGCTTCCGGGACTCTTCAAGCAACTCCAGAGTGCTGGGAAATTCAGTCAACTTGGGGACTGGGCAAGGCGCTAGTCTTGGGAGAAGTGGTTCCAGATTTCTATCAGGTGCAACCAGAAACGGGGGAAGTGCAAACTCGATATCTGGGCAGTAAAACCCGTGCTTATCGTCTTGAGAACTTTAGGGACGCCCAAACCAACACAAACAGCACGGAGAATTTCACAAACACCCACCCTTCTCGATTAAGGGTAGATAATTGTCTAGAAGCTTATCTGCTCAACGAAGAGCAACAAAATTATTACGCCCTGGAAGAAAAACACTTAGATGTTCTTATTCAACTGGCGAAGCAACTGAGGACTGAACTCGGCCCAACTTTTACTTTGGAGTGGACGCTCTCTCCAGGAAAAGAAAATGAAGGCAACCAGTTGTATCTCACACAAGTCATCGTTGGGCACTCAGCAATGAGCTTGAAGGAGTCCAAAATTAAAGTAGGAGCGGTTAAGGAATCCTTACAGCACTCAGTAGAGATCGGTCATTCCTCCTTGATGCTCGCTCCTTTATCCTTCTTTTCGCCCCAGACTCAGCACCGCCTACAGGAAGGGAAAGTGCCTACAGTGCCAGAACCAGACCTAAAGCCTTTGATCGAAGGGCTGGGAGCGTCAGCAGGACGGACAATTGCGATCGCTCATGTATTAACCGATTCCAATCATCTCCACTTCCCTGATGCCGATGGAGATGAAAACTCGCCTGTTAATGGGAAAATTTTAGTCGTCAAAAGCATTACTCCCGATCGGCTGGTACTGCTAAAACAGGCTGTCGCTGTAGTTGCCGAACAGGGTGCGATGACTTGTCACGCTGCCATTATTGCCAGGGAATTAGGCATCCCAGCGGTTGTTGGTGCTGTCGGTGCCACCCGGCTGATTCAAACCGGCGACGCCGTGCTAGTAGATGGTGACAAGGGAGCAGTTTATCGCGTTGAGGCTCAAGCAGGCGAGCGGGAGAAAATTCTTCCGCACTCCTCTCTCTCCACCCCACACTCTGCACCCTTCACCCCGCACTCTGGACTCCCCACTCCTCACGCTGCACTTTCCACCCCGCACTCTGGACTCCCGGCTCCTCACGCTGCACTTTCCACTCCTCGTCCCTCAGCCCTCAGTCCTCAGCCCTCAGTCCTCAGCCCTCAGTCCTCAGCCCTCAGTCCTCAGCCCTCAGTCCTCAGCCCTCAGCCCTCAGCCCTCAGTCCTCAGCCCTCAGTCCTCAGTCCTCAGTCCTCAGTCCTCGCAACTCAACTGCTGGTCAACCTCAGTCAACCCAGCAGTATCAAACGCGCGGCTCAGATGCCGGTGGATGGGGTAGGATTATTGCGCTCTGAACTGATGCTGCTGGAAGTTTTGCAGGGACAACATCCTCAACGATGGCTCCAGCAGCAGCGTGAAGACGAGTTGAGGGAAATTCTTGCCCAACAACTGTGTCAGTTTGCCGAGGCATTTGCGCCGCGCCCAGTATTTTATCGCTCTCTAGATTTGCGATCGCATGAATTTCAATACTTAGTTGGTGGTTCTTTGGGGCACCCGGAAGCCAATCCGATGCTAGGGATGAGGGGAACATTCAGCTATGTTTCCAATCCCGCCTTGTTCGATGTAGAACTGGCAGCTTTAGTACGGGTGCAGCAATTGGGATATACCAATGTTCGCTTGCTGTTGCCTTTTGTCCGCACGGTGGAAGAGTTTTCCTTCTGTCGCCGCCGCGTTGAACAAGCCGGACTCAGCCAATCGCCTCAATTCCAACTCTGGATCGTCGCTGAAGTGCCGTCGGTTCTATTTTTGCTACCTGATTACGTGAAAGCGGGCGTCCAGGGAATCTCGATTGGCACTAACGATCTCACCCAGCTGCTGCTGGGAGTTGACCGAGACCAAGCGCAGATGGCGGCGGCGTTTGATGAGCGTCATCCAGCAGTCACGCAAGCGATCGCGCAACTCATCCAAATGGCAAAACAGGCAGGAATTCCCTGCTGCATCTGCGGTCAAGCACCGGCTCAATATCCAGAGTTGATCGATCGGCTTGTGCAGTGGGGCATTCCCTCAATTTCTGTGGAACTAGATGCCGTTGAGCGAACCTATAACGCGATCGCTCGTGCCGAACAACGCCTTCTCTTAGCAGCCGCCCGTCGTCAGTTGAATCAATAAGTAGCGATCGGCAAAAATCTCGTAGAGACGGTTTCAAATCCACACCCACTTTTTGCCCTTTGTCTTAAGTCATCCTATTTTCAAGGGTTGTCTTTCAAGGGGTGTCTGCCAACCGATTTTTCTAATAATTCCCTTCCGAGAAAGTTTAATAGATACTACTTAAGGCTGTTGCGCTTTTGCTTCTAATCGTGAACAACTAAAGAGTATACCTATCATAGAATTCGTGTGGTTTCACCTTGGCGAAATCCACTCCTGCTGGAAGAGTACACAATGAGCCGCGTCGTTGTCTGTTTTTACAGTGGCAGATGGATTCCAATTATGTTTTGTCCCTTGGTAGAAGCGATCGCGTTTCACCAGAATGCACTAAAAGAGGGAAAGGAAATTTTTATTTTTCCCCCTAATTGCGATCCAAACGATTTCTTGAGTGACCTAACTTATATTCAACCCCCCGTCCTTGGGGAAGCGGGGGGGTTGACAAACTTAGCAATTTTGAAACCCTACGATCGCTCGCAGTCAATCGCTGATTAATAGCGGAAAATTGCTGCTACCGGAGCCTCATCCGGTACTTTTTCCGGCTCCACTGCATAGACTTTACCACCGTTCAAAATTGTATGAGTAGCGGCAAAATCCAACATATCTTCGTCGTCCGCTTGTGGTTCAGGGTGTAAATCTACGGTCATGGTTTCAGGGTCAAAGTGACCCCAGCGCTGCTCGCCGACCGCCACAAACAAAGAATCAACCCGGTGATAATAAGCAGATTGGATGATTTCTTTGATATCGTGGGATACTTTACTCGTATCGTTTCCAGCCAGTTCTTTGTATACCTCTACAACCCCCTCAATATTCTCTTGTAACAGAGGCTCCACAATCGGTAAAGCGAGTTCGTGCAATTCTTCTGGCTTGAATATTTCAGGATTTCCAGTAATCCCTTGCTCTACCAAATGTTGATAAGTATTCGCCTCTTTGTAAATCGGGAAAAGATACTCAACTCCCGCTAACACTAAAGGCCCTTTCTTATTCCGGAAGAAGTCGTGCAATGCACCATCAATCTGATGGAAAAATTGCAGGAGATCCTTCTTGATATCATCCTGATCCGGGCTTCCCTGCCCGTGGAAACTACCGGGTTGCTGAAAAGTATTGTTGGTTCCCCCTTTTGATGTGGCAATCCGGATCTGACCGTCCTTGGAAGTCGCGTCATACGGCAGATTGCAGGTATATAGAGTACATTGAGGTCAGTGCATGAACAGGTAGAATGAAACCTTACTCCATCGACTTTCGAGAAAAAGTAGTCAAAGCATACGAACAAGAAA
>NZ_JAMPKA010000052.1:0-23893 GCF_039961855.1 Trichocoleus sp. Lan | reverse complement strand
ACGCGCATCCGGGTTAGAGCCAATAAAGTCGTTCAGATCAGCTAACATAGAGCCATTATCTCAACCTGTTGGAATCTTCTCTAGGTTCTCACAACTGACTTGGGATTGCTATATATCTCTTTCTACTATCTCAAAATACGCTCAATCATCCCATTGGCTTGCGAACTATAGCCGCCGCCAAACAAATTAAAGTGGTTGAGGATGTGATAGAGATTGTAGAGGGTTTTCCGGCGCTCGTAGCCTGGATCTAGAGGAAATACTTCGTTATAGCCGCGATAAAAGGCTGCGGGGAAGCCACCGAAAACTTCTGTCATGGCGATATCAACCTCGCGATCGCTATAATAGGCCGCCGGATCGAAAATGACGGGTTCTCCCGATGCCGTAAAGCCTGCATTTCCTCCCCACAAATCGCCGTGAACTAGGGATGGTTGAGGGTGATAATCCGCTAGCAGTTCGGGAATTGCCGCCAGCAATTGCTCCTGTTGGGGAAAATGACCGCCGCGACGCTTTGCTAACTGAAATTGATAGCCGAGACGATGCTTGGCATAGAATTCCGCCCAATCTGCTGTCCAAGTGTTAACTTGTGGAGTGGAACCAATCGTGTTATTTCTATCCCAGCCAAAGGCGTCTTTTTCAGCGCATTTGTGCATCGCCGCTAACTTCCGTCCCATTTCTTCCCAAGAATGGGAGTCGCCGCGCCCCATTTCCAGCCACTCCAGTACGATATAGGCAGAATTCCCTCCGGTGCCCCAGCCAATCGGTTTTGGAACCCGAATCGTGTGAGTTTCCTGCATTTGCTGGAGTCCCAGCGCCTCCGCCTCAAACATATCAACCAAAGACGCTTGGTTGATTTTGATGAAGTAGGTGCGTTGCCCATCGCTGGCAGCATAGCCTTGATTGATGCAGCCACCACTAACCGACTGCCGCTGCTGACTTTGAAACTTTTCACCCGTTAGGCGAGTAATTTGAGCGTCTATTTCTGTCCACATGGGAGAAATTTTAACGCAGAGTCATGCCAAGGAAAGCACAAAGGTACGCAAAACCAGATTGATTTCTTTGCGTACCTTTGCGTTAACCTTTGCGTACCTTTGCGTTAAAAAACCTAGCTAGCTGGCTTGATCGCAACCACACCATAAGCATCACAAGAGAGATACTGTTGAGCCGCTGATTGGAGATCCGCCGCTTCCAACGCTTGAATCCGAGCCGGATAATTCAAGGCTGGAGCCAAATCACCCATCATGGTTTGATAGTAGCCGTATAAGTTGGCGCGATCGCTCGGCGTTTCATTCCCAAAGACAAACCGATTCGCTACTTGCGTCCGGAAACGAGAAATCTCTGCCTCACTCGCGGGTTCTGTCTGGAGGGTGCGAATATGAGCAAGAATCGCCGCTTCCACCTCTGCCAAATTCTCTACCGGCAACTGCGCGCCAATATAGAAGACGCCTTGATGCCGATGGCTCATATTGCTCACCCCAATATTCGTCACCAGGTGCCTGTCTTCCCGCAAATCTCGGAACAGCCGCGACATCCGACCTTGTCCCAGAATCACGCTCAACACATCCAGCGCGTAAGTATCGGATAAGTGCGTCATTCCAGGCACTCGCCACATCATCACTAACCGCGCTTGCTGCAAACTTTCATCAACATACTCGCGGCGGACAATTTCTCTAAAAGCGGGTTCGGGAGTGAGAGTTGAGGCGATCGCTTCCTGACTTTTGACTTCTGGCTCTTGAGTGCTGACGCCTATCTCCGTCAATCCCGCTGCCACAATTTCAATTAATTCCTCAACCGGCAAATTGCCCACAACTGCCGCTGTTATCGATTTGGGTTGATACTGACTGGCGTGGAAATCGCGCATCTGTTGCGCCGTCAGCTGCTCAATTACCGCTGCTGGCCCAAGTACCTGACGCCGGTAAGGCAGGGTGTCAAATGCCACCTCCATCGCCCGCTGGTAAGTCCGGCGGCGAGGATTGTCTTCCGAGCGGCGAATTTCTTCTAAAACGACCAATCGCTCTCTTTGAAAGGCATCCTCTGGAATGCTGGGATTTAGCACCACATCTAGTTGCAATGGTGCCAAATGGGCAAAATCTTTAGGAGCTGTTGTGATGTAGTAGTGGGTATAGTCCTGACTGGTTGCTGCGTTTGTTACGGCACCCCGCTCTTCAATCAGTCGCTCGAATTCTCCACTGTTGAGCCTTGGCGTCCCCTTAAACACCATGTGTTCTAGAAAGTGAGCCATACCGTTGATGGGGTCTGGCTCATCGGATGAGCCGACATTAATCCACACGTTTAGGTTAACGGCTTCGACGGGCATCTGCTCCGCCACAATCGTTAAACCGTTAGGCAGGCGGTGGAGAGTAGGGGCGTTGAGTGGCGTAGATTTGAGCAGAGTTGAGGTCATGTGTTCTTCGTCGCTGGGCTATTTCTCCTTTTATCTTACTCAGTCTGCACCTATCTCCTCAGCCAGCTCCCCAGCATTGCGCGATCGCTCTCTAGATGTTTTTAAAAAGTTTCCCGCTCCTTTCGCCTTTAACACATATTTCCTTTCCGTGCCATTTTTTAAAGTTAATTAAGAAAGTCAATCATTCTTTAGAATTTGGCTTATTGATTAAACTTTGTTTATTTATGTATTGGGAAATACCTTTATTATGAAAGATTCATTTTAAATTTTTAAAAGTTTGAAATAAAGTCTGTAAGTTTAGATAAATTTAAGAAGTTAAAAAGCTTTATCAGTCTAAAGACAGATACTATGGTTTAGTCTGATAGACCAGACTAAAGCTTCATTTAACTGGAGTCAGTTGTACTCATGCTGAGTGGATTTTCAGGAAGTACAAATACCATCATTGCATCTGGTTATTATACAACTGCGTTTTTGATTTATCGCGGTTTTCTTCGAGGGCAGCATCTACTCAGCAATCCATTAGTACTCGTAACTGTAGCAATCTTCTTGAGCTGTGCTATAGAACATTCAGTGCAGCTTTTAACATTAGTCTTTGGTGGGCAAAACGGCTCCCTAATGATACTGAGAATTCAGGGAGGCATGGTTCCAATCATGGCTTTAGTTGTGGGAGCTTTCATGGCTCTGAGGCGTTACTACTCGCTCCTAGTTGAAAACTTCCGAATCCAAAAAAACACGAGAAATCAACTGGCTCAGGCTAAGGCTGAGTTGGAAAGAGCGAACGCCAATTTAGAAGTTTTGGCAGCTCGTGCTAAAAACTTATTGCAGACAAATCAACAATTAGAAAGGGAAATTATTGAACGCAAACAGGCAGAAAAAGCAACGGCACATACTCATGATTTGTTGAATTCCATCGTAGAAAATCTGCCAATTGGAATTTTTATTAAAGAAGTGAATGAATTGCGATTTGTATTCTGGAACAAAGCCAACGAGGAACTCACTGGTTATTCTCAGGAAGAAGCGTTAGGCAAGAACGACTATGGCATTTTCCCGCCAGAGCAAGCTGATTTCTTCACAAGTCGCGATCGCGAAGTGTTGGCATCTGGGAAACTTCTGGAGATTCTGGAAGAGCCAATCCAGACAAAACATCAAGGTTTGAGGATTCTGCACACTAAAAAAATCCCGATTTTCGACGAAGCGGGAACTCCCCAATATTTGTTGGGCATTTCCGAAGATATCACCGAGCGCAAGCAAGCGCTGGAGGCTTTAGGAGAATCGGAAGCTGCACAAAGCAGCGCGATCGCGTCTCTGCAACAACAAGCAGTCCAGATGAAAAAAGCGATGCAGACGTTGCAAAGCAGTCAATCCCAACTGGTTCAGAACGAAAAAATGTCCAGTCTGGGGCAGTTAGTTGCGGGTGTTGCTCACGAAATTAATAATCCAGTCAGCTTTATTTACGGCAATCTCGCTTACGCAGATCAATACACCCAAAATTTGCTGCATCTTCTACAACTTTACCAGCGTTATTATCCCGATCCAGTCCCAGAAATTGAAGCGTATAAGGAAAATATCGATCTAACTTTTGTCATAGAAGACCTATCGAAGATACTCTCTTCTATGAAGCTAGGGGCAGACCGCATTCGCCAGATTGTTCTGAGTTTGCGGAATTTTTCTCGGCTCGATCAAGCAGAAATGAAGGCGGTCGATATTCATGAGGGGTTAGATAGTACGCTGCTGATTTTACAGCATCGAATGAAAGCAAAGGGGGGAAATCAGGGAATTGAGCTGATCAAAGAGTACGGCAATCTCCCGCTTGTGGAGTGTCACGCTGGACAGATGAACCAGGTGTTTATGAATATCCTCAACAATGCGATTGATGTTTTAGAGGAGTACAGCTATCAGCACTTAGCGATCGCAACCATCGAGAATTTGCATACGCACTCTCTTCAGTTAGGTCAAACTCCCCCCATTTCCAATACTCAAGTGCCAGTTGCTTCGATTAGAATTCGCACTGAGGTTGTCGAAATTAATGACTGTCCTCAGGTGGTGATTCGGATTCGAGATAATGGCTCTGGCATCCCCCCAGAGGCGATAACACGACTATTTGACCCTTTCTTCACCACGAAACCTGTTGGCAAGGGGACAGGCTTGGGTTTATCCATTAGCCATCAAATTGTGGTCGAGAAGCACGGCGGGGTTCTAACGTGTTCCTCAGAACCCGGACAAGGAACAGAGTTTTACATTGAAATCCCGATTGTTCATCGTCGAGCGCGAACCTGTCAGGAAGCCGAAACTTAATGTAACGTAATATTAAGTCTCGGAAGAGGGAATCCTCGTTCTCAATTCATGCCAAGCTGTCATGTTGTCGTTATCGGTGCTGGAATTGGTGGTCTCACGGCTGGGGCATTACTGGCTCGTCGAGGCTACTCAGTCTTAGTTTTGGATCAAGCTCTGGTGCCTGGGGGATGTGCTTCCACGTTCAAACGCAAAGGATTTACCTTTGATGTGGGAGCGACTCAGGTGGCTGGACTGGAACCGGGGGGGATTCATCACCGGATTTTTCAGGAACTAGAAATTGAAATCCCAGCAGCGACGCCTTGCGATCCAGCTTGTGCCGTGTATCTACCGGGAGAAACTGAACCGATTAACGTCTGGCGCGACCCCCAAAAGTGGAAGGCGGAGCGAATTCGGCAGTTTCCCGGAAGCGAACCATTTTGGGAGTTGTTGGCGACTTTATTCCGAGCCAGCTTTGCATTTCAATCGCGCGATCCGGTGCTACCGCCGCGAAATTTGTGGGACTTATGGCAACTGGTATCGGCTGTTCGTCCCGATACTTTGATTACTTTGCCCTACACTTTTTTGACAGTGGGGGACGCTTTGCGGGGGTATGGTTTGGGCGATAATCAGCGTCTAAGAACGTTTCTGGATTTGCAGCTCAAGCTTTATTCTCAGGTAGATGCTGAAGAAACGGCTCTGCTCTATGCAGCGACTGCTTTGAGTGTGTCCCAAGAGCCGCAGGGACTCTTTCATCTTCAAGGCAGTATGCAGGTGTTGAGCGATCGCTTAGTCTCCTCTTTAGAGCGAGACGGTGGCAAGCTGTTGATGCGTCACACCGTTGAACGCATCCACACCACAAATGGCAAAGCCACTGGTGTCGTTATTCGCAATCAAAAAACCGGCGCTGTCTGGACGGAACCCGCCGACCATGTCGTTGCCAATGTCACCGCCCAAAATTTGGTGCAACTTTTGGAAGCAGAGACACCAGAGGGAATTCCTAGTTCGCAACCCAAAACCCAAAATCGCTATCGTCGTCGAGTCGATAAACTTCCCCCATCGTCGGGAGCATTTGTGGTGTATCTCGGTGTCGATCGAAGTGCGGTTCCCTCAGGATGTCCGCCGCATTTGCAGTTTCTCTACGATTATGACGGCCCGATTGGAGAAAATAACTCCCTATTTGTCTCAGTGAGCCACCCTAAAGATGGTCGCGCCCCAGAAGGTAAAGCAACTATCATTGCGTCTTCCTTCGTTGACACTCGGAATTGGTGGCAATCTGAAGATTATAAACAGCGAAAGCAACAATATACCGAGGAAGCGATCGCTCGTCTGAGCCAATTTTTTCACTTGACACCAGAAACCATCGTCCATCAAGAAGCCGCTACACCCCGCACCTTTGCCCGCTTCACAGCACGCGATCGCGGCATTGTCGGCGGGATTGGGCAAAGAGTTTCCACCTTTGGTCCCTTTGGCTTTGCTAATCGCACACCCGTAAATCATTTGTGGCTAGTGGGAGATTCTACCCATCCCGGCGAAGGAACCGCAGGCGTCAGCTACTCCGCCCTCACCGTGGTGCGCCAAATCGAAAATACCAAGAATTGATTCAGATGCAAGTGTTACAAATATAGCAATCCTATTTGAGTTGTGAGCCAGCCTTTCAGATCCCCGACTTCTTTCTCGAAGTCGGGGATCTCGCGTTTACGAATCATTTAGGACTGGATCTAAGTGTTATTAATATGCGCGGTAATTCCGTTTAAAGCTTATAGAAAACCAGAATACCTCGGCTAAGGTAAAGGCATACTGATTTTCTGTAAGGCAATCAGCAACGTAAAACTCAATCGGATTCGACAATCGACCCGCTATTAAACGCTACCCTTTTTTAGCCCTCGTTACGAGTACCGCCCTGTTGTGGCGTGCTTAGTTCCAACAAATCCGGTGTAGCAAAAAAGCCAAAGTACACTGCGATCGCGGCGGTGACTGCATGAAGCCAGACATCGTTGCCAAAGATTGGGATCAAGCCCAAGGTTGACTGGGTAGCCGGAAAAAGCCCCATTAGCGTTAGCACCCCATAGAAAATTCCCAAAACTCCACTATAGAGACGAGAACTGTCTAAGGCGATGGATGCAAAAATTCCCAGAAGTCCTACGACAAGGTGAACAACATTATGTAAGACATTGATGGGGAATAACCCCAGTAAGTAACCGTATCCACTTGTGTATCCAAGACCCGCCATATCAGGCGTAACCGTAGGCGCTTTCACAAAGGCGGGAATAAATCCCATTACACCACAAAGGAAAAAGAAAATGCCGATAATTAACGCAAATTTTTGCGCTGGGTTCATGCCTTTCATCATTAAATTCCCGTACAAATTTGTATTTAATCTAAGCAGGATTATCAGCTCATTCGACTTTCCTAAGGAAGAGGTCTTGAATCTACCCAGAGAAAGGGTTTATGTTAAAGGCGAATGTAGCCGATCGTACAACTGTAGCCAACTTAGACTACCAACCTACACGGATCGCTTGGCTTGTCTTAATTGAAGTAAGTGTTTGTAAATTAGATTTGGAAATTCGATGAATACAAAGAGGCGCTGTTAGAAATTAATTAACGCAAATTAGATAGCAGTGTACCCTTCACTACAATTAGATAATTCTGGGTATTGAGGCGGTTAAGGTAGGTAAAAATATCACCACTGGCAACAATTAAACTTACTCCGAAGGTCAAAAGAATATGCGTAGATTGGGAAGACGAGTGAGATCCGTGCAGGCTGCGCTAAAACCACAATTAATCCGACAACTCAAAGCTGAAAAAGCTAAACTACTGCACAAATATCATAATTTGCTGGCTAACCCATTGAGCGCAGACATTGTTGTTAATTCCCGCGATACCACCAAACGCAAAGCTGCCGAAGCTGCACTGAATCAAGCGAACGAATCCTTAGAAATTCGAGTCGAGGAACGTACCACTGCATTAACACAAACCAACAAGCAATTGCGGCAAGAAATTATCGAAGGCAAAAAAGCTTTGGATGCGTTGCGAGAAAGTGAAGAATGGTTCCGTTGTTTGAGTAGCTACTCGCCAGTGGGGATTTTTTTGGCAAATATGGAGGGGTGCTGCATCTACACAAATCTCCGCTGTCAAGCCATCTGTGGCTTCACCTTGGAGGAGAGTTTGCAAGAAGGGTGGTTGCAGTTTGTTCATCCAAGCGATCGCGATCGCGTCTTTGCAGATTGGTTAACACATACTCGTGAACGGAGAGAATACTCTGACGAGTTTCGTTTTCAAACTAAGGAAGGAATTGTGCGTTGGGTTCACGTTCGGTCTTCACCGATGTTCTCCGATCGAGGAGAATTTATCGGTCATGTTGGAATTTTAGAAGACATTAGTGAAAGCCTGCGGCACGCTACGCTACGCCAGCAAGCAGAGGAACAGCTAACACAGCAGCGCAGCCAGCAGAAAGCCATCCTCGATAACATTCCCCATTTAGCTTGGTTAAAAGACAAAGAAAGCAGATTCATTGCCGTCAACGAGGCATTTGGCAACGCCTGCGGACTCAAACCAGAAGACTTAATTGGGAAGACAGATTTAGATATTTGGCATCCAGATTTAGCCCAGAGATATCGAGAGGACGATCGAGAGGTGATGAAAATCGGCAAGCGCAAGCGTGTCGAAGAACCCGCGGTCTACCAAGAAGAAAAGATGCTATGGACAGAAACAATTAAAACCCCAATTTTTAATAACACCGGGGAGGTAATCGGAACAACCGGGATTGCAGTCGATATCACCGAGCGCAAGCAGTCAGAGGAAGCACTCCACCGCCGCGAACAAGAGTTTAAAGCACTGGCTGACAATTCCCCTGATATCATTTCCCGATTTGGCAAACAATTGCAACATTTATATGTCAATTCCGCTGTAGAACGAGCAATCGGAATATCCCCACAAATCTTTATCGGCAAAACTCATCCAGAGTTAGGAATCCAACCAGAAATTTATATTCCTTTTCAACAAATTCTTCAAGATGTGTTTACAACAGGTCAGCCACACGTTTTTGAAAGCAAGTCCTCAGTCAGCGGAAAATGCTATCAAGCTCGTATCGTCCCGGAATTTGCTTTAGATGGGTCAGTGGAGTCTGTGTTAAGTGTCGCTCGTGACATTACTGAGCAAAAGCAGACAGAGGAAGCGCTCCGGGATGCACTTCAGAGACTAAACTTTCATTTTGAAAACTCACCCCTAGCGGTCATAGAGTGGGATTGTAATTTTCGGGTGTCGCGTTGGTCGTCGGAAGCAGAAAAAATTTTCGGGTGGAAAGCAGAGGAAGTCATTGGCAAACATCCCGCTGAGTGGCAGTTTGTCTTTTCTGAAGACGTGCCAACTGTCGATAGCGTTATTCAGCGGCTAATCGATAGCAGCGAACAGCGTAATGTTTCCCGCAACCGCAATTACACTAAGAATGGTTCGGTTGTTTATTGCGAATGGTACAACTCGGCATTATTAGATAAATCGGGCAATTTAGTATCAGTGCTGTCTCTAACTCTGGATGTAACTAAGCGCAAACAGATGGAGGAAGCGTTGCGGGAAAGCGAAACCCGCTTCCGGATTATGGCTGACAACGTGCCTGCCTTGATTTGGATGTCAGACCTTAATTACAAGGGAACATTTTTCAACAAAGCTTGGTTAGATTTTACAGGACGCAATCTTGAACAAGAACTGGGCAACGGTTGGTTAGAAAGTGTACATCCTGATGATTTACGATGTTGCTTGGACACCTATAAATCAGCCTTCAATACTCGCCAACCAGTGCGAGTGGAATACCGCCTCAAGCGTGCTGATGGGAATTATCGCTGGGTTTTAGATACGGGGATTCCGCGCTTCACACCTGATGGCAGCTTTGCGGGTTACATCGGCTCGTGCATAGATATTACGGAGCGCAAACAGGCAGAAGAAGAGATTTTGAATGCTTTGGCAAAAGAGAAAGAACTGAGCGAACTGAAATCTCGCTTTGTCTCTATGACTTCTCACGAGTTCCGCACGCCTTTAAGCATTATTCTGTCTTCTTCCGAATTACTAGAATATTATGGCGATCGCTGGACTCAAGAGGAAAGATTAGAACAACTTCATCTCATTCAATCCTCTGTTAACCACATGACCCATCTGTTAAATGATGTGCTGACATTAGGGAGAGCCGACGCAGCAAGATTAAACTTTAATCCGGTATCCCTTGACCTAATTGAATTTTGTCGGACAATTATTGCCGAAATACAACTTACCGCGAGCCGTGGGCATAAGATTATCTTTACCAGTCGATACCAATTTCTGAGTGTTGATATGGATAGAATGTTGCTGCGACAAATTTTAAATAATTTGCTCTCGAACGCTATTAATTATTCACCAAATAACAGCAATATTTATTTTGAAGTTACTTCCCAAGACGGAGAGGCTATTTTGGAAATACAAGATGAAGGAATCGGGATTCCTCTAGCAGATCGATCCCGATTGTTTGAACCGTTTCACCGGGGCACAAATGTTAGTAACATCAATGGTACGGGATTAGGACTGGCAATTGTTAAAAGGTGTGTAGACTTACATCAGGGTAGGATAATAGTAGCTAGTAAAATTGGGCTTGGCACGACATTTAAAGTCGTTCTTCCTTTAAATAACAGATTGACGAGTCAGACCTGTGAAAAAGATTCTGGTGATTGAAGATGAGCCAGCAGTTAGAAGCAACCTTCTCAAACTCCTCAAGGCTGAGGAGTTTGATGCCATTGGTGCGGAAAACGGTTTGGTGGGAGTGCAGTTAGCGAGGGAACACGAACCCGATTTAATTATTTGTGATATCATGATGCCCGATTTTGATGGTTACAGCGTGCTAACTCAATTGCGCCAAGACCAGATAACGGCAATGATTCCGTTCATTTTTCTCACCGCTAAAACGGAGAGAGAAGACTTGCGCCAAGGGATGCAACTGGGAGCTGATGATTATCTGACGAAGCCGTTTACCAGAGCAGAATTGCTAGGCGCGATCGCTACTCGGCTGAAAAAACAAGAAGCTGTGACACTCCTGCAAGGGAAAATCCAAGAACTCCAGCAGCTCAATATTCAAAAAGATGATTTGCTTGCTAGAGCTTCTCACGATTTGCGAACCCCTCTAGCCAACATGAAGCTGATTATCCAAATGTTGGAAATCATTTCTAATGAAGAACAACAGCAACACTATAGAGCGCTATTAGAAGCTGAATGTATTCGGGAAATAGAACTAGTTAATAATATCTTAGATTTGCATCGTTTAGGAGCGGAAAAAAAATTAATTTCTCCAGAAACTTTAATTCTAAAATACTGGCTTCCGACTTTAATTGAGCCATTTAAACCAGGAATAGCTCAGCGCCAGCAAATTTTTAATATTGATTGTTCTCCCGCTCTTCCTCCACTGATTTCAGACCGAGTTTGTCTGGAGCAAATATTAATAGAGTTGATTGGAAATGCTTGTAAATATACCCCCTCTTTTGGTGAAATATCCATTAGTGTCTATGTGGATTATTCAATAAATATTAATTCAAACTCAAATTCAAGAGTAAACTTTAAAATTACCAATCAAGCAGAAATTTTAAATACAGAATTACCTCGAATTTTTGAAAAATTTTACCGCATTCCTAATGGTGATATCTGGAAAGAGGGAGGAAGTGGATTAGGGCTATATTTAGTGCAAAATTTGGTCGAAAAAATAGGAGGAACCATTCAGGCTCAAAGCACACAAGGATGGACTACATTTACCGTGCAACTACCCATTCAGACAAGTGCTTAAGTAGAAAAACGTAATTAAATACCAATTGACATAGGTACTAGGATATCGGTGATTTCTCCTTTCCTGGCGCACCCTGGAAGGTTTGTCATTACCTTAAGCATAAGGACATATTGCACCATTCGCAGGAAGCTGAGAGTCTGCTTTGAAATTCAGTCCAAGGCTCATAGCTTAAGTCCATTGAAATGGGCTTAAATTTCTACTTAGTCTTCTAAGTGAAGACTTGATTCTGTTAGCAAGGGGTTGAAATTACAGACAGGTAATGCGACTGGTGCAAAATGTGAGTTGAAACAGACTAATGTTATAAAAATTCAGTTTTTTAAACCATTCTCTGAGCAATTAGAAGGGAAATTTTATTCTCTGGCGGGATTGAAACAAAGCTCAAGTTTCAACACAAGTGGATAATGACACGACCTGGCAGGATAGGCAAATTAGAACTATTTGAGGCAAAAACTGCGATTCTGTGTAAGATGTAACAAAAATTCTACACAGCAATTTCTCTACTGCATAACAATAAGTAATAGTGGCTTCAGCCTGTTTTTTTCAGAAACAGCTACAGACAAGTTTATGTACGTCTATCGCACCTCCCAATTTAACCGAAAGACTCTGTGCTATGGTGTTCAGGCTCAAGTAGATAAATTATGCAACGAACTTGAGCCTTTGAGTATTGATGAGTCACAGGCACGTTTTGAGAGGGTTTATCCCTACTTAAAGCGGAGAGGGGAAAACAATTTACGCCTCATTGCCAGAATTCGACCCGTACAGGACGACCTGGTGCTATGTCTACTAGACATTTTTCTCCGTGGCTCTAAAGAATACAAAAAGTTCCTGCGAACCCCAGAAGAGTACGGCAAAAAGAATCTCGACTGCCAATTAGATGAGGAAGCGCTAACTGGTTGGCTTCAACAACAGCAACCGTCAGCCAGCAACGTGTCTTCAAGACGCGAACCGCTTCCAGACGATTTGCTTCCCTGGCTAGAGCCTCCAGGCTGGGAGATAGAAAAGGATAAAGACTCTTGGGCAATCCTCTACGAAAGTGATGAGTGGATTGCCAAGTTCAAGAGTCCAGAAATCGGAGAAGACTGGGAAATTTACTATCAAATTATCTCTGGAATAGAAGAAAAATCGAGGAACGCTGAGAAAATTGCTGCATGGCCTGGTGTGTATTTGTGCGGTGAAAATAATTGCTATGTGCTATTTAGCCAACTTGAGACCGCCGATAAACCGCCTCGAAAAGTATTATTTCTCCTAGCATCTTTTGCTCATCAACCTTCTACAGAAGAAATAGCCCAAATAGGGGAGGTAACTAATTTATTTAATGGTTCTAAAAATGTTTTATCTAAGCCTTTAACGCTGGATGAACTCACTCCCTTTGCGCGACGGTCTTATCCGAGTTACTTAGTAACAGATAAACAAAGTTGGCTTGCAATTCAAAGAGGCGCAGAAGTAAATCTAGCTCTTTCAGCAGAAGAAGAGGCAATTCTTAACTCTGTGTCAAGAACATCAGCACGGGAAAATAATTGTCTGCCGCTTTTCTTAAATGGGCGGGCGGGCAGTGGTAAATCTACTATGCTATTGTATTTGTTTGCAGATTATTGTTATCGAAAATATTATTACGAGCCGGGAAAAGAACTTCCTGGAAAGCCACTTTTTCTAACTTATAATAAGCGACTATTAGAGGTTGCGAAAGAGTTCGTGCGTTGTCTGCATACATTCCATCACCGTTTTGTTGCAGATCGAACAGAAGGTTCAGAAATCCCCGATGTCAGTGCCTTCTTTCAGCCGTTTGGGACATTTCTCTTAAACTTACTCCCTTTAGAAGCAGACGATGCGTCACTGGCTAACCGGATGAGCCAGCAACCTTACTCTGCGGGAAACCCTACCGGCTACCGGCATACACTCCAGGAACGTTTCGATTCTCAGAAATACATTTCTTTCCATCGCTTTCGACAGCTTTACCGAGACTCAAAGCTGCCACAAGCACAGGTGTATTCCCCAGAACTTTCCTGGCACGTTATTAGAACTTTCATCAAGGGGTACAGTCTCCGGTACATGACTCCAGAAGACTACCAGGATGAAGTGCCGACTCAGGAACGCACTGTTCCAGTCGCTCAGTTCCAAGAAATTTATAAAACCATCTGGGGACGTTGGTATAAGCGGCTAACAACCGAGCTAGGGTACTGGGACGATCAAGACTTGATTAGATTGGTGCTGGAACTCAAGTGTTACCGTGCTGAGTACACTGCTATTTTCTGCGATGAGGCGCAAGATTTTACGCGGCTGGAGCTTCAGTTAATTATGCGGCTGTCTGCATTCTCTCAGTGCGATCTGGGATACCAGCCTATGCGTAATTTGCCTTTTGCTTTTGCTGGAGATCCTTTCCAAACCTTGAACCCGACGGGATTTCGTTGGGAGAGCGTACAGGCAGCATTTTACAATGAAGCGATCGCAGCACTCGATCCCACACAGCGATTAAATCTGCGGATGAATTTTCCGGAGTTGAAGTCTAACTATCGCTCTTGTACTGCGGTGGTACAAGTGATTAACCTGATTCAATTGTGTCGTCAGGTTCTGTTTAAAATTCCGGCACTTCAGCCGCAAACTGCCTGGAAACAAGGTCACTTTCCCACTCCGCAAAAATTTATTATTGGTCGGAATATTCAAATTGAGCAACTCAAACGCTACCTAAGAGACACGATTATTATCGTGCCTTGTGAGGAAGGAGGAGAGCTTGCCTATGCTCAAAACGATGCGGTTCTTTCTCAAATTTTGGCAGAGATTCCAGAGTCAGAACCGCTCAAAAATGTATTGAGTGCTAGTGCAGTTAAAGGATTGGAATTTAAACGAGTCGTTCTCTACAAATTTGGCGAGGAATGTAACAAAGCTGTCTGGAATCTAGTCAATCGACGGGAAGTGTCAAAAGACCTTTTGGCAGACCGCTTATATGAATTTGAATTTTTCTTTAATAAACTCTATGTGGCTGCTTCCAGAGCCAAAGAACGTCTATTTGTTGTTGATTCTCAAATCGGAGACCAGCGGCTTTGGGGGGTCACAGAAACTTATTTAGAAGTGCTTTTACAGCATTCACAAAACTCTGCTTGGCGAGAAAACGTTCAACCCATCCGTTTGGGAAAACCTGAAAGCGCACGGGATCTGCAAGAAGATGACTGGCACTCGATCGCGCAGGAGTTCGAGAGTCGGGGAATGAACTCGGAAGATCCAGATTTCATGAGACGTGCCAGACAGTGTTACAGCGATCGCGCCTACGCTAAAAAAGCAGAAATTTGTGAAGCTTGGGCACTCAAATTTGAGCAGAAATTTAGCGAAGCTGGTCAACGTTTTCTTGTGCTTGGCAAAACAGAAGACGCTTGGGATTGTTTTTGGCAGGGGATGTGTTGGTCAGCATTGTTGAAGCAGTTTGACAAGGCTCCGCCAGGTCGGGAATTAGAGCGGCAAATTGCCCTATTCATGGACAAAAAATTGAGTCAAGCTTCTTTAAAGGAGTTCACTCGCTTCCTTCAGAACTGCATCAAAAGCAACCAGTTGGAGATTCACCGCAACAGCCGACAGTGGAAACTAGCCTTGGAGGAATATGCGAAGGGAATTGGGGCTTTAATTACTGGGCCAAATCTCCACTCGAATGAGTGGCAGCGATTTGGAGAGGTTCTCGAAGCTTTAGGAGAAGGCTGGAATGGGATGCTCTACCGTGCGGGAACTTGTTTCTACCGCGCCAAGAACTATGAACGTGCCGCGCAATGTTGGGAACGGTGCGATTCTACTCAACAGCGTAAATATTATCTGGCAAAAGCTTCTGTTCTTGGTCTGCCAAATGGTTTGGAGTATTTAGAAAAAGCCGGGGAATCCGAGCAGATTGTTAAGCAGTGGAATCAGGCTGGCAGACCTCATACTCAATTGTGGTTAAAGTATGTTGCGCCAATACTAGAAAAAGGAAAAAGAAAGAGCGGTACGGCAACAAAGGCGAAACAGAAAAAGCGGTAATGAGCGATTAGTTTTTAGATTTTGGCAAAACACCGAATAATCAACTAATGACTAAAAAGAAGGTGAGTTCTCCAGGGACTGAGGTTCTAGACTTTGTTTCCAACCTTGGATTGCCCGTTGAGCGTCGGTGTAGGCAGATGAACCATCGGGGATGTTTTGGGCGATCGCGATCGCTCTTTGTACATCATTCCGAGCCTGATCCTGTGCCATCGCCAACAGTTGATAGCTCCAGCGATTAATCACCTCTCTGGCTTCAGCACCGACTCGCGTCGAGTTACGCACCTGACGAGCCGTTTGAACTGCTTGCGCGATCGCTTCCGGTGTTCCTGGATTCGCTAACTGATAAGCGGACTGCAAAATCTCTTGCGATCGCAGTTCTGTCCGCCAACTTTTAATTTTTTCCTGAGCTTCACCGTAGAGCGCTCGTCCCGATCGAATTTGTCCCGCTGCGGTAATTGCCCCCGGAAGATTACCCGAACTCGCCAAAGCTTGCGCTTGATCCAAATAAGGCTGGTCTTGTACTCGCTCAACTCTGTCCTGCCACCGTCGGATCTTACCTTGAGCTTCACCGTAGAGCGCTCGTCCCGCTTGAATCTGTCCCGCTGCGGCGATCGCGCCGGAAAGATCCCCTGCATTCGCCAAACCAGTCGCTTGATCCAAATAAGGCTGGTCTTGCATTCGCTCGATTTTGTCAGTCCACTGTCGGATTTTGCGCCTCGCCTCTGTATAAAGAGCGCGTCCTTGACCTACTTGACTCGCTTCGTTAATGGCTTCTTGCAGGGAACTCATATCCCCCAAACTTGCCAGTTGATCGGCGCGAGCGATATAGGGACGATCTTCTACCGTCTCTATTTGACTCGTCCAGTTATTGACCAGGGATTTTGCTTCTGAGGAGCGGGGATTCGTGCTAGGAACCAGTTGTGCTTCTGCGATCGCTGCATTTAAATCACCCACCGTTCCCCCTTTTGCCAGTTCCCGCGCCCGATCTAAATGGGCGACATCTTCAATTTCTCGCTGCCAGAGAACAATCAAATCTTGGGCTTTATCGTATAGAGGGCGTCCGGGATTTAGCTTTTGGGCAAGGGCGATCGCATCTTCCAAATCTGAAACCGTTCCCTTCTGAGCGCGAGACTGGGCACTTGCCAGGTCGTTCAAATCTTGCGCTTCGCTTTGTAAATTCAGACTTTCGGGAATTTTACTGGTAATGAGGATGACCGTTTGCCAGTCTTTTCGATCGAGCGCCTCTTGAGCCATATCGATTAATTTGCGCCCAAATTCTGTCACCGCGCCTTGAGCTTCCTTGTATGCCAAACTGCTGGGCGGAATTGCCTGTGCCAGTTTGATCGCCTCCAACAGATTATCTAATCCTCCGCTCTTAGAAAGTTGGAACGCTTTATCCAACTTGGCGCTTTCTTCCCGCGCCGACTGAATTAGATTTACAAGTTGGTCGTACTTGGTTGTTGCCCAGTAGTTATTGCCGATATAGACCAGTTGCACCGCATCGCGAAAAGCCTGAGTCCAGTTAGACTCGCGCACCTCGTCCTCGGCTTTTTTGTAAAGGCTTTCTGCCTTCGACCAGATGGATTGCCAGCGATTTACACGCTCATCCACCAACTTGTACGCTGGTACGCCCGTGGGGATTTTGCGAGCCATTGCGATCGCTTCGGACAATTGACCCGCTTGGAAGGATTCCTCTCCCAATTTCAAAATCTCCCGCGACCACTCTTCCAGATGCTTGTCAATTTCTGGGCGTAGCGGGTGATCTTCTGGCAAACCATTCACCAGCGCGATCGCTTCTAGCAAATCTTTTGCCGTCTGCTTAGAAGCCGCTATCTGAGCGCAGCTGAGGCGCAGCGATGCCGAAGCCGTAGGCCAAAAAATGGCTGGGCAGTTGGGAAGCGCTGGCAGGTTAAACAACAGCGCTACCGCTGTAAAACCCAGCCCCCCAGAGAGCAGCACCACCAAGATGCCCCAGAATGCCCAGCTAGTCGGCAAGCGTAAAAAACGTTTAGGTCGAGGTGGCTTGGGTGCTTCTGACGGAGAGTTCGGCAGTGTAGCCGGAATTTGCTGACCCCCCTCTGCTGGTGCAGTACTACCCGCCGGACGCTGAGGACGATCCGTTGGTGGAGGAAGTGGCTGTTTCCCCGGACGCGGTGCTTTTCTGGGGACGGGCTGAGAGGAGTTCTCGCTCGTGTGTGGTTTGCGATCGCTCGGACGCCCAGACGCAGGCACTCGTTTTTGGGATGTCCACCCAGCCGAATTTGAAGACTTGCCGCTCCGCCCGCCATCTGGAATTTCGGGATTTCTAGTCATAGCTTATTCACACCACAACGCGCTTCGCCTGGGACGAATGCTTTTTAGCACAGGCAGTAGTTGCAATCCTACTCCCCTCAGCCGCAAAAAGCTATATTCTCATCCAGAAGTCAAAATCTATAATTCATCATTCACAAGGAAATTTTCAATTCAGCTACAGAATCTAGAATTTTTTCTTACCTTGTGACTTCTAACTTCTGATTCCTAAACAGACTCGGCACGTAAATCCTCAATTAGCGCCGCCAATTCGTCACTGCTGGCGTTGTAAACCTCTCCACAAAAATGGCAAGTCGCTTCGGCTCCATCATCTTTTTCAATCATGTCTTGCAGTTCGGCTTCGCCTAGCATCTTCAAAGCACCCAAGACACGGCTCATCGAGCAACCACAGTGAAATTGCAGCATCTGGACTTCTGGTAGGATGACCAGACCCAGATCTCCTAGTAGTTGCTCCAAAATTTCTGGCAACGTCTTGCCTGCCTGTAACAAGGGTGTAAATCCCGCCAGTGCTTCCATTCGAGATTCCAAAAGTTGCACTAGGCTCTCGTCGCTCGCCGCCTTGGGCAGGACTTGCACCAGCAACCCACCAGAAGCCCGGACTGTACCCGCTTCTATAAATACACCCACCGCTAGCGCTGAGGGCGTTTGTTCGGAAGTCACCAGATAGTGGGCAACGTCATCCCCAATTTCACCCGACACCAGCTCAACGGTACTCGAATACGGGTAGCCGTATCCCACATCGCGCACGACATAGAGGTATCCCTCCCGACCGATTGCTCCCCCGACATCTAGTTTTCCTTTGGCATTTGGGGACAGTTCCACACTTGGGTTATCTACATACCCTCGTGCAGTTCCGTCCAATCCGGCGTCAACGAGAAGCCCGCCGAGTGGCCCATTTCCTTTAATGCGAATGTTGACCCTTGACCCCTCTCGCTTCATGCTAGAGGCAAGTAATAGCCCAGATGACAGGGTGCGTCCCAGTGCAGCGGTTGCCACGTATGAAAGATTATGACGCTGTCTGGCTTCTTGTGTGAGGCGTGTGGTAATGACCCCAACGGCGCGAATTCCACTCTCTGCCGCCGTGGCACGGATTAACTGATCAGCCATGAAAAGACCTTACATTTCTTAACACACTATACTTTTATTGTAGGCATGGCAGTTAATGGTGAGGTGGTATTTGCGGTGCTAATTATCGGAACCGCCAAAAACAGCTAGTTTTTCAAATAAGAGATAAGAACCTGAATCTTCTATCAGGCACAGATGGATAAACAGGCTAAAAATAAGGATTGAAATATAATTAACATTTTTAAAAAACATTTTTTATGTTGTTTTAGTTAATTTAAAAACAGATATTATATTAAAATTAATTTTTTGTTGTTGATGCAAATCTGAATTTAGAGTATGCATGATAATTCTTAGCTGCCAGGACTATTTAGCCACTACTCTCAAGAAAAACAATTACATTAAGATTAGGAACAGTAAATAGAAACTTCTGTACCAGTAACAACTAATAACAAAGAAACCGCAACTGTTTATGCTAGGAAACTTTCAACAAAGCCATCTTAGAATAGAAGTAAATTCCCCCGCAGCAGCCATCGGCGACAGTCTGCTTCGCCCCAGCCAGCAAAGCCAGTGGTTGTGGCCCCTGCGCCTTTCCGCAGGGCTACCGGAACAACTGTCTGAGGGGTTAATTTACACCAGTTGGGTGGGGCCAGTGGCGATACAACACCAAGTGGAAGTGGCTCAACCCAACTGTCTGCGCCTGCTCTTGAGTCAAGGAATTGACGGTTATCACGAGTGGTACTGGGGAGAACATTGGGTACAGTCACGTCTAGAAGGAGTATCTCTACTGTCGCTGAGTTTGGGGCAAACACTCAGTTTGCTGCGCTTGCGAGAATTTCTAGCATCCCGATCTTAGAACTGAGGGCTGAGGGATGAGGACTGAGGACTGAGGGCTGAAGGGTGGCTAGAAGAACGATTTTCATGTTTGGGAATCGCGCGATCGCTATTAAAGACTAACACGAACACAAAGTGAGTAAGAGAGACAGAGAAGGTAGATTCTTCAGTGGCTTATTTGCAAATACTTTTGCCTTCACTGTGTGGAATAAAAGAAACCCGTTTTCTACCAGAAAACGGGTTTTTATTCAGACAGAGACAATTTTAAATTTATGTTGGATGACCTAGCTACTGCCTTACCAACCGTTGTTGTTCTTGCTCTTTCACCTCTGTCAGTCCAATTTGCTCTAAGAGCGATAGAAACTCCTGGCGGATTAACCGATCCTTAGGGGAAGTAGCATGGGCGGCTAAAATTACGCCTAGAGTGTCATACCAGTATGCCGATCGAGCATAGATTGCTGCCTTGCCAATCTGCGATCGCGCAGCTGCCAGTTGTTTCTCTAGAGCAGGTGTTGCGGGTACGTGCTTAATCCAGCCTTGAGCAATCTGATCTTCAGAACGTCGTTTCGGATTGCACTTCAGAGTGACTGTCCATAGATATTCCCGTCCTGGAACCAGTTCTGGCAACTCTTTGGACATCTGGAGTTGATTAATCCCCGCCTTGGGTGTTTGAATTGTTTGCTCAATAATTGGCTTAGATACTCCTGGCTCAACCAGTGTAAAAGCAAGCGGTACCGATTGGGTGCCCGACAAGTACCAGTAAAAGATGGGATGACCTGATGCAGTCAATCCGGTGTGAGTCGTAGGAGCCAACAAAGTCACAGATGTAGGCTGAGACTCAGAGCATTCCATTGGCGATTCGTCAACTCCTCTGGTACCGCCTCTGGGAATCATTCCATCATCGGGTGGCTGATAACGAACTCGCGTTCCCGTTCCGATAGTGCCTCCGGGAGCACCCACATCACCCGGCTCGTAACTAGAACCTGTTGGCGTTTTCGGCACAACATCTGCATAGGCGGTCGAGCTAAACCCTAAATCGATTGATAGGCGGCTCAATAGAGAATTGAGGGGAAATTCTATTAAACTGAGAAACTGTATCAAAATCATTGATGCAGTTCCTGCTACCTTCGTCCCTAGTTTACGGGAAATAACCATAAATCTACGAATGATGTAATGCCAATAAATCTTTAGACGATCATTTGGCGATCGCAGTTTCCACCCGGTACGACAATACGGGTATTTATTGTAATTTTTATTACTCTATCAAAACTTGATAAACTTCGGTCTGCTGTTGGTACTCTTTGAGCATGACGCTACCAAGCCTATTTGTCGGAAATTTGCCCAGTTCTTCAGCACTAGCAGTTGCTACCAGTTGAGAAGCGGTACTGACAAATTTGGATTGCTGTTGCTGACTTTTGACTTCTCAAAGATTGGATGTTGACAAGAGGGTTGCGATCGCCTGCGAACAAAGAAAGAGCGATCGCACTTGTGTTTTCCTCAAATTTCAGAAATTGAGTGTCAATAGTCATGGGATAGGTTTTGTCAGTAAGCTGTACTTGCGCCGGAATATTAGTAAGTTAGTTTTCTACGCCTTGAACTGAGCAACGTTCACCATGCCAAGCCTTATAAAACTCTGGGTAAGTCATCTTTTGGGTACAGTGCCAAATAACATCATATAAATAGTCAAAATACTCAGTTTCCTCAAGTTTAATGTCTACGTATTCCTTAATTTTTTTTACAATTAAACGCAAATGCTTATCTTGTAATACTTTTTTAAAAGCCTCGGCAATGATTTCATTATTTGTATTTTTATCCATGAGCTGAACTAGAAAATTGATCGTAGCACCAGGTTCTGCTTGTATTCTACCAAGCATAGATTCAATTGTTCTTGATCGCTCATTCAAGGCTTGCTCTATTATACTTTCATACTCCTTAAGCTGATCTTTCTGCTCTTCAGTTAGTGGAGGCAACTCCGAAATACTGTGCAATGGTTGATTGCGTATTCCCATTTTTTCCAAAATGTAAGTAGCTTCCTCGCTAATATATCTATTCTGGCTATTGTCTCTATAGTAAATCAGTTGATTGATTGCCCTAGGATGATCTATTTCTAGAATTATCTCCCTAGCAGCTTCGGCTATTGGATCAAAATTCGGGTCTTCCCACTTCTCAAAACCCCAATAAAAAATTAGCAGAATTAAATCAGCCAACTTACAGTTTCTGAATTCTGCTGTACCTGCTGCTGCAAGAAAACACGTTCGATACCAATATAAGTTCTTGCAACCATCCATAAAATTCACTAAAGCTTTAATAAAATTATCCTTATGCTTTCTAAATTCTTCATCTTTTTCTATTCCAATCCACAGTAAAATCACCTCTTTCCACTGCTGATCAAAAATGCGGTAAACACAATCTTTATTCTTATATTGTAAGAATGGGTTAGGGTTATCGTTGTTGTGGTTTAGGAAATAATCCCAATCATCAATCGCACAAGCCGCAAAATATTCCTGAAACGTGGGATGGAAGAAGGCATATACTTTTTCATCGGTTTCTGCATCCTTGTAGACAAAATTCAGCCAATGCAACTTATCAGTTGCTAACTTAAACAAGTCTTCCCCCAGGACATCGATCGCAAAACTCTCTCGTATTCCCAACCGGGATTTTTCCTTATCAATTGCTTCCCGTGCCAACAGTCCCAGCGCCGTGTTTAACTCCTTCCGCTTTGTCAGAGTTGTGGAAAATTGTTCTTGTTTCCAATCATAGAAAGCTCGTGTAAATTGCTCGTAAAGCGCGGCTTTGGTTTTTGGTAAATCGCCTTGGCAAAAATACCAACTTTGGCACATTAACGACAATCGTAGTGGGTTTTTGACTAAATCTCGGACGCGCTGATGTCTGTCTTCATCTAGCTTTTCCCGTAACCGTTCCCCTAGTTCTGGTTTGTCAGTTTGGGAGAACCACTCGCAGATAAACTGTCTCACTTGATCTGGTTTATTGCTTTCCCCATAGCTAAAGTCCAAGGTGCGATAAGTATCAAAACCCGGTAAAGCATTAACGCTTGCATCCCAGACATTTTGCCGACAAGTCACCACAGTTCGCGCATCAGCAACCCAGCCTGTGAGTTCTTCCCTGAGTTTGGCTAAAGCTTCGACGGGTGAAGATGCTGGCATTTCATCCACTCCATCCAACAGCAGCAACACTTCACCACTTTTAAACAGTTCTTCTAGCGCTTTCTGCTGTTGTGTGACATCTGAAGTTTTAAGCGCATCTCTTAGCCAATTCTCTCGCACGTAGTTTTCTAAACTTTTATCTCTCAAACTTCCTAGAGAAACCCAAATTGGGAAACCTGGTGTTTTTGGAGAGAATGCGATCGCTTCGAGCAGAGTAGTTTTCCCCGCTCCCGGTTCGCCAATAATAGCGATGCGTTTTCCTTGGCTCTTTTTACTTTGTCCCTGCTTAATGACCTGCTCTAGAAACTCGTGATGCTCATAAGTTTGGGTGATTTCTTCCTCATGTAGCTGGAAAAAACCCGATCCTTGCTCTGGTGAAACAGAGAAATCGCCGCTACGTCTGGGTTGGTGTTTGCGCTCGACTAATCCCAGCTCTACATAAAATGCTTTAGAAACTACCTCGGTAGCTTGTCGTCTGATGTTTAGTTTCTGAGACTCCAGCATATCGCGGCAAATTTTTGTCCAGTCATGAGACGCGATCGCACTACCAGCCTCAGTATCTTTGTTTTGCTGTTGTTCTAAATACGCTTTTTCCAGGTAAGCTTGCACTCTCTTAACCTTGCCTTTATCCTCAGACTTAACTTCAGGAAAACTCTCTGCAAGCTTACCGAATATGTCCTTCATACGCTTGTCATAGGCTCGAAGAGCCTTTGCAGGTTCACCTCCTATAACTTCATCTGCAACATCCTGATTTTTCTTATCGATGTTCTGCCGAGCAAATCTGACCAAGAAAACCGCTTTTTGCTCCACAGTCAGGTTGTGGTCAGAGGCTATGACTTTTAGAAAATTATCCCAACCATCCCAGAATTCCATAACGCGATCGCAGTCTCGACAGGTTCTCAGCTTCTTGATTACGAAACTAACCTATTACTTAGCCAACCTCAACTATAGCAGTCCTAAATGAGTTGTGAGAAACCGCCATAGGAAAAAAGCTTTGGAAAGTCAAAGGTTTGACGGTGAGTTACTAATTCAAATAGGAACTTAACGACACCAAATGAT
>NZ_JAMPKA010000051.1:0-25422 GCF_039961855.1 Trichocoleus sp. Lan | reverse complement strand
GATGAAATTGCCGCGCTCTTTCAGGTGTGCGTTGATGACGCAACACCCACGGGTGCTAGAGATGCAGCGCTCATCGCTATTTTGAGGGGCGCTGGATTGCGTCGGGCTGAAGCGGTCAACTTGGACTTGAAAGACTTTAACGCCAGCCGCGGTCAGCTGGAAGTGCGCGACGGGAAGGGTGGGAAAGACCGCACGGTGTATCTGTCGAGTGTAGCGAGCACTCTTGTGGAAGATTGGCTTGTCGTCAGAGGCTTGTCACCGGGTCCGTTGCTGTGTCCCATCAGGAAAGGCGGACGGGTGGAACGGCGACGGATGACTCCTCAAGCGGTGTTATTGATTGTGCAAAAACGCGCGAATGAAGGTCTTGTAGCGGCGTTTTCTCCCCACGATTTTAGAAGGACGTTCTGCTCAGACTTGCTGGATGCTGGCACTGATATTGTCACGGTGCAGAAACTCGCAGGACACGCTTCACCAGCGACCACTGCCAAGTATGACCGACGCGGGGAAGAAACGAAGCGTAAAGCTGTGGAGCGGTTGGAGATTCCCTACACTCAGCGAGGGTGAAGGTGCGATCTCTGTCCGATTCAACACCTGCAAGGCCTGCGGTCTCGTGACTCGCCATTGCTTGCAGCTCGGCATTCCCCGCCCGCTTGGAGGCAGCTCCAGCGGCCTCGGTCATCGTCTAATTGCTGAGGTTTTGTCGGAGCTGAGTCTCGCTTGTCTGTTCCTTTCTCGTTCGTTGAGTCGTTGGCTGCTGAGTTTGGTGCAGTTGAGTGTTGTTGGCGGGTGAGCGATCGCGCTTTCACTGGCTTCGTTGCCTCGTGTGGTTTGATTAGGTTTCGCTTCCCCGACGTTGCATATTTCAGTCCTGTGACCCAAATTCTAGTTTCACGACCTTCAGATCCCACCGAAGAGCTGGAACGATGTTTCAGTTGAATCGGCATCCGTCGTATAGAGTGCCTAATAACCCTAGAGTTAGGCACTCCAGTTGATTGACCCGAACCCAACTGATGAGTAGAATGCCTAACATAGTCCTATAGTTAGGCACTCCGCTCATGTTTATCCGAACTAAAATTATTAAAGGTCAACCTTACCGTTACCTAGTCGAAACTTATAAAACCGCTGACGGTCAGAAACGCCAAAAGGTACTCAAATATTTGGGTCATGCTCCCACCCTACCGGATGATGCTCCAACGGCTGTTGTACTGTTTGCTGGAGGCGGTGGTGTAGAAGCTGGCATGGTCATGGCTGGTGTTAGACCCGTCTTGAGCGTGGAATGCGACCCCAATCTAACAGAACTCTCTGCCGCACTTGCTGCCTCTTTATCGCTGAACTTCAAACCCTATGGCACTAAAGTAGTTCAACAAACGGTTCAAGAACTCGCTCTTGGCGGTTTCCCCGGATTCCCCCAGCCGGATTATCTGCACGCTTCTCCGGTCTGTTCAAACTTTAGTAATGCCCTGGGAAACGGCACCGAGCAATCAGTAGACCGGGAAGCGGCGACTGCTGTAGCCACTGCGATACGGGTATTGCAGCCCAAATGTTTCACGCTGGAGAACGTATCAGGATATAGACAATCCAAATCATGGCAGATTATTCAGGATGAGCTTGTAGCGTTGGGATATCAGATAACCGCTGCCGTGCTGGATGCGGCAGATTATGGGGTTCCTCAGTCTCGAAAGCGATTGATTGTCAAGGCTGCAAGAGGAAAAGCGCCAGGGCTACCACCCAAGCAAGGCCGGGTGGGGTGGTATGAGTTTGTTAAAGATTTAATCCCGTTGCTGCCCCCATCTCAACTTCTCCCAAATCAACAGAAGGTACTTGAAGAGAAGCTGGCAATTTGTCCGGGAATTCCAGCTCTCTTGATTGAGCGAATCGGGTATAGGAACGTTTTGCCGAAACTGAGGGAACCCACGGAGCCAATCTGGACGATTAAGAGAGCCATCTTTACAGACCAGAGGCAAAATGTTCGCAGCCGGTTTATTGATTTGTGGTGTTCTGACGGCACGGTTAAGAGATTAACAGTGGAAGCAGCAGCGCGGCTTCAAGGTTTCCCTAACTGGTATTACTTACCCGAATCTATCAATGTGGCAGGTTCGCTTCTGGGTTATAGCGTACCACCGCACTTTGCACAGCAACTTTACTCACCTTAAGCGATCGCCTAAGGTGGATCGGAATGGTCAATAAAAGAAACGGACTCTGATACAGACCTTGCTGGAAGGCGATCTCGCTTGTGATGTAGAACTCCAAAAACTCGCACAACGTCTAGTTAAACCGGATAGCGTTGCTTGGGAGGAAGGGGAACTGGTGGATATTCGACTGGCTGAGGATTTGAAGCGGAGACGACAACAGAAGCGATCGCGCTAAGTGCTTAAAACCGCAGCTAAGGGTAATGCTAGGGACTTGGCTACACATGGAGTAGACACGACCAACAAAGGATGAGGTGTTCAGTTTTCTCGCCTGACCATTTAGCCTTTTTGCAACCCAACCTAAAAGCTTGCAGTGCCACCTCTGATTGAATCGCAGCTTTTCTTAGCGCCAGTTCCTCCCAGGAGTAGATTGAACTGAATTCGCTTCGCTTCTTGGGAGAAGAGCGGTCGCGCTAGTGACATCGACACCCCAAAACCAACAACTGCAACGAATGCGCCACACAGTTTCCTATAATTAGCTCAGGTTTGACAGTCAAACTGGAGGCAAACAAGGTGGCGCAAGAACAACCCATTCGATTTACCCAACGTTTGGATGTTTGGCAATTTAATTGCCTGCAAAACGCAGCTAACGGTTTGAATATGTCTAAATCAGAAATGACTCGCAGTGCCTTAGAAAAATATTTAGACGCACTAGACGCACTAAATTCACTTGGTTTCCAAAGCAGAACGCCAGCGGCTTAAAACCGCTGGCGTTCCATTTTTTTGTCAACCCACTGCAATCGGCTCTCGGCGTGAAGAACTTAGACCCGATGCGTGGACTACGGAGCAATCTACCCGACAGATTTGGATCTGGTAACTCGGGTAACATTGATATCATTCTATGTCAGACACCAGACAATTCGCATCAGTAGTTTTTGGAAAAGATTCTTCCTCTGCATCATTGTTGCCCAATCTTGAGCAGGTGAGTGTAGATTCTCCAGCCGCCTTACCAGATGCAGCAAAGGTAGACAGGGCAAGGCATCAGGAGGAATGGATAATTGGCAGTGGTGTATCCGAGGAGATCGCCAACCTAGCAATCGAATCTCTTGACGACCCCCAAGAAATCGCCCGTCGCCTGGGATGGAAAGCATACCGACATACGCCCGGATGGTGGGCATCGGGAATCAATCCTCGGACTGGGGAACGCTCTAAATTTGGGCAGTTCAAGCCCGACACTCCTATCTCATTTCCAGATCGGGATAAACCCGCAAAGTACCTGACCCCGAAAGAAGTGCCCTACGACGCACTCTGCCTTGCTCATCCCGATACTCACTACTGGAGTGCGGTATTAGACGACCCCAGTATCCCTATCTTGCTGACTGAGGGGGGGAAAAAAAGTGGGGCGGCATTAAGTATGGGACTAGCGGCGCTCGCTTTGGTGGGCGTGGAGATGGGGCTAGCGAAAGGCCGGTTAGTTCCCACTCTGGCAAAGTTTGCAGTTCCAGGACGTCCGGTGCATCTCGCATTCGATGCTGACTTAGTACGCAAACCCGAAGTCGCAGATGCTCTGAAGCGATTAGCGACCGTGCTAAAGCGCCAAGGGTGCTTGTTATATGTCACCCTGTGGGATGAAGCGGATGGCAAAGGATTGGACGATTACATCGTGGCGCACGGGCAAGAGGAATTTCAACGGAAGGTAAATGAGAGCATCCCTTACAAAGAATGGCTCCAAAAATTAGAGGGGCAATTCAGTGGTAAGCGCGCTCGCTCCCAAGGAAAAGAAGACAAGGTCCCAGGCGGCGACCAGGGCAGCGTAGCCGCTCTCTTGGCGGAGAAATACCGCGCTCAACTCGCTTGGCACACGGAAATTAAGCGCTGGTATCGCTACGGCGCTACGCAAGATGGAATTTGGAGCCAGCAGGCAGACGAATTCGTTTGGCAAGCTGTCATCGCCGAGGTCGGCTCTGGTCGCTCCGAACAACACGGTTACAAGGCGGATTTCATCAGCGGCATTGTCCGGCTCCTCAAGGCTCACCTAGCCGTTAGCGAGTGGAATGAGGCGGCGGGGTTGTTACCTTGCCAGAATGGGGTATTGAACCTGGAAACAATGGAGCTAATTCCTCATGCCCCGGCGCATCGACTAACTTGGTGCTTGCCCTACGAATACAACATCCTTGCTACCTGCACTCCCGTTCAGGAATGGTTGCTAGCGACAGTCGGCGGAGATCGCGCCTTAGTCGAACTTTTACGGGGTTATCTCAACGCGATCGTCAAAGGTCGGTCAGACCTCCAGCGGTATCTGGAATTGGTGGGACCGGGAGGAACCGGAAAATCAACTTATATCCGATTAGCAATGGCGCTGGTGGGACTGCGAAACACTCACACCACGACATTGCAAAGACTAGAGGGCAACCGCTTTGAGACGGCCAGTATCTGTGGGAAGCGGCTGGTCGTCATTACCGATTCAGAGCGATACGCCGGAAACGTATCCGTCCTGAAGGCAATCACTGGGGGAGATTCGCTGCCCTATGAAGCGAAGTTCCAGCAAAGTACGAGCGGCTTCACTCCGACGGCAATGGTGGTTGTGGCGGCGAATGAAGTTGTCCAGTCTGCTGATTACACTTCTGGCTTGTCACGACGACGGCTCACCGTGCCCCTTAAAAATCAAATTGCTTGCGAGCAGCAGCGTAACTTGATTGAGATGCGTGGCGAGCAACTTCTAGGGGAGTTTGTCGGTTATCTTCCGGGACTGCTCAACTGGGCATTGGCGATGTCTGACGAGGCCGTCACCAATCTGGTGAAGCGTACTGCCCAACACGTACCGAGCTTGACTCAGATGAAAGCGGAAACACTCTGCGAAACCAACCCCATCGCCGACTGGGCGGATCATTGTCTCATTCACCGGCTGGGAGAACGGACTCAGGTCGGTATCGCCAAGCGAGATAAGGGAGCGGAGAGTCAGAACACCTATGCGTTCGTGAATACTTGGCTTTACGCAAGCTACTGCGAGTACAGCACCGCTACCGGCAGTAAGCCAGTCGCTGTCAGGCGGTTTGTTTGTTTGCTTGACGATCTGTGCGCGTCGCAGCTGAAGTTACAGGGAGTGTCGCGGGGCAAAGACCGATATGGCTCACACTTTACAGGGCTGAAGATTCGTACAGGCAACGATACAGATCCGTTACTCATCACTGGTAAAGACCCAACAGATCCGCCAGATAGCGATCCGCCCCCACCGCCACATCACCCAATTTCTCCAAGAGGAAGCGATCCGTCATTCCCTTCTGACATGGATAAAACTCAAGATGTGATGGATAAAACCCAAAATGTGATGGATAGTGTGATGGTTCAAACCCTTGCTGGTGATGAATGTGATGGATGTGATGGATTATTTGAAACCTCGCACAAAGCTTTACTGGTTAAAAATCAAAGTGGCTTTGAGCAAAATCAAGATTTAGACTTTGTTGAGGAGTTGAAACTAGCCTTTCATCCATCACAAGAAGTCTCACAAACTAAGGCAGGAGATGGATTCCAGCCAATTACAGCATCCATCACAGCATCCGTCACACCTGTCACACCCGTCACATCTATCACGCTCACGGAAAAACAGGATGCGATCGCGCCTAACTCGTCAATAGAGGGTGAGATCGCGCCCAACCCGTCAATAGAGGATGCGATCGCTAAGCAAATAACCGACGCACAAGAGATGCTTTCAGATTGTGAGGATGGTGAGGCGGTCGCTGCGGTGTTTGAGATTTTGGCGACGGCTTATGAGGGACAGTTTTCGCAACAAGAGGTGGACCGGATCAAGTCGGCTGCATGGTTAGGGCTGCCTCCGGAAGACAGACAGCGGATTCTGCGGCTGAAGAATTCCGACGTGGAACCACCCCAGGAGCATCAGCTGGAAGTTTCCCAGGAAGCGCTCGTGCCCATTCCAGAACCCCAGCCACAGCCACAGGCACAGCGAAACTGGCAAGCTGAAGTCCTGCGGATCAATAAAAGAACACCGTACCAGCAACCTGAATCGCCTTTTGTTGTGGGGCAGTCAGTGATGTATGAAGGCGTCCGATACAGCGTGACCATACCAGGGTCAACACACAGCCAACTCGAAGGAATCGAGAACGCGATCTCTAACTGGAAACTCAAGCCAATCACATGACCCACATCCATGTACATGAGGAAATTTTATGAGCTGCTCACTCGAACCGAGTGAATCAATGGCAGCAAATCCAGGGGGCACACTCAGCGATCGCGGGAAGGCAGTCGCTGACCGAAATGGTGTCCGGCATGAATTGACTATTGCCTCTAAAGTATCTTTACCCCATCATCTGAATCAAGCAAATTGTCAGCAGATTTGATTGGCACATGGTCGCCGACTCAGTAAGCTGCGATCGCTACCGTCGGCGGTGCCATCATCTGAATCAAGCAGATTGTCAGCAGATTTGATGGCACAAAGTTTGTGCGAATTTCAGCAGATATACTTGAGGCTTACCTGCCGCGATATCAAACTCGCAGACAGCGTATGAAGGCACACTTACCCCTTGAAGGTGTGTTGCAACCCCAACAGAGTAAGCTTTTCGTAATCTCCCTGAACGGCTTCAATGGAACCACACGTTGAAGATACGGTGCCACGGAGCAATATCTCGGCGCTCCGAGACGTTGCCAACCGCTTCAAGGGAGCCGCATATTTAAGATGCTGTGCAACTCGCCGATCAAGAAGCAGTCGGCAATCTCGTCTAGGCTGCGGTCAGGGCTGAGGTTGCTATTGCAAAGCAACTTGCCCGATCAAGAAGCGGGAGCAGGAGGCAATCGCCCTTCAACGGATCTGCATGTATAAGGTGCGTGCAACTCAAAAACATCTATGCGTCAAAGATTGTACTTTAAAAGCTATTGATTAAACTTAAGCATTTCCAGGGAAATATTTTGTCTACAGCGCTGATTAATCGCTTTGAGTATAACGAAAAATTTACTGAGCCAGCATTCTAATGTTAGTTTTTACATATTTCAATTGAGCAGTAGTTTATAAATTTGATTAACAATATAATCAAATTTATAGAAATGATTCAAAGAACTTAGAGTTAGAAAGTTCCTCTAGTGTAAAAAGTGAGAAATAGTTTTATTGATTGGGTTTAGCCGTTTAAAAAATTAAAAGTTTCAATAAAGTGGAAGAGAAATCCCTTCCCCATATAAATTTAGCCAGACAATTACTTTTTACAGGAAATATTACCTTTTTTAGAGCTTGCCCTCAGGGAGTTATAGTTTTATAAATCAGCAATATTTATTTATCCAAGTGCTTTGTAGCAGGGGTACGGTCGCGCTTGCTCTGCATAAGAGAATGTCTTTTGACGCAAAATATCTTAGGTAAGCAGAAGGGATTTAGCGAGCGCCGTAGTGACGGGAAATGCTAGTGGTAAGTAAAGGATAATTTTAGACAGCAACAGCAACTATTTTCAGGGAAAAGTTGCTTTCTTATCCCGCAATTTCTCGATAAAAAAGCAACTCTGTAAATGGGTATCCAATCACTTTTTCAGAAGAGTTTTATCATTTTAGAATGCCAGGATAAAAAAGCAACTGTCTTGATGATTGCGAAATGGCAAAACGTGATGACTAGAACGAGGGGAATACTGGCTCTCTGAGGGATAAGACCAACGCATTTGATTTTTAAAATGCTGGTTGGAAAAAGTATGCAAAATTTAGATACATTTGTTTTACTCAGAGCTGATAAACAAGAGTAGACGCCTTGTAGAAAATTTTAAAGAATCCGGCTGTCGGCTAACTCGTCAAAATGAGATTTAGGTGAAGTAAATATTTACTATACTAAACTGACTCAGCGATTTTTTGCGTAAAAACCCCTAAATTTATTTATTAAGCCCTTGAAAATATTTATTAAAACAAATAAGCTATAAGTAGCCAGAAGCTTTATTTTATAAGGCTTTTGCTTAGAAACAACGTTTGGCTCGTTGGAAATGATAGCCATCGTTTATTTATGCGGATTGTCCTTTACAAAAAGCCCGTACAAATGTACTATTTAAATAGGGTTTTTCCAGGGAAGATTTTTACCTTGGATCTCCCCACATCTATAGCAACAAATACAAATGGAGGAAATGGGATGATGAACGAACCGAAAAATGTATTAGAGGTGCATCAGAGTTATTCAAAACATCTGGAGGCAATCTACGATAGCAAAACTGTAAAAAATATTCTGAATGAAACTAGCTCAATGCTGTTTCGTTTTTTGTGGGCTGGCTTAGAATCTGAAATCCATTTGGGCAGTAAAAAGATGACAGCGGCTCAGGTAAAATCCGCTAAAAACTTTATGAAAATGCAGCCAGTCAATAAACTTTTAACTGCCCGCTTAACATTGGAAAAAGGGTTAGAAAAGCTAGGAGCATCAAAAAATTCTCGAAATACTTACGGACGCCGACTTGAACAACTACTAATTTGGAGTGAGCAACAGCTTTGGTGGCCAGATAATCAGTCTGAGGGTGCAAAGCCGGAAAATAAATACTGTCCAAGAATCCGAAAAGAAAATGGAAAAATTAGCACTTCTAGGTTAACTGAACGGAACTCGATACATCTCACTTACAAATTGCAGCCTAGAGAAATTTCCTCAGCCCTTGAAGCAGACCTTAGAAATTTTAAGGAATATCTTACTTCTTCAGAGTGGCCTGGTCGGTTGACAGACCCAATTTCAGATTCATCGGCATCTACCTACTTACAACATATCCGCCTGATGCTGGGTTGGTTCCATCACTACCAAGGCATTCCACTTGAGGAACTCAACTTAAATTTACTGATTCCCAAGATTACATCAGAGTCGCTAAGAGACTTGACTTTATCCCAAAAACGAGAGTTTTGGTCAACCCAAAAGTTGACGGTTGACACCTGGATTTGTAGTTATTTTAAGTTTTTGAGGGAAAAGATGAAGTCTTTCAGTCCCGCGACTAAAAAATTTAAAATCAATGCTCTTTCAGCAGTATATAAGTTTATTTACTACGAAGAAGTTTATTGTCTAGAGGACTACGAAAACATTCCTCTTGCCAAAGTTATTACCTACCATAGCCGCAATATTTACGAGGAAATTGAAGAGTGGTCGCATCAAAAACGCTCCGTAGTCTCTCCAGACCAAATATGGCCAGAAACGCTTCCGGGAAAAACAGCCCTAACCACAGTCCGGCAACAAATTCTAGAACCATTACGCCAAGAATGTCGATTCAAATATGACAACTGGCACACGCGCGAAGGCAATACAATTGCCATGAGTTTTCAACGTTATTTAATCTGGAGCTTCTTGGCAGATATGCCTGCCAGACGGCAAGAAGAATATAGAAGTATCCAGATTTCCTTGTGTTGTCCAATTTTACGCCCAACGGATGTGCCAGCCGATGGTTTATACCACCCCTTACCGCCTGACGAAGTGCGTTTAGGAAATTACAATGGCAGCCCTCAAGACAATTATCTCTACAAGACGTATATCTACAAAGGCAAACCCTATGCTAATGGGGTTTGGGTACTCAATATCCAGAAGTACAAGACCGTAAAAACCTATGGTTCACAGTCAATTGCAATTAGGAATCGTCAATTTAGTGATGGTACCTGCCTTTATGATTACATTGAACGCTACCTGTATGGTTGGTGGATGTCTGGGATTGGTGCGTCGCAGTTTGTCTATGACTGGTGGCTTCCAGATCACGTCGGTCAGCAAGGTCAGTGGGTTACGGCGGGTCGTGCTTCTTTCAGCCCTGGTGATGCTTGCTATATCGGTAATCGTACAAAATCCGACGGGTGGCCCTGGGGATATTTCTTTATCAAACCTGTGGTAGGACTGCCCTACAATTCATCAAATTTTAAGGACTTAGTTGCCGTAGCTGCCCATAGATTAACTGGTAAAAAGCTTACACCACATACTCTACGTTACATTTGGGCGACTTGGGCTTTTCAGGTAGGTTTGACTAACCAGCAAAAAGAATCACTCGCTTATGCAATGGGTCATGATATCAAAATGCTCTCAGAGATGTATGACAAATGTACACCTGATGAAAAACGACGACCCATTGAAGAAGCAATTGACGAAATTTTGTTTAAGACACTTGAAAAAGAGCAACAGCCGGTTTCTTCAACAGATGATGTAGAAGAACTGGCGAATGAATTGAAAAACTTGTCAGAAGCAGATAGACAACAGTTGTTACAAATGCTGACCGAGTAACAGCCAGTATTTTTGGGCGTTGCTGATTGATGAATGAATTTTGTTTCGCGCCAAGGCACAAAGGCGCAAAGATTATACATTTTGCCCATGTTGGACAACTTAACTCATACTTCTGTTCAGCAACGCCGGATTTTTGAACCGTTTCCAGATTCCTTTCTTTTCACCTAAGTCGGTAATTTAGTTTATCCAGGTTGATTTACCTATGGAAGAACCCAAAAATCTATTTACTGTGTATCACTTATACGCAACCCAAATTGAAGCGATACATAGTCCAAAAAAAGCAAAAGTCATTCTGATTGAAACCCGTGCAGCAATTCTGCGACCTCTACTAACAGGTTGGGGCTACTCTTTCACAGTTGGGAGCGGAAAAATAACAATCGCTGAGATGCAGGCAGCCTTTGAGTTTATGAAAACTATCCAGGTAAAAGAGCTTCCCAATGCTCGCTTGGTATTAAAGGAGGGGCTTAATAAAGTTGGATATTCGCAAAAAAATTGCAAGGTTTTTACAACCCGAATCAAGCAGTTTCTAAATTGGTGTCAAGAGCAGTCTTGGTGGCCAATCAGACCCCTAGCCCCGGCTAACACAACAGACGAATCTTGCCCCACACCTCTTCAAACCAAAGTTTTTGAGGATAAAAACCTTACGCTCCAAAGAGGTCATAAGTTTCGTTATACTTTACAACCCCAAGAAATTAGCTCCTTGTTGCAAGCTGAATTAGAAGAGTTTGAGCAGTTTCTCACTTCTCCAGAGTGGCCAGGTCGAGTGACTGATGCGATTACTCAATCGGGTGCTAATAACTACTTGTCTTCAATACGTCTTATGCTGGGCTGGTTCAATCAATATCAAGGAGTCTCCAAAGAGGAGTTAAGCTTGAGCCGGCTGATTCCCAAGTTGACAAACGAGAGCTTATCAAATCTAAGCGAAGACGAACAGCAGAAGCGATGGAAACGCTCTCAGAAAGAGTTAGAAGCGTGGTTGTGCAAGTATCTGACATTCTTGAGAGAAATTGTTCAGTCTCAAAGCCCTAGAACTAAGATAGCTCGATGGACTGCTCTCTCAGCACTCGGAAGGTTTCTCTACTATACAGAAATTGAAGATGTTGATGATTATGATAAGATTCCGGTTCTCAAAGTGATTGCTAAGTACAGCCACAAAGCTAGCGTCGAAATTGCGGAATGGGAACGTCAGAAACGATATGTTGCCGATCAAGAACTGAAATGGCCCGACCCGATTGAGGGAAAAACTGGTCTCTCCACGGTACGCGAGCAAGTTTTGGAACCGTTACGAAAAGAATGCAGATTTAAAACCAAAGATAAAAAACCACGAGGAGGCAGCGCGATCGCGACTTCGCTTCAGCGATACCTGGTTTGGAGCTTTTTAGCCAATATGCCAGCTAGGCGTCAAGAAGAGTTGAGAAGTTTGAAACTATCTCTGTGTTGCCCAATCAAACGTCCTCAGGAGGTTCCGAGCGATGGTTTGTACCATCCTTTGCCACCTTTGGAAATGCGCTCCAAGCGTTATGACGGGAGTTTGGAAGACAACTATCTTTATAAAACCTATGTCCATAAGCGTGAATTTTACGCACACGGAGTCTGGGTTTTAGATATCCAAAAATACAAAACTTTCAAGATGCATGGCCCTCAGTCCATTGTGATTCCCAACCGCCAATTTGGTGATGGCACCTACCTTTATGACTACATTGAACGTTATTTGTATGGGTGGTGGCTACCGGGGGGTCGCAATAAGCAGCAAATCTATGACTGGTGGCTTCCTGAGCTAATGGGTTGTCGAGGACGATGGGTCACTCAGGGACGTATAGAGTTCAACCCAAAAGATTTGCCCTGTACTAAAGACAAAACCGACGGGGATATCTGGTCGTGGGGATATTTATTTGTGCGGTCAAGTGCTGGAGTGCCATTTAAGGCTGGGGAATTTGCGCTTTTGGTTGAAAATTCTGCTCATCGAGTAAGTGGTAAGTATATCTCACCTCACACGATGCGCTCTATCTGGGCAACTTGGGCTTATCAGGTGCAACTTACCGATCAACAAAAAGAGTCGCTGGCTTATGCAATGGGTCACACACTCAAAACTTTGAAGACAATCTATGAGCGATGCACCCCGGAAGAAAAACGGCGACCGATTGAAGAGGCGATTGATGAAATGTTATTTAAGACATTCCAACCCCAAAAGCCGGAAACCCCTTTGACTCCCGATCTCGCTCAGTTGGCTCAAAAGTTGGAGAAATTGACTGGATCTCAGCGGGAGCAACTGCTAAAACAACTGAAGGGATAAGGGGCGATCTCCCTGTTGATCTCGGAGCGCCGAAGTCAAGCTTCACTCAGTAGGGAGTCGTTAGTCGCGACAGCGAGCGCTATCTGGTTCCGTAGGATGCGTGGCCCATACTATCAAAGAATTGCGAGGAGGGAGCTAGAGCGCGATCGCGCTAGAGCGAATCCCCCAGAATTTGGCAGATTACTGCTTCTCCAGATCCTTGGCGGTGTCAAACTGCTTAATCAAATCTGTAATGATACGCGGGTGATTAGTCCTGAAGCCCACCTCACACTCTGTGCTTGTGGTATCTGAAGGCAAAAAGTTGGACTTTTGGGCAGTCCATGAGCGATCGCCCTCGCGGTGACAAACGCGATCGCGCCTGCTGCTGAAGCGCGATCGCGCTTCACTCTACGATTGGTGCCTCTTTTGGCTCCTTTGGCTTCTTCTCGAAAACTTGGATGTTTGGCTCTACTAGCACAAACCCGTTTTCAGTCGTTTGACCCATCTTTCCAGCGATCGCCGCCACCCACATGGGGTACTCGGCTTGTGCCTGTTCTAGCTTCTTAAAGACCTTCGGTTTAACAGTAACGCTGACAAGCTGCCCGTCACAATCAATTTCAAATGACTTCCAGCCATTCTCAACCGTTTTTACATCGGCTGGAAATTCGCTGATTTTAATGGTGATTTCAAGCTTTCCTGAAGTGGTCATCTATCCTCCAATGATGCTGTAAAGGGTTGAACTTTGTAGGAAGTGCAGCAAACCCGTGACTGCACCGAGAGATGCCGTAAGGGGTTAAACACGAGATTTCGGCGCTCCGAAATGATTTCCAACTTAGTCACTATACCGAGAGATGCCGTGAGGCGTTGAACACACTTCAGTGACTCGTTTCCCTGTGCTATCTCCTTGCTAACGGGCTGGCATTTATCTCACAACCAACACCAACCGCCCAAAAATTTCAGCCGAAACCTCACTGATAAACCTATCCAGCGCTGTTTTCACTCCGGTCATCTGTTGGATAGGCTCAAGAAATGCCTTGAAACCCTATCAGCTTGAACTGTTCTCGGCACACCAGCTTAATTCCGCCCCAGTAGACCTGATGTGCTGGAGATCGACGCTCTCTGATTTAGTCTTGCTCGCTGAAGTGAGCGATCGCCCTTCCTGGTGGTAAAACCTGGAGATTCCGGATTGTCAGAAGATCCTCTCTCAACTCCAATTGAAGGTTTTGGCTTGATTGAGCCGGATTCCTGAATTGCTGCCAAGAATGCGATCACCCGCCAGTCGGGAAAGCCCTGTATTCCGACTTGCAGGAAAGTTCTGTCTTAACTTCAATCGACCGTTTTGGGTTGATCGAGCAGGACTCCTGAACCGCTGTCAAGAATGAGATCGCCAATCGGGAAAGTAGTATATGACGATGTAGAAGAGGAGCGGACACCAGTGCGATCACCAGTTGAGAAATGTATGTATGACGGCTTGGAGGAAAATCCTCTCTCAACGCCAATCGAAGATTCTGTTTAGTTGCAGCTTTGCTATATTTGAGCCGAGTTGTATGGCGACTAAATCGATTGGGACGATCTCTCAAACATTTACTGACGCTGTTTGAAAATTTTAATACCTCTGGCATCGGACTTGTCAGTCTAATCAAGGCAATCGATACTACCACAAGGGGCGGCAAATTAGTGTGCGTGCATCTCGGAGAGATCGCTGAATTTACTAAAGTTTGGAATATCATACAGGCTCCCAATGCCCGGTTTTACCGCGAACTAATTGATCGTGTCCGCAATGCCCTCATTACCCTTCGAGGTGTTACCCCGTAGTTAGTGCGACTTAGTAAAAGCGTTCTGGTGGAACGTCTAACGCCTCCACGAAGTAAGGCAATCGCGCCGCTTACTCGCGCATCAGTGCTGTCTGGTTCGACTCTATCCAGTACATTGTTTTACGGCATATTAGACTTCCTGCATCAATTAGGAAGCGTGTGCCAGCTCATAGTTTAGCAAGCCCAAACCAGCATCAGGTTCAAGCGCCAGCTCGTCTTTACCTTGGGTAGTGAAAAGGCGCTGGCTTGTCAAAACATACTGTTTCAAAAATAATCTGCCGATAGCACTTCGATAACCATTGACATCAAAGGGGATCGCTTAGCTTTGAATGCTTAAAGATAACTTTTGGATTTATGTCTTGAGGCCTATTGCTTCAAAGTCAAAACAAGCCCAAGTTATGAATGGAGAGCTTTATAAAGTTTGAGATACATGGCATTTCATCAGCAATACACCAGTATTGAACAGCCAGCCATTGGTCAATTGATTCGAGAACTCCGGCAAAACCTGAAGCTGACTCAGGAAAAGTTCGCAGTTCAGCTTGGGGTATCCTTCCCAACGATTAATCGCTGGGAAAATGGACATGCCACTCCCTCTCCTCTAGCTCTTAAGCAAATTGAGATGCTTTTGAATCAGCTATTGGAGTCAGATGATGCCACGGTACGTGAACGCTGCCAGTCCATGCGAAGCAAGTATTTTTTATAAGGAACTAAACGCATGGGGGCGGAAAAATTGAGGGAAATGGCTGAGAAGTTGTTGGTTGGGGGCGGTGAGTTGGGGGCCTTGCTGCGATCGCACGATTGGTCGCCAACGCCATTAGGTGCTGTCGAAACCTGGTCAGATGACCTAAAAACGGCAGTGCAGATTTTACTAACTGAACTCGATCAAACCAAATCCCCCGGAGAGACGCAGCCAGACGCCCAAAAGCGACAGGATAACGCTGCTGTCCTACAGGCGGTAAATCAGCTCAATGCGTTCCGAGTCAAACTGGCAGAAGCCCTCCGCCCGCTCACCGATGCTTCAGAGATCCAAGCGAGCGCCGCTCGCATTTTGGGTGAATCTTTAGGGGCAAGTCGTGTCATTTACATTGAAGTGGTGTCGGATGGTGAAGAGGTCATCGTTCATTGCAACTACACCAGTGGTGTAGCCCAGTTGAGCGGACGATACCGTTTAGAGGACTACCGACGCAACCTAAGTGCTGACCATCAGGCTGGGCACACCCAAGTTGTAACCGATATTCCCCATGATCCAAAATATACGGATGCCCAGAAGAAGAGATACCGTGAGATTGATATTGCCGCACACATTGATGTGCCGCTGATCAAAAACAATCAATTCGTTGCCGTGCTTGCGGTTCAACAATCCACGCCGCGGAGGTGGACAGAAACCGAGGTCAAACTGGTTGAAGAAACCGCAGAACAGACGTGGGCAGCTGCTGAACGTGCCTTGGCCCAAGCAGCCCTGCGCGAGTCGGAAGCCAAATATCGCACCTTGTTTGAATCAATCGATCAAGGCTTTTGTGTAATTGAGGTGCTGTTTGATGAAAACAGTCAGCCATTTGATTACCGCTTCTTAGAAACCAATCCGGCTTTTGAGAAGCAAACGGGGCTGCTCGACGCTCAAGGCAAGCGAGTCCGTGAATTAGCTCCGAATCACGAAGAGCATTGGTTTGAGATATATGGCAACATTGCGGCTTCGGGTAAACCCAAACGCTTTGAGAATCGTGCTGCCGACTTAAACCGTTGGTATGACATTTATGCGTTTCGCATTGGGCACCCAGACGAGAAAAAAGTGGCGATTCTCTTTAATGACATTAGCGATCGCAAGCGCGTTGAAGACGAACGCAAACAAGCTGAAACCGCTTTGCAGCAAAGCGAAGCGCAGAGCAAAAATATCTTGGAGAGCATTACCGACGGATTCTTCGCGCTTGACCAAAATTGGCGGTTTACCTACGTGAATCCACAGGCAGAACGCATCCTCGATCGGACTCTAGGCGATCTGCTCGGCAAGGTGATCTGGGAAGAATATCCGGGCATCGTCGGCACGGAATTCGAGCGAGCCTATTACCAAGCTGTCAGCGAGCGGGTTGCTTCTTCGTTAACCTCGTTCTATCCTGACCATAACTGTTGGTATGAAGCCCACGTCTATCCTGCCACAGACGGAATCACGGTCTACTTCAGAAATGTCACCGAGCAAGTTCAAGCGTCAGCTGCCTTGCGCGAAAGCGAGGAGAAGACTCGAAACATTCTGGAAAGCATTGCGGAAGCCTTCTTTGCTTTAGATCAAGACTGGCGGTTTACTTATATGAATCGAGCGGCTGAAGTGTTGCTCGATCGGACACCGGGCGACCTGCTTGGTAAGAGTCTCTGGGAAGAATATCCAGGACTGGCAGATAACGAATTGGCACCCGTCTATCGTAGGGCCATGGACGATCGCGTCCCCGGAGTCTTAACGGCATTTTACCCCGACCATGATCGCTGGTACGATGTCCGCACCTATCCCGCCGCAGACGGGATTGCGGTTTATTTCAATAACGTCACTGCCCAGATTCAAGCTGCAACTGCTCTACGCGAGAGTGAGGAGCGATTCCGCAGCATGGCAGACAATGCCCCGGTTATGGTTTGGGTGACTGACTCTACGGGCTATTGCACCTATCTGAGCCGAAGTTGGTACGAGTTTACGGGTCAAACTGAAGAAACCGGCTTGGGTTTTGGGTGGTTGAATGCGGTTCATCCAGAGGACTTTGAAGATTCTAAAGCCATTTTCCTGACTGCGAACGAGCGTTATGAAGCCTTTCAGTTAGAATATCGGCTGCGATCTAAAGACGGGGAGTATCGTTGGGCGATCGATGCGGCAAGCCCTTGGTTTGGAGTCGATGGTCAATTTAAGGGATTCATTGGTTCCGTGATTGACATCAGCTCACGCAAGCAGTCAGAAGAAGCGTTGCGGGAAAGTGAAAATCGCTTACGACTGGCACTGGAGTCAGCCGAATTAGGCACTTGGGACTTTAACCCGATCTCCGGCGTCCTGCGATGGGACGACCCATGCAAAGCCGCATTTGGGCTGCCGCCGGAATCAGAGATTAACTACGATGTCTTCTTATCTGGATTACATCCAGATGATCGCGAGCGCACAAATCAAGTGGTGCAGTTTGCGCTCAACCCTGAAAGCAACGGGGAGTTTGATATAGAATACCGCACCATCGGACTTAAAGATGGCGTAGAGCGGTGGATTGCTGCAAAGGGGAAAGCTTTCTTCAACCCAGCAGGCATTGCCATCCGCTTCATCGGCACCGTCCTCAACATCACGGAGAAGAAACGGATTGAGGCTGAACGAGAACACCTCCTGCAACGGGAACAAGCCGCACGAGAAATGGCTGAACAAGCCAATCAGATCAAAGATGAGTTTCTGGCAGTTCTCTCTCATGAACTGAGATCGCCCCTCAATCCGATTTTGGGTTGGTCAAAACTCTTGCAGAACCGCAAGCTAGATCCAGCCAAAACCCAGATTGCATTAAAGACAATTGAACGCAATGCCCAACTACAAGCAGACTTGATTGAAGATTTGCTCGATGTGTCCCGAATTCTCCAAGGCAAGCTCAACCTGGACGTTAGTCCGCTCAATTTGGTCTCCATCATTCAAGCGGCTTCTGAAACGGTACGGCTAGCAGCAGAAGCGAAGTCAATCCAAGTCTCGGCAAGCTTGGAACCGAATGTGGGTCTGGTTCGGGGAGATTCGACTCGGTTGCAGCAAGTAATTTGGAATCTGCTCTCCAATGCGGTCAAGTTCACGCCTCAAGGGGGACAGGTAAACATTCGGTTGGAGCGCCTTGACTCTCATGCCCAGATTACAGTCAGCGACACTGGGCAGGGAATTGAATCAGACTTTCTGCCCTATGTGTTTGACTACTTTCGCCAATCTGATGCCACAATAACCCGAAAGTTTGGGGGGCTGGGATTAGGGCTAGCAATTGTGCGAAACTTAGTCGAACTGCATGGGGGAACCATCCGAGCCGAAAGCCCAGGAACTGGTATGGGTGCAACCTTTACCGTCAAACTTCCACTCATACCCATAATTATGATCGCCAATCAAAACAGTCAATCGTCAGAGCCAGCTTCTGATTTAAACGGGATTCAAGTGTTAGTTGTGGATGATGATACGGATTCACGGGAGTTTGTGGCGTTTGTGTTGGAGGAAGCAGGAGCAAAGGTCATGACCGCAGCAACTGCCACCGAAGCCTTGACAATGTTAATGCGATCCAAGCCAAATGTTCTGCTCAGTGACATCGGGATGCCAGATATAGATGGCTATACGCTGATGCAACAGGTGAGAGCTTTGCCAACCGAGCAAGGTGGACAAGTTTTAGCGATTGCTCTAACTGCCTACGCGGGTGACTTCAACCAGCAACAAGCACTGAGAGCTGGATTCCAACAACATCTTTCAAAACCCATCGAACCAGAGAGCTTAGTCAGGGCGATCTCACGTTTACTCAATCACACCTAACGCAGCGATCCGATTGCATTTTATTTGCGATGCTACCTGGTACCCTGGCTTTTAGAGTCAGGGTATTTTCTATAAAAGTTCCAATTGGGACGGAGAAATTTTGCCTTAAAAATAACTTTTTATCTCAGTCCCACAAACCCTCAAACTGCCCCGGTGCCAGCTTTGTATATCGCACGGTATGTTGTATTTGGCGATGCCCTAGGTAATCCTGAATCTTTCGGGTATCGTATCCCTTCGATGCTAAATAAAAACCTGTGCTGTGACGAATCATGTGCGGGTGAATTGAGTAGCCCAGCCCTGCCTCCCTCGCTGCCCGATTCAAAATATCCCGCACCGTTCGCGTTGTCAGTGGAGCTTTCCGCTCGGAAGTAAATAACCAAGGACTACTTGGATATTCCCTCTGTAGCTGCCGGAGTGATCGCACTTCATCTCCGTAGAGTGGTTGGTTGGATGGAGAACCTTTCTTAAGCCGTCGCACATATAAATGTTTGGTGGTAAAGTTCACATCCTTCCATTGCAGATTGACTGCCTCTCCAACTCGTAGACCGTGGCGGTACATTAAAAGTAAAAGCGTGGAATCTCGGTGAGGATAGCGCCCTATTTTCTTGGCAGCCGCTATCAATCGCTCCATCTCATCCAAGGTTAAATACTGACGCTCCTTGTCCGGTCTTGCTTGTTTTATTGGTGGCACAGACTGGCTCCCCATAAAAACTCCGCCTAAAACAGTAATTGGTCAAGTTAATTTAACGGGCATGAACTTCAATGAATTCGTTCATCGTTGAGAGTAACTTCGCCTAAAAGAGTCCTTTTCGGTGGAGTTTAACTTAGCTCATTCTGCCATACTTAATCCAGCCGTAGTAAGTATTAAAGTTGAGTAACTGAGTTAAGTAATTAAGTTGAGGAAGTAAAGAAATGTCTGTCATTGCGTTCTGCGCCCAAAAGGGGGGCGTGGGGAAAACCACAGGTAGCGTCCATTTCGCTGTCTGGTTGTACCGAAAAAAGAAAACCGTCAGCTTTCTTGATGCCGATCCACAGGGCAGCGGTTCAATGTGGCTTTCCTCAATGCAGCTCCCCATTCGCATCATCAAACTCTCAGATGCCAACGACTTAATTGAGCAAATCCCAGATTTATCTGAGCAGACAGATTACGTGGTCGTTGATGGTGCGCCCAATTCTGGGGAAGCCACCAGAGCCGTTTTATGTTTGTCCGATGTCTCAGTCACGCCTGTTCAACCTAGTGGATTGGATTTATCTAGTACCGGAGACATCGTTCGCTTGATTAAATCAGCACAGAAAATCTCTGGCGGTCTGCCCAAGCCAGCTATTTTTCTCAATCGTGCTTTCAAAGGAACTCGACTCAAGAAAGAAGCTTTGGAAGTCCTCAACCAGTTTCCTGATGTCGCCCTGCTCAAAACAGCGATTCATCAGAAACAAGCAATTTCCGACTGCTTCACTCAGGAAGGAACAATTTGGGATATCTCAGGAGCGAAAGAATCAGCCAAGGAATTTGAATCGCTATTCAATGAAATTCTGAAATTGCTCAAATGACTCCCAAGAAGCCCCGCAAAACTTTGAACGACGCTGCCGACAAATTTATCTTTGGCAGCGAACCAGAACCTGAACCACCAACTGAAAAACCATCGGCTACCTCTCCGTCCACTCATGGCTCTGGAGGTCTGCTAGAAAAATTACAGAAAGAGGAATCAACCAAAGAGCGACCTATCAGAGTCAGCCTCGACCTCTCACCAGAAATGCATCGCCGTCTTACTAATCTTGCCAATCGCACTGGTAGGAAGAAATCTGAAGTGCTACGAATTTTACTCGCTCAGGCTTTGGCAGAACTTGAGGAAGAAGATTGAGATTGTGCCTGGGCAGCATCGATTGCCCAGCCTACCCTCACAGCGCTTTCCCAGAGAATTTGATTGGATTCTTTCTGAAAACTCTGTAAAAAACTCTCTAATAAACCTGTAACGGGTAGAATACCTACACAATATAAGTTTTAACCACAATGAATAAACTTACTGGCGGCAGGACGAGAAAAGAGGATTACACTACCTCTGTGATGCGGGTGCCAGACCCAGTGAAGCCGAAAGTCATTGAAGTCATCGAAAAATTTCATCAAGCCAGACAGCCAAATCAACCTGTAACAAATAATTCCCAGTATTGGCAAATTCCAGCTTCTTTAATTCCTGAGCTGCTGGATTTTGGCGGCAACGAACCCATTTTGGTGACAGAGTGCAGCATCAGTAATGCCGACTGGTGGAACCAAGATGGCACACAACAGTGGGAAAAATGCTGGCGCGAAAACTTAGAACGCTTTAATGACTTAGCGGATCGAGTGAATGAATGTCTGCGGCAAGTTGATAATAGTTGGACGCTGACATTCCCGGACGACAATGAGAAAGCCGTTAAGAAGTTATGCGAATACCGCTTAATCTATCTAGATCAACCTACTACTACTGCCACACCTCTTGAAGCTGTGCAATGGGCATTGACATCTAATTATTTCGGCTCTGGGTTGAAGGAGAAGATTGTCGAAGCTTTTAGACAAAAGCGATGGGGAATTTTAAAAGCTTTAGAGGTGGGGGTTCACCCGCCGATTGACCGGCGGGAATACTGGCTGAAAAACTACGCCGAACAACTGGGCAAATCTAACGTAAATTACTGGCAGTGGCGGCAGAACCCAGAATCACGAGAAATTGCCAACGAGCTGACGGAGCTTCTCGAATTACCAGAACCCTCAGCGGATACGCGGCGAGTGCTTGAGTGTTTGGCAGAAGGGAAAGATCCGTTCTACGATCCCAAGCCGAATGGAGGGGAAATATATATCGGCTTTAATACATTTCTGAGCAAAGGCGCACTTAGCAGCTACGACCCCAACATGAAGCAGCATTGTCGTGACGCCTTTAGAAATTGGCATCAAACAGTTCTTGCCCAGTTGGGACAGGATAGTTTAGAAGGAATTTACCGAGTCTGCTACGGCTGCGACTGGATTCTGATTGAATCCATCTTTGCTCCACCGCTGGTGGGAGCATGGTGGGACGTTTTACAGGTATCGCCTAGTGCCACTCTAGAAGAAGTCAAAAGCGCGTACCGGGCAGCAGCTAAGGTTTGGCATACAGATGTTAACAGCAGTCCCATCGCCAAAGCTCGGATAACAGCAGTGAATAAAGCCTACGAAGAGGCGAAATCAAGTTTTACCGATTACAAGTATCGAGTCTAGCGATCGCCATTCTAAGACGAAGATTGCTGTTTTCAGTAACAACATCATTCTCATTGCGGTTAATCTTACTAAAAACTAAGCGTTTCTCAATGTGTAGAGGAGAAGTCTTCAGTGGAAAATAGAACAATTGAAAACATTGAAAACCTGGAAGAAAAACTGCGGCACGCTATGCTCACCAGTGATGTTTCCGCACTGGATGAACTCATTGCCGATGATCTCGTCTTCACAATGCATACAGGTCTGGTGGTCAACAAGCAATTCGATCTGGAGGCGCACCGCTCTGGAATGTTTAGGTTCACTTCGTTGGATGTTAGCGATCGCCAAATCCATCCTTATGGCGATTGCATTGTAGTCACCCTCAAAGTGAAAGCTGCTGGAACCCACAGCGGTCAAGCTTTCTCAGAAACCTATCGCTTTACTCGCGTTTGGGTACAGCGACAGAACCGTTGGCAAATTGTAGCAGGTCATGTTTGCCAAGTGATTCCAGGAGCGAAAGCGTAAAAAGATAGCTACTTGACTGAGTAGTTTGTCTCAACAAAAGACTTCCCTAAATGGGACAATTAATTCGGCACTTTTCCGACGCTGGAAAGAGCATCCTAGTCATTGGTTTTTTAGAGGTTTAAATGGGACAGCTAAAGCCGTATCGGGTCGCCATTTATTGTCGCGTTTCGACCGATGAGCAAAGTTGCGATCATTAGGAAAGAGCCTTGGTTAGTTACGCACAACTATCAGGTTTTGGGCGTTGCATAATAAAAGTATGAATTGAGGTCAATTGAGGATGCTATGCCCTGAATGCGGTTCCACCCATATCCGTAAAAATGGGAAAAAACAAGGTAAACAAAATCACATTTGTGTTGCTTGTGGTCGCCAGTTCATCAAGCGCTACGAACCACCGAAAGGCTATTCAGATGAAGTAAAACGAGAATGTCTGAAAATGTATGTCAATGGTATGGGCTTTCGGGGCATTGAACGAGTTAAAGGTGTGCATCACACCACCGTGATTACTTGGGTCAAGCAAGTGGGAAAACTACTGCCTGATAGTAACCAGCCAGAGACGTTTCCTGAGGTTGGTGAGCTTGATGAATTAGAAACCTTTATTGGCTCAAAAAAAACAAAATCTGGCTTTGGACAGCGGTTGACCACTTTAAGCAAGGAATTTTAGGCTGGGTTTTGGGCGACCACAGTGGGGAAACGTTTCGACCTTTATGGACGATTGTGGGGGCATGGCAATGCTATTTCTATGTCACTGATGGCTGGTCAGTGTATCCTGGTTTTATTCCCGATGGCGACCAGATTGTTAGTAAGACCTACATGACGCGAGTGGAAGGCGAAAACACACGATTGCGTCATTATCTGGCTCGGCTGCATCGCAAAAGTCTTTGCTATTCCAAGTCTGAGGAAATGCTCAGACACTCTATTCGGTTGCTACTTCACTATCTCAAATTCTGGGATGTCCCTGTTCCAGCCTGATTCATACCTATATTATGCAACGCCAGGTTTTGAAGTTGTGGCAATTTACAAGGAAACAGCGTCAGGGGCACTAGACCTCTTTGCGCCAGAGACTACCCTACCGTTCGTTATAGCGCCTTGTTAGGCTCAATGATCCGACAATGGAGGTGGACAGATTTCCATCTTTTGAATTAAGCTATGCTCAATGGTATAACGATGACCAACGTGCTCATCGGCAAGCACAGCTCCGGCAAGATCGCGCACGACCTGATGCACCTTTACCAAAACCGGCCCAGCATCCTCCGGGTAAAAGGAAACCGGCTCGACGTGTGGATTGATGAAGCTCCACTGCTCCGTCCAGTAAGCGCGAACTTCTTTAGTCCCACGAACAAAACCGCCTTTGAACGCTTTCGACCAAGCCACATCGGGAGTCATGAGGGCGAGGGCGGCATCAATATCTCGCGCGTTGAAGGCAGCATACGCCGCGCGTATCAGTTCAATTTCTGGTGCAGATTTATCTGACATAAGAGGTGTGGTGAAGTATATGCAGCAAGGCTTTACAGCCCACGAAAAATCAAGCTTTCGCCCCAGTTTGACACAAGAGGGTTAGACTGCCATCTGGAAGCGATCGCTAACCCCAGCACTCTGACAGCGAATTTTCCCCGCTTCAATTGACACAACTCAATCTTCCCCTTCAAGTTCTGCCAAAGCCTCAGCCAGTAGAATTCGTAGCACTTCAGATTTCTTCCTGCCAGTACGGTTAGCAAGATTGGTGAGACGGCGGTGCATTTCTGGCGAGAGGTCTAAGCTGACTCTGATGGGTCGCTCTTTGGGTGGTTCATCCTTTTGTAATTTTTCCAGCAGCCCTCCAGCATCTTGAGTAGGTGGGGGAGATGACTTCTCGATTGGTGGTTCTGATTCAGGTTCACCAAAGATAAATTTGTCAGCCGCGGCATTCAAAGTTTTCCGGGGTTTCTTCGGGGTCATGGGAGTAACTTAAAAATTTCCTTGGATAAAGATTCAAATTCCTTGGCTGATTCTTCTCCCCCTCTGACCTCCCAGATCGAGGTCTCCTGGGAGAAGCAGTCAGAAATTGCCTGTTTTTGGTGAATCACTGTTTTGAGCAGCGTCACGTTAGGAACCTGGCTAAGAACATCCAATGCCTCTTTCTTGAGCCGAGTTCCTTTAAATGCCCGATTGAGAAAAATGACAGGTTTAGGCAGACCCCCAGAAATTTTTTGAGCTGACTTAATCAAACGCAGGACATCGCTGGCTGAGTGGAGGTCTAAACCTGTAGGTTGAATCGGCGTAGCGCAGATATCGGATAAGCACAAAATCGCTCTAGTGCTTTCACTGGTATTGGGGGCACCATCAATGACCAAAAAATCTGCCTGCTCTGACAAGTCTGGTATTTGCTCAATCAAGTCATTGGCATCTGAAAGCTTAACTGTGGGAATGGGTAGTTGCATCGAGGAAAGCCACAGTGAACCGCTGCCTTGTGGATCTGCATCCAAAAAGCTGACGGTTTTCTTTTTTCGGTGTAACCAGACAGCGAAGCTGACACTGGCTGTGGTTTTTCCACAGCCCCCTTTTTGGTTGCAGAAGGCAATAACAGACATAGGCTTAGCTACTCAACTCAATTACTTAACTTAATAGCTTAAAGTAACTACTTGTTTAATCTGTAATTCAGTATGCCAGAATGAGGGGTTTAGACTCCACCGAAAAGGACTCTTTTCGGTGGAGTTACTACCAGCGGCTAACGGATTCATTAGCGTTTCACTGTTGTTGGATTCGTCCAACCAAATGCTGTTTTAGGTGGAGTTAGAATGAG
>NZ_JAMPKA010000050.1:0-26264 GCF_039961855.1 Trichocoleus sp. Lan | reverse complement strand
CTCTTGCTAAATGTTTCAGAATTTGTAATTCTACATCCATTGCCCTACTTACCTTCCAGAGTTTTTTCTTTTAATCCTTTTATTCAGAATACTCGGAAAGTGACAGAAGAGGGTTAACCTTTACGATGCCATCCAGGATCGATGTGGCTTCATGCGGGTTCTGGATATGTCTCAACCGATTGACCTGAACGCTATCTATACGACCGTCAATATCCTAGAGAAAATTACCGGGCGTAGACGATTAGAAATCGCAGAACTACTACAAGGATTTTCTCTAGATGACTTTGATCGTTTTAGCCTGAGCAGAGTACAGGAGGAACGAGTACCAGCATTGGATGCTGTGGAAAAACATGCAAAGTTAATGATTTTAGGCAAGCCAGGATCTGGAAAAACGACATTTCTCAAATATGTTGCACTCCAGTGTATTGAGGGCAACTTCAAACCAGCTTTCGTGCCCCTCTTCATTACCCTGAAAGAATTTGCAGAGGCTCCCCATAAGCTGAGCTTGTTAGATTATCTAATCCAACTCTTTAGGAACTATGGGGTTGACCCAGACACTAAAATCGAAACAGGAATGTGGACGAGATGGTTGAGTGGCAATGCCACCCCCGTGGAGTTACTGCTGAAACAGGGTAAAATTCTGCTGCTGTTGGATGGACTGGATGAGGTCAAAGAGACGGACAATAATTGGGTCTTACAGGAGATTAAAAGTTTTACTAACCAGTTCTCCAAAAACCTTTTCGTCATTACCTGCCGGATCGCGGCACGGGAATACATATTTGAGCGTTTTACTGAAGTTGAAGTTGCTGACTTTGATGACCAGCAGATATCCACGTTTGCAAATCAGTGGTTCCAGGCAAAGAATGATGAGGTCAAATCAAAAGCCTTTATCAAAACCCTACAAAAGGACGAAAGCATTCGCGAATTAGCAACCAGTCCTCTCCTACTAACCCTGCTGTGTCTTGTATTTGAGGAGTCGGGGAGTTTTCCTGCCAATCGGTCGGAGTTGTACAAAGAGGGCTTGGATGTATTGCTGAAGAAATGGGATGTGAAACGAAACATTAAGCGAAGTCAAGTTTACAAGAAGTTGTCGCTTAAGCGGAAGGAAGACCTGTTAAGCCAAATTGCCCTGGATACTTTTGAGCAGGGTAACTACTTTTTTAAGCAAAAAGAAGCCGAACGGTATATCACTCAATATATCCGGAACTTGCCCGACAGCCATACTGATGAAGAGTCATTGCAGTTGGATAGTGAAGCTGTACTGAAGTCAATCGAGGCACAACATGGGTTATTTGTGGAACGGGCACGAGAAATTTATTCATTTTCACACCTAACCTTTCATGAATATTTCACAGCCCGGAAGATTGTCACAAGTGCAAACTCGGAAGTCCTATTGAAAAAACTCTCGCCTCACACTACAGAAAAGCGGTGGAGGGAAGTTTTTCTACTAGCTGTAGGGATGTTAGAAAGTGCTGATCAGTTATTGCGAGCTATGAAACAGGAGATTGATCACCTTCTGGCTAAAGATGATCAACTTCAGCTGTTCCTGTCTTGGGTTACCGAAAAGAGTAAATCAGTTCAAGCATCCTACAAATCTTCAGCCATCCGAGCCTATTACTTCGCCCTTGCCCACGATATTAACCACGCCCGCAGCCTCGCCGACAACATCAGCCACAGACTTTACCCCTACCTCTACTTCTACCTCGATCTTGCTTTTGTCTACGACCTTGATCTCTACTTCTACCCGCCCAGCACTAGCAATCCTCTTCGCACTCAAGAGAAATTTCGCAAGTGTGAGAGTATCTTCCTCGATCTAATCTTCTACAGCCAGCTTGCCAATGCCAATAGCATTGAACTTGCCATTCCCCTCATAAACGTCATTGCCCGAACCAAAATCTCCAAATTCAGCCCTTACTACAACCTCTACTTCGGCCTCAGTGACGCTGACATAACTCTCTCATTCCTCAATTCTGAACTCAAACCATTGCTTCAGAGCTTAAAAAATCAGCTTCCTGATCGCAATGAAGATTGTAAACAGTTCCAGGAATGGTGGAAGGTAAATGGTGCAACATGGACTGAGCATCTGAGAGCAGTAGCGATCGAGCATCGTAACATCGGGCATGACTGGCAGTTTACCGATGTCCAGCAATATTTGCTCAAGCAGTATTACGATGCCAACCAACTCCTGGTTGATTGTCTCAACAGCGATTGCTATGTTAGTCGGGAAGTACGCCAGGAAATCGAAGATAGTCTGTTACTGCCGCTCTCCGAAATTGAACAAAACTTTCCCAAACAGCGCCTTAAATACTAGCTATTTGAGTAAGACAGACCAGTTGCGATCGCCTTTGATTTACAGGGATGATCGCAACTGGTTGTTTTATGAGGTAGTGAATGACGATGTCTCCTCTTTCCTGTGAAGCAATCGTTTTAATTAAGTTCGATTTAAGTCCCAATTGGGACTTAAATGGGGACTGGTCTGGGCTAACCTCGAATAGATCGATTGCTATGAACCTATCGATAAACCTGTTAACACACTTACTCTTTGGAATGGCTTTTGATTTTGACAAACTTTGCCTCATCCTAGGGAATGGCTTTTTAACCTAATGACAAAACGGTAAAACTGCTATGCCATATGGTTTTTAGCACTTCTAAGCGTAATAAGTTTTGGTATAATAGTATTTCAAGTGAACTATACTACTAATATAAAACAGCGCTAAGAGAATCTTTCTCAGGAAATCTGCGTTTTGCTGCAACGGCTAAAGGATTAATTCGTTTGCAAATCATTTCAAGGGGCGATCAGATGGAAACCTCATTCACTCCAAAAAATACTTCTTCTCATAACAAGTACAATTTCTTCCAACTGATTTTAGGATGGGAGCTTCTATTGAAGGGAAGTGACCAGTGGTTTTCTACTACTCCAGATGCTTTGGAACGCTCGCCTGAATTTGCAGAGATAGAAAAATTAGTGGAATCACTGTCTAGGGAACCTGGCGTTGAATTCGTTAGAGCTATTGCTCATAAACCAGACAGCTTAGGTGAAGTAACTATTGAGCTGCTCTCTTGTGCAAATGTACTTGAGCAGCGGCAGCTTAGAGAGAAGGCAATTGACTTAGTGACGGAAGCTGAATGGAAGCTTTCAGACCTAACGCAAAGCGAAGATTGGTTTTTTGACGCTAAGGTAACTAGAAAGTTTGACGACAACTTGGGACAAGGATGGTTAGTAACTTCTAGACATGCCGAATCATAGCGTTTATCGACGGCAAGCTGAAAAAAACGAAAACACGGCTAAAGCAGCCCAGTCAGGTTTTTTTGACTGGGCTGTTATTATGTGTTTTTATGCGGCTCTTCACTGGGTTAATGACTATGCATTTCGTAATAACGAAATGGGCAAACTAGAACCCAGTTTCTATGTTGATGAGAACGGCAAAAAACCCTCTGAACATGGAGCGCGGCTAAGATATGTGAAAAGGGTTGCTAGACGAACCGGATATATGGAGCTAGAAACTGCATATAAAAATCTTTTTGCTGAAAGTATGAAAGCTAGATATTTACAAGGCTTGGAAGAGGAAGATTGTACTGCTGTAGACCACTATAAAACGGTTGGAGTTCAATTCTGCTTCGATTATTTAGAGAAAGTAAAAAAAGGGTTGCCTTAAAATTTCTCAGTTCACTGCAAGCTTTCAGCTTAATTAACAATCAAACTACGGAATACATGGTTTGATTATTATTATTTATTTATAGCCAGAAAATACCACTTATAGGTTTTAGCATGTATTACATGGTAAAAGGATGACCAGAAACAATAGAAAGCAAGATGACCCAGGTCAATTTATCCAAAGATGAGACCGGCTGAGACAATTACACAGTATTCGTTTGACGAATTCAGTATGGGAAGACCTAGGAGAGATAGCTGACTCAAAAGAGATTACTAAGGCTAATCTAATAGAAGACGTTGTCAAAAGCGAGAAGCTCAAAAAAACTTGTCATCAAAAAGCGAAATATATCGCAAGCGAATTAAAAAAACATGAAGAAGGTTCTCAAAGATCCAGATGTAATGCGCCAGGGAAAGATGTAGGAGCAATCAAGCATGCCTTTGACGCCTTCTAAAAGAGATTCAATTACCCATGTATTACATGGGTAAAGTTCTAGTAACTTATACTTCTTCTTTTGATGCTTTTACACTGATGCTTTTACACAAAATCAAAGTGCCTCTCATCCACTCCACCTTGGTTATCATCACAAAAATAAATCCTCCGGCTCCTGCTCCAACTCACGCATATACTCACGCAAAATTCCCGGAACGGCGATCGCCATTCAAAAATAATAGGAATCTCTTTCCTGTAGATCCAATTTAAGAGATTTTAAATGGGATAAAATTGCTTCTCGTCCCAGTCGTACTCCCAGCCCCAACCATCTGGATCTAAACTTTGAACCCATTGTCCAAAATCATCTCTTTTCCGGCGTCGGGTGAGCGTGCTGGTATCTATTCCTAGTCTTTCTGCCAGACGACCCTGGATGAGCGGTTCCGATGGTGGAGACTGACGCTTTTGAGACGAACTGCTTTTTTTAGAATGAGGCGGGTTACTTTTTTGAGCAGTCTTACTGGAGAGCTGGCTGCTTCGTTTTTCCCCTTCCGTTCGGGGCAATGATTCTACTGCCGCCGCTAGCTCAACAACCATTTCTCTCAACTCCCCTAGCTTTCTCAGTTCCGTTTCCAGACTAGATAAGCGTTCTCTGAGTTTTGCTATCGCGGTGCTATCAGGATTGATATCACCCATTTCCGCTTCTAGGTTTTCAATCCTTTGAGTAAGTTCTGCGATCGCGGTGCTATCAATCTCGATAGCAGGATTGAACTCAATGTTGCTATCAATTGCTGATATCAATGATTGTAAGCCTGAGAGAATTTGAGGCGTCCGCCCCTGCCGATGCAGACGAGATAATTCACGCACGGCAGGGATTAGCGGTGTAGGAACGCGAGTCATTTGGCTAGGAGGAGAATCAGACATAGCGATATCAAAGGCGATCTCAAAAATGATAGCTCAATGCTATCAATCTCAAAAATGATATCGTCCTGCTATCAATCCGTTTGCTATCAATCGCTATCAATCTTGATATCAATTCAGTCGAACGATTGGAAGGAGAGGAGACCCAGCGATATCATTCTTAATATCTAAATGCTATCAATTTCAAAAATGATATCGTCCTGCTATCAAGCTCTTGATATCAACTGCTATCAATCTTGATATCAAAGGGCTTGAATCCGAGCGTTTCCCCCATAATATATCTTATGAGAATGTAGCTTCCCACAGTTGAAGATGAAAGAGCTGGTCGCGGTCTCCCATTTCCAAGCCTTATCCCCCACCGTCACCGTGCTGGCGGAAGCGAATCCAGCATTGGTTTATTTATCCGGGTTGGGTAGCGGTTCCCGGCGGACAATGCGGCAGGCACTGAACGCGATCGCTGGGATATTAACGCTGGGGAGCTGCGATTCCACGACTCTTCCCTGGTGGCTGCTTAGGTATCAACACACCTCGGCGCTGAGGTCAGAACTGATGGAGCGATACTCCCCGGCGACGGCGAATAAAATGCTGTCGGCGCTGCGGGGAGTATTGAGAGAGTGCCGACGCTTAGGGTTGATATCCGCCGATGATTACATGAACGCGAGTGACCTGAAGCAGATTTCTAGTGAACGATTGCCGAGCGGGAGAGCGTTATCGGTTGGAGAGATAGCTGCACTGATGGATGTGTGCTGCCGGGATGCCTCCCCTGCTGGCTTTAGAGATGCGGCAATGTTGGCGTTTTTGATGGCGGGATTGAGAAGGTCGGAAGTCGTTAAGGTCGATGTCTCGGATTTCAATCTGGAAACTGGAGAGATTAAGGTACTGGGCGGTAAAGGCAGGAAAGATAGGTTGTGCTATCCGCCCGGTGCGGGTCGAGAGGCGATTGCCGATTGGCTACATCTGAGAGGGAGTATCACCGGAGCATTGCTCAATCCAGTGAATAAGAGTGGGGTGATTCTGGTTGGGCAGCGCTTATCGTCTCAGGCAGTACTGAATGCTCTGGAAAAACGTAGCCAACAGGCGCAAGTGAAAGATTTATCACCCCACGACTTTCGGAGAACATTTATTAGTAACTTGCTAGATGCGGGGGCGGATATTTCTACCGTTCAAAGATTGGTGGGACATAGTTCGCCCCTAACAACATCTCGCTATGACCGTCGCGGTGAAGAAACTAAGCGCAGGGCTGTATCGTTGCTGCATCTGCCTTACGGAAGGGCGGTAGTGCAGGGAGTGGTCAATGAAGCTAGCTGGAAGGAACTTGGAGCTGGCGATGCTTAATAGCTAGAAGGGTCATTGCCATTGATATCAATATTGCTATCAGTGATATCAGTAAGAGAGGCAGATATTGATATCAATATTTGAGGAAAGCTGTTATCGCTCCGTGTTTGTCAAATGTCGAATAACAGATTATTTGGGAAGAACCCAAATGATTTATTATCTGATAATGGTTTCATTCTTATTTGAGAAGAGGGTGATTACGACTCAACAGAAAATTGCTCTGGATCGATTTCCCAATTACACCAAAGAATCGCCTCTCGCGCCGAAGTTCTGCGTTTGGTTCTTCCAGCAGTCATTGATATCGCCACTCCCTAAACAAGACTGCTCCATACTTCTGGGAAATCTGGGTTCCTCGCCAAAAATAGTAGCCCTCCCAGTCTGACCATTGAACAGCAGGTTGACCATCTGCGTGAAGTCGATCGTCTTCAATTCGCATCACTGGAGTAGTTAGGACAATGACTTTACTTGGTGTCACCCAAAAATAAAACAACCCCGCTTCAATCGCATCTACAAATGGCATCCACACTGCACAAAACTGATCGTGTTCGGGGCTGCTAGTCGTAGAATTGACAATCTCAACAGCCATAGCAACAGCCCACGAAGCCTCCGTTCCAGTCTTTCCCGCCGCATTCCAGTCACCATCCAATGCAGCCACCAATGCAGCCTCCCTCACAAAATTCTTCGTTGCATCCCACGCAAGACAACGCGGAGTATCACCCGCTGCATCCTCGGCAGACTTATAAGCACGATCAGCCGCATAACCACCATAACCACTGGCAGTCTTCCACCCAGCCCCAAACGCAGCATTCCACACATCATCCCACCCAGTCTTGAGTGCAGCACCTTTTGCAACCTTCTTCACAGCTTCCCTCGCATCTTGCCACGTCAAAGCAAACGCAATATCAAACCCACCATTCCACGCTGCATTCCACAGAGGATCGCTAGCGGTCTTATTGACAGCCCTAAGTGCAGCATTACACGCCGCTTCCTGCGCTGTCTGAACCGCGCCAAAATGTGGAACATCACTGGCAGCATGACTCGCCACATCGAACGCAGCCTCCCTCGCCGCCTCCATCGCCGCATTACTCTTGAAATGACTTATGGCATCAGACGCAGCCTGCCTCGCCGCCTCCATTGCAGCATTACACACAGCCCTCTCAGCAGCGTCCATTGCAACCTTCCACGTCGCATCATAGGTATCCTCCCACGCTGCATCAAATGCCGCATAAAAGGATCGATAAATCTCAACAAAGCGATCGCGTTGATTCAGTGCTATTAAATGCCGGGAAAACGCATCTCGAATTCGCTGTTCGCAAATCTGCGGGTTTTCGTAGTTGATCGCAACGAGTCGGTCGATGATCTGTTGAGCCTTGGGCAATAGATCGGTTGGCAACATAGTTTCATCCCTATTTGAGAAGAGGGTGATTATGACTCAACAGAAAACTGCTCTGGGTCGATTTCCCAGTTGCACCAAGCGATCGCCTCTCGCGCCGAAGTAATATCAGGTGGTGTCCGCAAAACGTGAATATGATTCGTGCTAGGACAAGTCATTTTTAACAGATAGATCGGTTCGACATCGATATCTGCCTCAATTTTTAACAGCGAGTATTCCCGCCAAGTGTCTATTTCTACGGCTTCAAGGTCTTGCACGATGCGCTCGTACCCAATGCCTTGAATCAAAACGCGCCGAAATTCTGCGTTCGATTCTTCAAGCAGCCATTCTGATTTCCAGCTCTCAGACACATCTCCGTATTTATTAGAAAATATGGATTCCTCGTCGAAAACATGGATTCCTTGCCAAAAATAGTACTCTGCCCCGTTTGACCATACAAGAGCGGGCTGACCGTCTTCTGCATGAAGCTGATTATCTTGAAATCGCATCACCGGAAGGGTCAGAACCATGACTTCTGTTGGTGTCACCCAAAACCAAAATAACCCTGCTTCAAGCGCATCTACAAATGGCATCCACACTGCACAAAATTGATCGTGCTGAGGGCTGCTAGCCTTAGAATTGACGCATTCAACAGCCTTCATTGCATACCGCCCCGCCTGATCTGCACTCCCAGACGGAAGCGACTTCTCAAAACTCCAATCGAAGTCGTACAAATCTTCATTAAATCTATTAAATATAGTATCCCATGCAGCATCTCTCACAGAATTCCTCGTCGCCTCCCATGCAGCATACGACGGGATCTGATACGGCCATGCAGCCTCCAACATAGCCTTATACGCCCAGTACCACTCAGCATCAAACGTGTCTAACAACGTATACCGATCCAAATCCTCAAGTGATTGATCGTAAATCTTGATCGGACGATCGCGCAGATTCAGTGCTTTAAGATGTTGGGAAAACGCATCTTGAATTCGCTGTTGGCAAATCTTTGGGTTTTCGTAATCGATCGCAGCCAGTCGATCAATGAGCTGTTGAGCCTTGGGCGAAAACTCAGTCGGCCACATAGCGCCATCCTTCGGGTTCATATTCACGCTGAATTCGTACCATCCAGTCACCTTGAGGAATGGCGATCGGCTGATGTTCTTCGTGGGTCAACAGTGCTGTAAGCGATAACACCTTCAAATACAGCGTTCCCTTGTACTCATACAGTTCCGCTTCGCCCTGGGTGATGCGATGGCGATGCCCCGTCACCTCGCCTTCTGCCAGAGTTAGATGTGTCAGTTTGGCTCCATCTACCGTTTCAGATGCGGGTATCAACATTACATCGCCTTGACGTAGTGCTTGCATCGCTTATTTTTACTCCATTTGATGAATGTGTGCTATCTTATGTAGTTTATTGTAGTATATTAATGTAATTCTGATACTGGTACACCCAAAATAGTGGTTTCAAAAAGCTTTTGCTGAAAGATAAAATCGCTGTATGGTATGGCGGTAGCTAGATAGTTGTTAGCTCTGAGATTGCAGTTCTATAAGTCGAGCGATCGCCAGTTCCTAGATAAAACGGGACGGTGATTGACCAGCTCAAGAACATTTCTCAGATTGAGCATTCTCGTCACCGTTCCCCGGTCAACCGAAGAGTCAACGTGGTATGTGGCTTAATCGCTTATTGTCACCAACCGAAGAAGCCGTCCATTGCAATTGACCGTAATTTCCTCCCCTCTGCTTAACCCGAACTCACGTTGAATAAGCTCTCGGCATTCAGATGCGCCAACTCAATTCTCTACTGACTTCTAGCGAGTGCAGCTTCGCAGTCCAATCACTTGAAAATTTCTGTAATCGAGTTTCCGGAAACCTGTTTGTAGCAGGAGTAGTAACAAATAACCCATGAGGGTACTGTCATGTGGTAGATCGCTTTGCTTACGATTAAGCAAGATTCTGCTTAGAACAAATCAGGAATTAGAGCGAGAAAATCACTTGCGATATCAGGGTAGTGTCGCAGTGGGATCGCATTTTTTACAGTTGACGGGAGTTGCCAAAATCCTTGTTAACAGCAAAATTCGTCTGTCGTTATATGACCAAGATGCTGATGGTTTGACAACGATGATTTTTGGGGAAGCTGAGTGGTCTAGTCTGGTGAGGTGAACCAAAGTATGCGAAAAGCTCGATTCAATTGTGATAGAGCAAATTAAACCATCACATATGAGGTTCTACCTTAGAAAAGATAATATTGAAGGTTGACTGGAAAAAATTACTCACCAATTTTCAATTCAAGATACGCAAATCATTCATCCATTTTACACAATCTAGTAGGAGTAATCGCATGGCTAGTGATATCAAACTTCTTGATGAAAATCAAATTCTTATTGAAGGGAATGTTGGAATTGGAACCCCAGACCCTGGATATAAGTTGGATGTCGCCGATCGAATGCGGGTAAGGCAGGCAAACAACACAGCAGGTATTTGGTTTTATCAAAGTAAACCTGCTAAAGACCAAGCTTTTGTCGGGATGGCTAGCGATACTCAAGTCGGCTTCTATGGTACTACTGGTGCTGGCTGGGGATTGGTGATGGATACCACTACTAGCAATGTTGGCATTGGTACTGGGCAAGCTAATCCAGTACGACGGCTCCATGTTGAGGGTTCGGAGATCCACAGTGCTGGTTCTGGGGCAGGTTTTTCCTTTAGCGATCGCAAGGTAAAAAGTTTTGTGGAAAAGCCATCTAAGGGAGAGCGGTGGGTTTGGTATTCCCATAACGGAACCGCTCATCTGTGGTCAGGGGAGAATAAGCTATCAGTCAGTTCAGATGGCGAAGTTGACATTAATGGTAGCTTGCAAGTCTTGGTTCCTAAACCCTCTTCATCTAAGGCTTCTGGTACCACTGGAACTGGAAAGGTAACATTTGATGAAATTATCAATGCAGGAGATATATCAGCAGGAAGAAAAATACCAACAGGAGAAATAGATGCCGACGATGTACGCAAGAATTTTGAGCTTGCTTTTGTTCCTGCTATTGTAGTGAGCAAGACAACAGGAAATGTCGGAATTGGAGTATTTTCTCCGTCTGTTAATCACCAGTTAGATGTGTTGGGCAATGCTCAGATAACAGGTAATTTAACAGCTACTACTGTTACCAATACCTCATCCAAGACGTTGAAAGACAACATTACCCAGCTTTCTGCTCAAGAAGCAATGGCAGCGTTGAGAGATTTAAACCCTGTTAAGTTCAATTTTAAAGCAGACGAGACGAAAGAGTTACACGTTGGTTTCATCGCTGAAGATGTTCCCGAACTGGTAGCAATGGCTGATCGAAAAACATTGAGTTCAATGGATATTGTTGCTGTTTTGACTAAGGTAGTACAGGAGCAGCAGCAGCAGATTTTACAACTTGTATCTGAGGTAAATACTTTAAAGCAGGCGCAGGCAGCACAGTAGATCAAAGAACTGTGACTAAGCTTACTAAATTTCTCACCATTTTCCAAGAAGTTTCTTATCTTGGCTAAAGCTATTTATAAAACTCTGTACCCTTATGATGGAAACACTTCGACAAGCTGCACAATTTTTAGGCTTCAATCAACCACAAGTGAGCTTAATCGAGTTAGTAACTTTTGTCTATCAGCAGATGTTTGCAGGAACTCAATACCCTACTTCGCCAAGTTTTGTTTTCCTGCGAAACACTTTAAGTGACCTGACCATTTATGATGTCACAGTAAAAACTGGTAATGTTGTGAATGCTGGTACAACTGCCAATGTCTTTATTTTTATTGGTGGTGGAAAGAGTTGGTTTGAACGTAAGCTTAATTCTTCTGTAACTGATTTCGCAATGGGTCAGACTTCTAAGTTTTCTATTCCAGCGTTTAAACTTAGTAAAGAAACATCTGATTCTAGTTATAGAGTTATTATTTGGCACGACAATAGTGGTACAGACCCTAGCTGGTATCTTGAGTCAATTACTATTCAAAATCGCCTCACGAATCAAATAATGAATTTTCCTTGCAATCGCTGGCTTGCTCGAAACAAGGGTGATTGTGCTATTAATCTATTTCTCGACCATGAAAAAGCATATCCAAATCCAAATATTGAGCATAAGTGTGAACTTTCCCCTGAAGAGCAGCCTGATGAAAACACACCACCACCACCATCGGTCGAGCCAGTAATATCTGTTAGTTCTAAGGGGGATGGTAGTTTCGTAGTTGACGGGTCACATTTTCTGCCTAACGCAAAGGTTTACATCCGCGTTGTAGATGATGAGCTAACAAATCTTTGGCTGAATACAACATCTACTCAACAAGGTACGTTTAGCTTTCCGACAGGAAAACTCTGCAAAAACCCTGGAGCATTGGCTTTTTCGGCTAATGATGGGCGTCCTGATAAAAACGATTTAACAGGAACACTATGGAGTAACACTATTACAGTTAGTTGTCCTATGCGAGATGATGAAGGTGAGTAAGTCGTTTTTTTTGCTCTGAAGGTTACCTGAGAAAAAAGTTATAGGATGAACCTTTATAACGAGTATTTACATATTGACAATTAAATGACTATCTGTACGAGGATTCACTTAGCTTCTTGAGATGCTGTCTATCCATACTATATCTACATCTTTTCCTAAGCGCAGGAAGAGGAGAATGTTAATTTGATTGCCTAACGTCTATTCAAAAGGCAATTAGGCCTGTTTACAGAACCTTTTACTGAAGTGTTAGTAGAAAAGATAGAGGCAGTGATTGAGTAGATAGTCATCGTTCGTTTTTCTCAAATGCAGGAGAATATTGATAGCCTAAAAAGCAATTATTGTCCTTAGCACTTCCCCAACGACCGAAGCAACTTCGAGTGCTAGGTAAACTCCTGGGTTAAATACAATCATTTCAGCAGAAACAGATATTAGTTCCCAGGAATTACTAGCGATATATGAAGATGAAGACGGTAATGTTACCTTTGAAGACTCGAAACAAGTTGTTGACGAGGCAGGAAATTTTAAGTAACAATATTTCCGTTTCACTCAGGAGTGTCTAAACCCGTTGAAGGTTGTTTACCATTCGTGATTGACATTGATTAATTCTCCATTTATTTAAAGACTCCTGGACAACATAATGCTCTTTAATTTCAGATACAAGGAGTTTAAGAAGGACTTGATACTGAATCACGACCAATTATTGTTGCGGAAAATCAGGTGGGGGCTTGATTTTTCCAGCCTTAACCAATTCAATAACTTGATTAAGTAAGTCAAGATGCCTAAGTACATAAGGTAGATTCTGCGGTCTTCTACTAAAGTTTCTTCCCCAGTTTTTTACCGTCTGTGAACTCAACCCACTTGCTTTCGTTAAAGCGTTAATGCAGCTCTTTCTGTAACCTTTATTCGGGTTGAGTGGTACCCAGCGGTTACAGTAATCAATCGGCTCTAGAGGAATTTTGCGGAGAGCTTCTATCCTCTGCTCAAACTCAGAACTCGGAGAACGGCTTCCAGTCTCCATTGATTTTTAATTAATTGGGTTGATAAATCTTGTCGAACAGCCAACGTGGGTTGAACTCATATCTGCTGCTGAAATTCTGGTTGTAGAGGCCAATGGGCTTGTTTAACTTCCACAAATGACCCAAAGCTCTCCCTTGATATACAAACGCCAGTCCCAATTGGACCCGAAACCGAAACTACAGGTGATCGCGTTCACTGGCGATTGAAATATTTTTGATTCTTCTGAGGCTTTTAGTTTTCATCACTCTGTCCATCTGCCCAGATGATTAGCCCTCTTTCATCCAGCTCATCCAAACTGGCAGCATTGATTTCTTCCACAAATGAATCTGGGAGCGAACTGACAAGTCAGCGCTTCGCTATCGCACAATTAGTTCAATCAATTGGGCAACAAACTTATTCATCCTTATTCTTTATTGAGGTTAGTAACCAGTTAGTAACCAATTAGTCACAGGCAGGTCATGGATGGGTCAGTCAGCGGTCAGGAAGAGGTCATGGGTCAGGGATATGACCGGAAGTAATGACCGCTATGACCCCTGCTGTGTAAGAGTCTGACTGTTCCTGACCTTACTGACCAAATAGCGAATTTAGCGCTTTTGACCAGGGTTCTCGCGTCTGGTCAGGAGGTCATATCCACGTTAAATTCGTCAAGCTCGTTTACGTTCACCAGCGATGCTTGAACCAGTTCATTAATAAGCAAACGCACCTCATCTGAATCTTTAGTTAGGTTGCGAAGTTGCTTGCACATTGTTCGAGAATTGCCGATTTTCACCCATCCTTTACCTGCAAACCAACTTCTCAAAACTTCTTTGGCTTGAGCATTATCGTGAATGACTTCTGCTGTATCACCGGGGTTTTCTTCTCTTGCCGGAGTATCAATATCAAACTCAAGACTCCAAATTCGATTCAGGTATTCAGGGGTATATCCTTCCAGTTTCATCCGTGCCGATTGACCGGGTTTATAGTACCTCAAATCAGGAAGTAAAGCGACCCGGCTTGGTTCTAACGTGGTGAAGATAATTGGGCGCTGGTTGTCTTTAGAAATTGACTTGAGTTCTTTGAATGTTGCTAGCAGCGCTGACCGTTCATCCTCGTCGGCAACCATATCTTTATTGCCAATCATGTTGGACAACACGCCGTAGGATTCGTTAATGCTGCCAAACTCATCGACTGAGTAGTTTCCCAATCCAACGAGATTAAAGTTTTTGCGACTGTTCCGGTCTGCTTTCATTCCAATAGCAGCTAAATTAAAGCTCTGTAAGTCAATAACCAGACAGACATTCAGCTCACGTCCGTTGTAAATGATGTCTGCTAGCTTGGTGAGATATTTAGAGCTTTTAACGGGTTCTTCATTCTTTAATTCTTCTAATGCCTGATTGATACTTAACCAATCAGCAAGAATTAACCGCACTGGGTTCAAGTCGGTTCTGGCACTTTCGGGCAACCTACGGCGTTTGTCGTAAATACCGTGGATATGGTCAATCCCTCTTAATGCTTCTGACGGGTCAAGTGCATCGAATAAAATCACTCGTCCTTTCTTGTCCAACCCACTGAACGAATCATTTTTCTGAGCAATCGCCCAAATTTCTGCATTTTGGTAACGCTGTTGAAACTTAGAAAGAAGGTATGCTTCGGTAACAGACTTACCTGCTCCGGTGCTACCCACAAGTAGGGTAGAGCGGCGAGAACCCACCAGCCCGTCTAGGATTGCCATGCCGATTGTTTCTGAGTCTTTGTTTAGGACTGTGCCTGATAAACCTTCTGCGGGGGGACTGTTAGGCGTGCTGAGTTCTACAGCTTGTTGGTTGTTGCTTTCGACCGACAACAGTTCGCCTGACGCATTCCCGTTATCCGGTGCGCTTGCTTCTGGCACCACTTCAGCTTCCATTGGCTCTTGATAAGGTGACAAGACTGCGTAGGATTGTTCAGCTGCTTGAAGCATTACTTGCTGATTGAATGCTTCCAATTCTGCTTGTGCCTGAACCTTAAGTTTTTCAAGGTTCACTCCTTCCCAAACTTGAGAATATTTCTGCTTTTTCAATTCCAATTCCGAGAGCGATCGCGCCAATGTCATTGACGTTGCAAAACCTCCGATCGCCACGAATGAGCCAAGCAGTTTAGCTCCCGCAGATCCTTGGGTTCGTCGGACATTTATCGCTCCAGTCGGGAGTCCCATCCAATCAGGTCTGACACTTTCGGTACAACCACTTTCAATCGGCAAACAGTAGTGGAGCTTGCCGTCAAACTGTCCCGCTGTTCCAACTGCCGCACCAATGACACCCAATGCCATCGCAGCAAACATGATTAACTTTGGATTCATCACGCTGCCTTCCTAAAAAAGATTGAGAGAAAGAGTGAAAACAATCCCAGCCCAATCCCAATCCAAATCAAAGGATTCACTACTAAAAAAATGGAAAGGACTGTATCCCAAAAACCTGCTATCACCGAGGTAAGGATTGCCAGCCCGATGACGCTGCTTACCTGTGGATTTTCTTTTCCCGTTAAGACGAGATATCCAGATGCACAGGCAATTAGAATGGCGTAACTAATTAACATTCCCAGAATTATCCGGCACAACAAAGCAAGTGCTAAGCTACCACTGAAATACAAACCAAACTCAGAGATATTCGCAAACATTCGATAGGACTTGATTGCATTACTTTCTTCAACGTGAGATTCAGCAGGAAGGAAATCAGCCTCGTGGTGAGACTGATGATTACTAGGATTGAACATCAGCTTTCACCTTGAATTAACGACCACCGCTGAACCAATCGCCAACACTTTGCCAGAATCCCTTCTTATGCGAAGAACGAGAGCCATTGGTGAGTAAGTCTTTACGCTCCTCCCGCTCTTTCCGAGCCTCTTCAGATAAGGCTTCTCGGCGTTCCATCCGGGGGATTTTTTCTTGAATCTGACTTGCCTTGCTTTGGTGCCGACGTGCCACAATCTGTAACGCAGTTTGGAAGTCCATTCGTTCCAAAGTGAGAGCGCTACGTCCTTCTGCATCAATTAGTCGGACGCCGTTCGCGGTTTTCTCTCCCATCATCCGAATGTGCTGCTGGTAGTTTTTCCCGACTAAGAATACATTGAGAATTTGTTGGTCAATTTTCTTAGCAGCGGCGGCAGCATCTTTCTGAATATTTGCGACAAACTGTTCGTACTGCACCTGCCCTTCAATCAGGGTTTTAAAATGGCTCTCTAAGATTGGTAGCACGTCAATCAATCGCTTCATTGCAAAAACTCTGTCTGTATATTCGGATAGCTGCTGGTCGGTCATGTTCGGAAGCTCGGCTAGGTCAATTCCGAAATAGTTCTTGGTCAAACCAGCAAGCGTTTTATCTAATGCGTGTACCCGATGAATAGCTGATTTTTTCGGTTGGTACTTGACGATGGCGGTGCTTTTATTTGATGAAAAATTCATGCTGACTCCTTAATCAAGTAATGTGCGAATACCCTGCAATGACAGAGCGTTGCTTGTGGTTTATCGACTCAAGCCCAGCGCTCGTTCCATACCTCTTTGTTCAGCCTGAAGTTGTTGAATTTGCTGAGATTGTTGCTGAATGATTAAGTCTCTGTTATCTGGTTGGGATGGCTTTATCCAGAAATAGAGTCCAAGTCCACAAACGAGTAAACCCAAACAAGTTGTTTCTTTCATCTGTTATTCCTCTTGAAGCGATATATTCTTAATGCCTGTATCTGATTTGTTCGCTTAGGGCTGCGATTAAACCTTCAATGTTGCTGTCTTCAAGTTGGTCGCAGGCTTCTATGAATTCACACACTTCGGGATCTTTATCCCAGATGTTCCAATCAACCCCAGCCGATTCAATGCAGCTTTGCATACAGGTAATCCCGCTGTTAGAAGGCTGCCAGACGGGTTTTTGAGCAATGAATCCTGCCAGCGCTGCCCTGATCACAATTTTTTGTTCGTAGGTGAACCCGTGCAGTTGTCCGCCGTATTGTTCTTGCAGTTCGAGAAGAACCGTTTCATTGATGCTGCTACTCATCTTCGATATCCTCCAGAGATTGCGATCTTGACTTGTACAAGTGCTGCTTGACCTTCCGGAGAGGAGCGAAACTGCTGAATGAATCCCTGCACCTGTTGCTATTGGGAAGGTGTCAGGTTATCAGGCATCGGTTCAAATAAGTTTGCGTGGTCAGCGATTCGTCGCAGACTATCTAAAATTCGGTCAGGATGCCCCTGGTGTTCACCCTCGATTCGCAGGATGTGGTCAGCAATATAAAGTTGGGTCACTTACGCTTCCCCCTTGCTGAATGGTGGACAAGGTTCGCAGTAATACGCAGTGCTACCTCTCGAACTTCTTGGTCTGCAATGCTATCAATAATTGGCTGTGGGTCGGTGCCTTTATGGAAAGCATCGGCTAACAAGAGCGCGGTATCTAAGCTAATTCCGTGAGCAAGATATTGACCGTCTGGAAATGAAACGTCAAAGTCTGCCATCATTTACAATGTCTCCTTACTATTTGGGGGAATAGCAGCCAGCGGTGCGGGTCGGTCAAACTTCACGCCGTTGGTTACTAAAAACTTTTTAAGCAACATCTAATAAATCACTCAGAGAAGAAGCTAGTACGTCATCATCGCTGAAGCTTCTAGGCTTCTCTATCGCTTGTACCTGTGCTGGGGTCGGCATCTCAATGATTCCAGTTGAATAAGCTGTTAAGCTTTTTCTAATGAATCGCTTGTGTTCGGTAATGATTTGGTGAACCACTTCTGAAGCATCTTTTGTTCCTAACTCCTCACCAATCTCATCCAGGTATGGAAGCAAATAACTCTTAATTGAAACTCTTTTGGAGGAAGTAGTACCCACTAGATTGACCTCTTTAATTTGATTTGCGCGAGCCGATCCAATCCACGCGCATTTAGCCAAGTTCCATCAGGACTGGTGATAACATTCCGAGCCGCTAACAGTTGGGTAATCGCGGGGAGTTGAGAACCTCCGCCAATCGCAACGATTGCTTCTGATTGTTCGCGCCAGGGGTCAATCGCTTTGAATGCTATCGCCAGATTTTGGCTAACCCAAGGTTTTAGCTCTGTGCTGTAAATCTGGCGGAAGTTCCAGCCTGTTGTTCCATACTGGAACGTTCCGTTTTCAATGCCAGCTCGAATTAAATGCCTGTCACCTTCGCGCTTCAAATAGCGGCGGCAATCAATGTTCTGAGCAATGGCATTGAACAGAGAATCAACTCCACCGACTGTAATCTTTCGCGCAATCAATTTTCCACCAGAACCGAAGACGCTACTGATAGCCGTCCCACATCCGATATCAAGGAAAATGTTCTGGGTTTTGGGTCGGATGAGATTCACTGCTAGCCCCGAAATCATAGCGCCCGAACCTTCTTCCACAATTGCAGTAACCGATAAATCAACATGGGTTACGCCTTTGTCATTAATTCGGATGGAGTGCTTCCCTTCTAGGGACTCTTTAAATTCAGACCCAAAAGCTTGAGCATCTTGAATTGAAGCGGCAACTGAAAGATTCCACTGCATTCGGTGGGGTAGTGTTCCTATTGCTCCTAAGAGTAATTGCAGACCCAATTGAATTTTTCCTGCCCGGTCATCAACGACCCGTTGGTAAGCTTGGGGATTATTTTGATATGCCAGATAACCACTAAGCCAACGCTTTCCGATGAGGTCGGAGCGATCGCCCCCTAAATATTCAATCAAGCTACCTTCAGGCGACTCTGGAACATCGTAAATCTCTCCGTGCAAGGGTTGAACATAAGACGGGATGCGAACTTCAACGCTATCTACTATTAGTTTGACGCTACCGTTACCACCGTCATACCCAACTGCCAGAAGTGGGGGAGATACGCCAGAAAATGGCACAGCCAGGGAAGTGCTTTGCATGAGGTTTATTCCTTGATTTAGTCCTAAAAAGCCTCGGAACCCTTCCAGCACATGACTTATACCTTCGTTCTCCCATTGCTAAGTTCTTGCAGAGTGGGTTGCCCAGTTAAGTCAGGAGTTGGGTAAGGTAGGCGCTTGCTGCCTATGAATGCTACGATAGCGCTATAACTACAAAACTGCAAGACTTAAACAAGTTTTTCTTCTTTATAGTTTTAGCTCTATAGCCTTTCACCGTTAAAGATGGCAGTCTATAGAGGTAAGACGATAAAGAGGTAAATACGCTTTGGAGGACGAAAAACCAGTAAAAATGTCCATCTACCTGTCAGAGGACACAAGGGCACGGTTTAAATCAGCTTGTGCCCTTGAAAAACGAAGCATGAATGAAGTGTTGACAGACTTTATTTACGAGTACATTAAGGAAAAAGAAGCCCCTCCAACAACTTCTAGAACTCGTAAGCGAAAGGAGGAATGATGCCTAGATAATCGCGTTGCAATTTATTCGTCCTGCCCGTTCAATGACTAGGCCAATGCGGAGTCGGAGTAAATCGATTAAGAGCTTTAAAAGATTGGGCTAAATCTACCGTAAGAGAGCTAGCCTTTCTCGCAAGGGATTTGCAGATGCATGAAGAAGTAATTGTTGAGTTACGCGATCGTAGTTTTCCCAAAAATAGAAGGAAAGAAGCTAATGGGGTTTGAAGAGTTGAGTTTAAAGGCATTGGAAACCAAAGTTGACTTCTTCAAACCTCGAATGAATCTGCTGCTAAGGCTTGGATTGATGAAGGGAGTTGTGCTCTAGCGAAAATATTGCTAAAGCTTCGGTTGAAATACGCTCGAATCACCTGGGATGGTTGTAGCCAGCCTTTAAAGATTTGGGCATCAATGGCTGACCCCGATAACGCTGAAGCTTCGGATCTACCTGAAGTCTGCGATGCAGTTTTTAATGACAACTGGTGGCTTGATTCTCACTTGCTAAGGATTCTAGAGAGAATGAGACCCTGAACATGAAAGATGATTGGGGGAAGATGCCCTTGATTATGTAAAAAGAATCTTAGAGCAGCAGAGTATTTTCAATCATATGATTTAACGGCAGTGGGGGTAGCTTGTCTAGTGCACCACTGAAGTCCCAATTGGAACTTCAGTGGACAAAAATGGAGAGTGATGTGACGCGAGAACGTGAGTAAGTAGTAGCGAGTCATTTGCAGTATAGTTACGAAGCAATGCTCCCCTATAGCCCTGGTCACTTCAGTTCTGCCTTTGAAGTTGTTGAGCTTGGGGTAAGAAAAAGACCTAAACACTTAGTGAGGATTAACCACTTTCAGCAAATCAATCGATCAGCTTCGTGGTAAAAGAATAAATATTGACTGCCTGATTTGCCCCCCAAGCAGAAACGTAGTATAAAGAGAAGAGGCTAGTACAGATGATCTGAAAAGCTCGTCTTTTAATTAATTATTTGATTGAAAATTAGCCTAAAAAAGAGCAAAAAAAAAGGAGGCAAGTTACCCGCCAGCACAGGTTCATCTCAAAGAACCGAAGTTACCGCGAATCAACCTACCAACCCAAAACAAGAATCTTTTAGATTCAAAATACTTACACTCATGGTACCCTGAGTCCCGGTAATTGTCCATGAGTGTGTCCGCTTTCTGAACCGAGGCAGAAAGTGTAGCGAAAAAAACGTCAAGGACTGGTTGGATGAATTGTTCCGGTGATGCCGGAAATTTCTGCATGGATTAAAAATTCAGCGGGTGGCTTCCTCTAATTCAACAAGAGGAAACCTTTCAATGCAATCTACTTCCAATACAGTCGATCCGAATCAAGCACAAGTTCTCATCACCCCTTTCGAGAAACAAGTACGCAGTTACTTAGAAGCCGTGGGGGAGGAAGACATTGACCCCGCTTCACACGAATGGTCTATCAGTGTTTTTGACCCCTACACCAGGTTACGAAAAGAATTCTCAAAATTCGATTTTGAGGAATGCCACCGGCAGATGGTTGAAGAACATAAGTCGATTAACTTCTGCTTGGCAAAATGGGCGGAGGAGGATTGTCAATGGCAGCGTTCTGGGCAACCGCATAGAATCCCGCACATCAGCAAGAATAAAGTTTCGCCACCTGAAAAGCCCAAACTAAAAAACTCACAAGCTAAGTCACAGACCAAGCAAACTTCAAAATCAAAGTCGAAACAGGCACAAAAGGCACAACCAAAAGCTACCCCGACTCCATCTGTTGATTTAGTTCAGATGCTAGAAAACGAAGTTTATCCCAAACTCTCACTAGAGCAGGTTTACTCGTGGGGGGGTCACAACTTCCAGTATTCTTCATACCAGGTACGGGGGAATCCACCTTTTGGCGACAGTAAATCGGGTACGAGTTTTACTGTCTTTCCAGATAGTCTACGCTTTCTGGATGCACACAACGGCAACGAACCGGGCGATCCAGTCAAGTATCTTTTTAGTTTGAAGGTTGGGCGCTACGAACAACCCAAAGGTCGCGATTGGATTGAGACTGTTAAAGAATTGTTTGCTCTAGCTGGTGTAGCCTTTCCGGAGCGCGAGTGGAACCCTGAACAAATCAAACAAGCACAGAGACGCGAGACACGACAAACAATCCTCAAAGCCGTTTGCGACTATTGTGCTGAAATACTTTGGACTGCCAGCGGTGATGCAGAAAGAAAGCATCTAATTGAGGAGAGAGGGTTCACGGAGGAAGGACTAAAAGACTTTGGCATCGGTGTGTATCCCTCAGTCAAAGAAGTCAAAGAAGTTCTGCAAGCGAAAGGATTAGACCTGGAATTCGCTCAGCAAATCGGTGTGTTGTCGAAAAAGTGGGAAGGTTATATGACTTTCCCTTGGGCTAATTCTTACGGGCAACCGTTGACCATCTACGGGCATCAAAGTAAGAAGTGGGCTGACGAAACAGGTAGACCGAAAAAGTATGCTTTATTTAATCCCAAAGATAAAGGGTTTAATCCCAAAGATAAAGGCGAAGTTTGGCTACACACCAAAGAGTCGCCTTACCTGTTAGACCGAGTAATTCGCGATCGCCACAAGGAAGCAGTCTTAGTTGAAGGGATTACAGATGCTGCAATAGCTCATCTGGTGGGTGATACAAGGGTTGTCGCTTGCGTAGCAGCAATGCTCTCCAAGGAGCAAGTACAAACGCTGAAACGGCAAAAAATCGAACGACTGACTATTTCGCTCGACCCGGATGAAGCTGGAATTTCCGGGGTGGGATCTTGCATCAAAAGTTTATTGGAGGTAGGCATTAGTCCATACGTCGCTCCTCAGCTCCCGGACTCTCTTGACCCGGATGAATTTATCCTCAAGTACGGAATAGGAGTTTGGAAGGAACACATATCAGCAGCGAAACACGCTTTCACCTGGATAGCAGAACAAATTATCGCCAGGGGCGACCTGTCCAGCGATTCGGGAAAAGAATCCATCTTGAAGCAAGCTGGTTCTTTTGCTCGTACCCTGAAGAGAGATCCAAGTGTGGATCTGTTTTTCTGGAAAGTCATTGCTGAAGCCTTGGAAATGGATATTGAAGCCTTCCGTAAACAACTTGAGGAGCAATTCAATTCTGAGGAGGAAGAACAATCCACTTCTTCTAAAAAGAGTAAAGAATCTAATAGTGATAAAGGCTCCGAAGAAGAAGGGTTCTCACCTTCATTAGAGCAAGGAGACCTGGCAGTTCTTTTTGCTGAAAAGTATCGTCATGAGCTAGCGTGGCACCTCGACCACAAAAAATGGTATCGATACGGTGCAAAGCAGGAAGGTATTTGGACAGAGTTTGACGATGACCTTGTTTGGCGTTTAGTAAGATCCTCGCTGTCGAGTCACTCGTATGAATCCAAATATATCAGTGGCACAGTGCGGCTGCTTAAATCTGACCTAGCTGTCGAGACGTGGGATGAAACAGAAGGACTACTTCCCCTACAAAACGGGGTGTTGAACCTTACCACTAAGGAATTCCATCCACACTCCCCGGAGAATCGATTTACCTGGTGCTTGCCATATCACTTCAATATCCTCGCTACCTGCGACCCCATTCAAGAATGGTTATTGGATATGGTTAATGGCGACATTCTGTTGGTGCAATTACTCCGCGCTTTTCTGAATGCAATCGTTACAGGTCGCGCCGAGTTACAGCGCTTTCTCGAATTAATCGGGCCAGGTGGAACGGGGAAATCAACACTCATCAGATTAGCAATTGCGCTAATGGGATTAAACAATACTCACACCACAACTCTGCAAAAACTAGAAGGGAGCCGCTTTGAGACTGCCAGTATTTACGGAAAAAGATTAGTCGTGATTACTGATTCCGAAAGATACTCTGGAGGCGTATCGGTTCTAAAGGCTTTGACCGGGCAAGATACCCTCCCCTATGAGGTGAAATTTCAGCAAAGCACCGGAGGATTCACTCCAACAGCAATGGTCATCGTTGCAGCCAACGAGCTGATTCAATCTGGGGACTATACAAGCGGGTTAGAGCGACGACGCCTGACGATTCCATTCACAAAACAAATCCCCCCAGACCAGCAGCGGAATCTCATAGAAGTCACAAATGGTAAACTACAGGGCGAATTCTTACCCTATATCCCTGGACTCTTGAACTGGGTTCTGGCGATGCCAGATGAGGAGGTAACAAATCTTGTAAAGCGTACTTCTACCCAAGTCCCCAGCCTTGCTGGAACGAAAGCTTCTACTTTGATTGAAACCAATCCCATTGCGTCATGGGCAGATCACTGCTTGATTTACCAAGAAGGCGCTCGTACTGCCGTTGGTGTCGCAAAGAGAAGTAAAAAGCCAGACGATGAGCATCAATATCAAAACATTCAGACATGGTTGTACGCGAGCTATTGCGAATATAGTGCTGCTACTGGAACTAAATTGATAGCGCTTCAACGTTTTGTTAGCCTAACAAAAGATTTGTTCCAATCCCAATTGAAAATTGATGTCTTGCATAAACGGGATAACAAAGGGGCGTATTTCCTAAACTTAAAGATCCGCAACGACAACGACGACAGAGACAAACCACGTCTGGTATCTGGTGATTTGAATGGCGATCCTCCTCCTCCCCCTCCATCTCAAAGAAGTACATTGTCGGTTCCCATTCATAATGGACTTGACCAGCCTCTTGTTGCCCTCCCACACAAAAGTGATGGACTTTATCCAGAAAGTGATGGCATGGTGATGGATAAGGTGACGGCTCAAACCCTTACCTGTGATGAACCTCAGGAAAGTGATGGACTTTCTCAAAACCTGGTTGATAATAGTCCAGATGCAAAAAAGTTGAGTGATGATGGAGCGATCGCGCTGACAGAAACAGTAAGCGATATACGAGAAGAAGGAAGTTTATGCGAAAGTCCATCACTTTCGCCGAAGTCCATCACAGGTAACGGTTTGAGCCATCACTCAGACCATCACTCATCCGTCACTGAGCCATCACCGGAGTCGCAGGAAGTAACCGATTCTTGGGGAACAGAAGATGTAGAGGCTGCTGAAATACCCTGGCAAGCACAAGTAATTCGAGACGTATTTCAGACGGAGAAAGGTGAATTTCCAGCAGATTTTAAAAGAGAAATCAAAACTGAAAAGGATAGTGACGAATTAAACAATTTTTCTAAGGAGGGATTGGAAGAGGTAGGGCACGATTGCAGCCCAGAGGAGATTGCTGCTATTGCCCAAATGATTCTCGATGAAACCGATGGAATTTTGATCATGCAGGTGATGAGCCTTTTTATGAACGCTAGCGAAAAAGCGGAGGAGGAAGTTTGGAAGCGCTTAACCCCAGAGGAACGGGAACGAATTGAAACCTTAAAAGCTCAAGCGCAAAGAGATGCACAACCTGGAGCTAAGTGTTGGGTGAAGTGCAGTGATTATGTATGGAGAAAGGCGACGCTAATTTCCGTGCCTAAATTCCCAGGAACAACATACTGGAGATTTGAGCTAGAGGATGAGCTAGAGGAAGTAAAGAAAGATCAACTCATACACACTCACAGGGATAGTGTTGGATCAAGTTGGTGGTTAATTGCTTAGTTCCGTTGCTGCGATCGCTTTCAATTGTTCGGAGGCGATCGCAACTGTTGTTTTCTGAAGTAGGAAACGGAAATGTCTCCTCTTTCTTGTGAAGCAATGGTTTTTTTGAAGTCCCAATTGGGACTTCAAGTTGCGGGGGGAAGTTTAGAGATGGAAGGGCGGGACTGGTTATTTTGAAGAAAGATAATTAACGGCTGCGGCTCCCTACAGATATCTAAATTACTTGGACAATTCTAATTCTGGACAAATTGAAATAAGCGGAGCAGTTGCCTACTCCGCTTATTTCAACTCAACGTCGTGGTGAGCTATTTGAGGAATTGCTCATTCTTCGTCCTCGTCTTGCAAAGCCATCAAAACTTTGTCGAGGCGATCATTTGCATCTTTGGCAAGCTGCACATAACGGATACTGGAAAATAGTCCTCCAGTTGCGGTTACGGCACCTTCTGGAACGTTACCTGACAATAAAAGCCCTGCACCAATCAAACCAACGGAGACAGAAATTGCTGTTGCTACGAAGGCAAGGTTAAAACTGAGACGAGCCTGACGAAGGCGTTCTTGAGCAATGCTCAACTCCATGTTGGAATAGGGATCGGAGCCAGATGGGAAGGGAAAACTTGAATGCCTCTTTTTCATGGTGTTCAGGTATCTCTCACAAGAAGTGGAATCAGGAGTTGGGCGCGCGCTTCTGTCCCACTACCATCAGACCCTGAAACTCTTTCTGCCAGGTAAAAGTTAGCTGTCAGACTTCTGTCAAACTTGTGTATGTGCTGTAGGTAGCTTATGGAACGAGGGATTCGGGCATCGGACGAGGGGCGAGAAAAGGTTGAGGAGACCCGAAAGCTTAAGGGTTGGACACAGGAGTATCTTGCTGGGGCATCCCAATGCACTCGACAAACGGTGAACCGCTTCCTGGCAGGCCAAGCAATCGAAAAGCGAATTTTCCAGGCAATTTGTGCCGAACTTGGTATGGATTGGAGGGCGATTGCAGACTTACCAGTGAGTGAACAACTTGGACAGCAACCCACACTCGATGATCTGGTTGAGACAGTTCGTATTAACCCTCTTCTGTCACTTTCCGGAGAAGCAAGTAGTAAATCAGTTAAATTATCCAGAAGCCAAACCGGGTTTAAATTGATTCATTGCAGCAATTAAATGATTAAATCCCAGCAAT
>NZ_JAMPKA010000049.1:0-27071 GCF_039961855.1 Trichocoleus sp. Lan | reverse complement strand
TGGGATTTTCACGCTTGATTGCGCTTATGAATTACTTTCACGGTGCAGTTCCTATCCCCCTACAAATGCAAGATTCCCTATTTTCTGCTGCCTAGAGTGACAGAAGAGCGCTAGGAAGCGAAATATCCCGACAATTCCCGTAAGTTTGCCTAATGGTCAAGCCATTCAGCTATCATCAGGTGGACAAAATATTTTGATAAAAGATATTTTGGAAAGCTTCTGTCCTAGATTTACACCTGGAGGTTTAGTTCTGTATGTTGGCGATGCCGGAAATAAGTTCATCATCAATGAAACTCAGAAATTCCGAGAAATAGGGATTGAATTAGATCCTCACGGTAAAATGCCAGACATTGTAGTTCACTATGAGCAGCAAGATTGGCTTGTATTGATAGAGGCTGTGATTAGTCATGGTCCAGTCAACTTGAAACGTCACAATGAATTAAAGCGGCTCTTTCAGTCGAGTCGTAAAGGATTGGTTTTTGTTACGGCTTTCCCAAGCCGTAAGGAAATGACTCGGTATCTTGCTGAGATTTCTTGGGAAACAGAAGTTTGGGTAGCAGATCAACCAGATCACATGATTCATTTCAACGGGGAGAGATTTCTTGGACCCTATGAAGATCCAGAGAATTGTTCTTAAATATCTGGCACAGTACACCTAACACGACACAACAAGCGATCGCTTAAATCAGCACTTGACATTCTTGGACAATTTATTTAACCTTATAGTTAATTAACTGAATGGTTAAATATAAGTGTCTTCCGATCAACTGAGCGTCACCTTTGCCGCCCTTGCCGATCCCACCCGGCGTGCAATCCTGGCTCACCTCGCCAAGGGTGAGGCATCAGTCACCGAGTTAGCAAAACCCTTTGAGATGAGCCTTCCTGCCATCTCCAAGCATCTCAAGGTGCTGGAGCGTGCCGGACTGATCGCGCGGGGTCGGGAGGCTCAATGGCGACCCTGCCAGATCAAAGCGGAGCCACTCAAGGACGCAATGGATTGGATCGAGCAATATCGCCAATTTTGGGAAGAGAGACTTGATCGGCTGGATGATTACCTGCACGAGTTACAAACCCAGGAGAAACAAGATGGGCAATAAAAATGATTCCATTGATGCTCAAAGCGAGGGTCTACGACCGACCTCCGGTCAACGCGAGATCGTCATCACCCGCGTCTTCAACGCACCCCGTGAACTCGTATTCAAGGCGTGGACTGACCCGAAACACGTAGCGCAGTGGTGGGGCCGAAAGGCTTCACGACCAAGGTGACTGAGCTGGATCTGCGTCCAGGCGGTAAATCGCGCTACGTCATGATTGGCCCAGACGGTACGGAGTACCCGGTTAAAGGTGTCTTCCGCGAAGTCGTGCCTCTTGAACGGATTGTTACCACTGATGAATTTGATGAAGGCTTTGAAAAGGTCGTGAACGCTGATCTGCCAAAGGGAATCGTGATGACGGTGCTTTTCGAGGATTTGGACGGCAAGACCAAGCTCACACTCCGCATTGTGCATGAGTCTGCCGAAGACCGCCGGAAGCATGAGGAAATGGGGGTTATTGGTGGGTGGAACTCCAGCTTTGACTGCCTTGATGAGTTCTTGGCGACGGCTTGAGTCTCCCTTGCCACGCATGAGACAGTCAACTGGTGGTCTTTTGTGAAACGGCTCAAGCGGAACATTAGTATCGTCTTGCCGATACTTCCATATATTCAATGAACTCTCAAAAGGAGAAAACATGGCTACTAAAATTTTCGTGAATCTGCCTGTAAAAGACCTCAATCAGTCTGTCGAGTTTTTTACAAAACTTGGCTTCAGTTTTAACGCCCAATTTACTGATGAAACGGCGACTTGCATGATCGTCAGCGATGACATCTTCGTGATGCTATTGACTCACGACAAGTTTAAGACGTTTACTCCGAAAGAAATTTGTGATGCAACCAAAAGCACAGAAGTCCTGGTTTGCTTATCTTCTGATAGCCGAGAACAAGTCGATGAAATGGTTCGCAAGGCAGTCGCCGCTGGTGGGTCAACTTACAATGAACCACAAGATCACGGTTTTATGTACGCACATGGGTTTCAAGATTTAGATAGCCACATTTGGGAACTTGTCTACATGGAACCTAGTGCAATCAATCAAGGTTAAAAATGGAATTAGAGGAATGCCATTCAATGGTCTATCGTTGTGGTGGTCAAAGGAATTTCGGGTTGAACGATCGCTAATGCGGATTGCAACGATTGGAAGCAGTTTTCCATTTGGTAAATTTGTGGCGATCGCATACTTAGAAACTCTTTGCCCACAACTAACTTGGTAGTCCCCAAATGTCATCAACTGTTCGGGGTGTGGGGACAAGAACGTGCAACTCCAGCTTAGGCTTCTGGGAGGAGATACATCAGGCTATCAATCAAGCGATCGCTCTCCATCGGCAGAATATCCTGACTGTGAAGCACTTTCTGTACCAGCATGAAATGAACTAAGGCACCTATCAAAATGCGTGCAGTTGCTTCGGGGTCGGCAATCTTTAAGTTTGGATACGATGCCAGATACTGGCTCAAGGTTTCAATGCCAGGTTTTACTAGCGTGCGAACAAAGATTTGTGCCAGCTTGGGAAACCGCCCAGACTCGCCAATAATTAGCCGCAAAAGGGCAATTTCTTCACTATCACAAATGATCTCATTCAATGCCTTCGTTAATAGCTGCCGCAACATGACCCGACCATCTCCTTGCGGTAGCAGAGAACGTTGGATGATGGAAAGCTTTTTGTGAGCAAACCGTTGGATGAGGGCGGTGAACAATCCTTCTTTATCTTGAAAGTAACTGTAAACCGTTGCTTTGGATACGCCAGCCGCCTTCGCCACCCGATCCATGCTGGTGGCGGCATAGCCATGCACCAAAAACTCTTGCATTGCGCCTGTCAATATCTGTTCGGCTTTCTCTCCCAACCCATCCTGCTTCGGTTCCGTCATCTTCGTCTGTCTCATTCATTCCTGACCTGATTGTCACAGTCATTCTAGGGGCATTCGCTTTGAGGAGTTCTAGAGAATTTTCAGGACTCCCTTGACGTTATTATACTAAACCGTTTAGTTTAGTTATAGAAAAACTAAACGGTTTAGTTTAGTTGCTTCCTAGAACTGGGGAATCTGACAGATGATGCAAGAAGTGGCAGCAGGTAATCCATCCTCGAAACGTCTTTCCCGACCACTGACTCTGCTGGCGATCGCTGCAACGCTGGCAACAGGCGGAGTGATGGCATATAGCGTTTCGCAAGGGCGTATGCCGCAATCCAGTACGACCCCATCCACAGTTATCAGTACGCCCCAAATCAAAACCGTGACGGCGTTGGGACGACTAGAGCCAGAAGGGGAAGCGATCGCGCTTTCTGCACCAACATCTGCTGAGGGGAATCGAGTAGATCAACTGTTAGTCAAGGAAGGCGATCGCGTTCGCAAAGGACAAGCAATTGCGATACTCAACAGTCGCGATCGCCTCCAGGCATCTGTAATGCAGGCACAAGAACAGGTGCGAGTTGCCCAAGCCAAACTGGAGCAGGTGCGTGCGGGAGCCAAGACGGGCGAAATCCAGGCGCAACGCTCCCAGATTGCCCAACTAGAAGCTGAACGTGTCGGCGACTTGAACGCGCAAGCCGCTACCATTGCCCGTCTGGAAGCGGAAGTGCAAAATGCACAGGTGGAGTATCAGCGCTACGCATTGCTTTACCAGAACGGAGCGGTTTCGGCATCCCAACGCGATAGTAAGCGACTGACACTGACAACTGCCCAAAAGCAACTCCAAGAAGCGCAAGCCGCCCGCGATCGCACTCGGAATTCTCGCCAACAGCAACTGAATGAAGCCCGCGCCACCCTGGATCGAATTGCAGAGGTGCGTCCAGTAGATGTGCAGGTAGCTCAAGCCGATGTCAGACAAGCCTTAGCAGCCGTTGAGCAAGCCAAAGCAAACTTAGAGCAGGCATCCGTGCGATCGCCTCAAGATGGTCAAATCCTCAAAATCTACACCCGTCCCGGCGAACTAATTAGCAACGACGGGATTGCCGAAATTGGGCGAACGCAACAGATGTTTGCGATCGCAGAAGTTTATCAGAGTGACATCAAGAACATCCGTCCAGGGCAAACGGCGCGGGTGAGTAGTGACTCCATTGACAGCGAACTCAGCGGTACTGTCGAGCAGGTTGGCTACAAAGTGCTGCGCCAAGACATTGTAAATAGCGATCCGTCCGCCAATATTGATGGGCGCATCGTAGAAGTGAAAATCCGTCTGGATGCAGGCTCCAGTAGCAAGGCTGCCCGACTCACGAATCAGCAAGTTAAGGTGGTCATTGAATTATGATTAGCTTCCAACAACTCCAACGCCGGACACCTTTAGGATGGCTGCAACTGAGTCATCAAAAAGGAAAACTGGTCGTAGCGTGTGCGGGTGTTGTGTTTGCAGATGTCTTGATGTTGATGCAGTTGGGGTTTCAGAGTGCGCTATTCAACAGTGCCGTTTTAGTCCACAATAGCGTTCGCGCCGATGTCGTTCTGCTCAGCCCTCAAGCTCGCAATCTATCAAATATGTCGTCCTTCCCGCGACGGCGTTTGTACCAGTCGATGGATATTCCAGGCGTTCAGTCTGCGGAAGCACTCTACGCCAACATGGTGAACTGGAAGCATCCGACCACCCAGCGCGAAACCAGTATGCTGATGTTGGGATTTGACCCTAACAGCTCAGTCTTTGAGCAACCAGACATTAACCAACAATTAAACCTGATTAAGCTGCCTAACACAGTTTTGTTTGACAGCGGTAGCCGTGGAGACTACAAAGCAGCGATCGCGCAACTCGAACAAAACCAGCCACTAAAAACAGAAATTGAGCGCCATAGTGTTACCGTTGCTGGCAAAATCCGCATCGGATCTTCCTTTGGTGCAGACGGACACCTGGTTACTAGCGACCAAAACTTTCTGCGGTTGTTTCCCCGCCGACAGGCAAGCAGCGTCAGTGTCGGCTTACTGCAACTGCAACCCGGAACCGATCCAGTGCAAACGGTACAAGCTTTGAAAGCACACTTGCCGAATGATGTTCAGGTTCTGACTCGGCAGGAATTTATCGAATTTGAAAGAAGCTACTGGGCAAGGAATACACCGATTGGATTTATTTTTAACTTGGGCGTGACAATGGGCTTCATTGTTGGCGTCATTATTGTCTACCAAGTTCTCTCAACAGATGTGAACGCTCACATGGGAGAATACGCCACTTTCAAGGCAATGGGCTATCGCAATCGCTACCTACTCATGGTGGTGTTTGAAGAAGCCGTTATCTTGGCAATCATCGGCTTTATCCCTAGTATTGCCATTTCCGCAGGACTGTACCGCCTGACTCGTAATGCGACGAATTTGCCTCTGTACATGACTGTGGCGCGAGGGATTTTTGTGCTGATGTTAACGATGGTGATGTGTACCCTTTCTGGCGCGATCGCTACCCGCAAATTACAATCAGCTGACCCGGCTGATATGTTTTAGGTTTATATTATGTCTCTTCAACCTGTTATCTCTATTCACAACCTCGATCACTACTTTGGTCAAGGTCAACTCCGCAAACAAGTTTTATTTGACATCAGTTTAGAAATCAATGCTGGTGAGATTATCATTATGACCGGGCCTTCTGGTTCCGGCAAAACCACACTGCTAACTTTAGTGGGTGGATTGCGATCTGCCCAATCCGGTAGTCTCAAGGTGTTAGGACAAGAACTTTGTGGTGCAAATCCGACAGCACTGGTACAAGCACGACGGCACAATGGTTATATCTTTCAGGCGCACAACTTGCACGGTAGCTTAACGGCACTCCAGAACGTCAAGATGGGCTTAGAGTTGCACAAGGATATTTCTTTGCACCAGATGCGCCAGCGCTCAGCCGAAATGCTAGAACAGGTAGGATTGGGAAATCGGATCAATTACTATCCCGCCGATCTGTCGGGTGGGCAAAAGCAACGGGTAGCGATCGCCCGCGCTTTGGTAAGCCATCCCAAACTCATTCTTGCTGATGAACCGACTGCTGCTCTCGATAGCAAATCCGGTCGTGAAGTCGTTAGCCTGATGCAAACACTGGCAAAAGAACAAGGTTGCACGATTCTACTAGTCACTCATGACAACCGCATTTTGGATATTGCCGATCGCATTGTTCACATGGAGGATGGACACTTAATAAGTGATACTGCCAAGGTTGCAGCGGTTATTTAGGGACTGCTTTTAAATAGATGAGTTAGAGGCAATATGCAATTTTTTAATTTGCAACAAAGCCATTAAACTGCAAAAGCTCCCAACCGCATGGCAGATTCTTATTGTGGGTCCTTTTGTTGTAGGCGTTGCTGGAGTCAATCATCGGTGCATGAGAAAATAGATACCCGCAAGAGACTATCTACAGAGGTTGCCAAAGGTATTCAAAACTATTGGTATGAAGGGCGCTGTCCTCAAAGTGGTGAACTACTGAGACTACCCCGCACCCCGGAAGCAGAAGCGATCGCTAGAGAGTTAATGCAGCATCTTGCCAATAATGACTGTTATTCCGATGAAGGCAAGATGTATGGAATCCTGCTGGTTGAACTACCGCATGGCGAACAACAGGTACTCAAAGCTTTCTCTGGTCTTTTGAATGGTAATAGCACGATCGAGGGCTGGGTGCCGCCAATTCCGGGACGAGATGAAGTTGCCCTAGAAGAAGCCCATACCTTAGCTCAACTGGAGGCGATTAAACAGGAACTGATTACCTTAAAGCAACTTCCAGAATGGCAGCAGTACGAAACCCTGTCTCGCCAGTTTGAACAGCAGTTGCAAGAAATGAGCGATCGCCATCGAGATTGCAAGCAGCAACGACACCGAAAACGTCAGCTAATCTGCGAAACACTGACTGGAAAAGTGCTAACGATTGCCCTTGAAGAACTTGATGAAGAAAGCCGTCAGCACGGAATTGAGCGACGAATGCTCAAACGCCAGCAGAATGAAGTGTTGCAGCCACTCAAGGAATTGATTGAAGCAACCCAAGCACGGATGCGCGAACTTAAACAACAGCGCAAAGAACTATCCCGCGAATTGCAGACTCAGATGCACGCGGCGTATAGGCTGACGAATTTTGCAGGAGAGTCTCTATCTTTGCAGGAATTGATGCCAGGAGGCTCTATGCCCACTGGAACCGGAGACTGTTGCGCCCCTAAGCTGCTGCACTATGCGGCAACGCATGGACTGAAGCCACTGGCAATGGCAGAGTTTTGGTGGGGGTCATCATCAGCCGATGGTGACAAAATTCAGGGAGAATTTTATGGAGCCTGTGCAGAACGCTGTCAGCCACTGATGGGATTTTTACTATCGGGATGGGAACCCTCCCCCCCCTTTCCTTCCCCCCTCCCCCCCCTTAAAAAGGAGGGGATGGAAGAGGGAGTAAGAAGCCCCTCCCCTATTAGGGGAGGGGTGTGGGGAGAGGTCCCCATTGTTTATGAAGATGAATGGCTGATTGCGATGAACAAACCCGCAGGGTTCCTATCAGTACCTGGTCGTTATCACCACACCTTTGATAGTGTCCTCAGTCGCTTGCGTCATCTGTTACCGGATGGCATGGCGATCGCATCTGTGCATCGTCTGGATCGAGAAACATCTGGTATTCTCTTGCTGGCACGCGATCGCCAAACCCATCGCCAACTAAGTTGGCAGTTTCAGCAGCGGCAAGTTTACAAGGTTTACGAAGCCTTACTTTCCGGGTCTGTGACAATTGAGCAAGGTGCGATCGCACTCCCTTTATGGGGAGATCCGGAAAATCGTCCCTATCAGAAAGTCGATGAACGGGGTAAACCTAGCTTGACTCGCTTCCAAGTTATCGCCAGGGAAGGCGATTGGACTCGCATAGAGTTTATGCCGCTAACGGGACGCACTCATCAAATCCGGGTTCATGCTGCCGATCCCAGAGGACTTGGGGTAACGATATTGGGCGATCGCCTTTACGGATGTCGTGCAACTGTCAGTCGGTTACATCTGCACGCCAGGGAACTTCGCTTTGTGCATCCGCAATCTGGAGAAACTCTCCATCTCCAAGTTAAAACGCCGTTTTAACCAGGTTGCGCTAGATGACAGTAACTTCCCAAAAGGTGGCTGGTACTTCAAAAAGACCCCCGTAAAACACTGATTCCAAAAGTGGACAAAACACCCCCAGAACCGATGGCAATCATTTTGCCATCCGGGCTAAAGGCAATACTGGTTGTGTATATGCGACCAAGATTTTGGTCGTTAATAGAAGGCTCAAACAGGGTTTTAAGTAGCGTTCCAGTCCGCAAATTCCACAATTTGACTGAATGATCCCAAGCAGCCGTAACCAGCTTCTGCCCATCAGGGCTAATTGAAATGGAAGCGGAACCTCCGGGTAATGTGTGGAGAAGCTGCTTTGTTCTCAGGTTCCATATCTTGATGGAATCTGCAACACTGACAAGCGTCTGCCCATCGGGAGCGATCGCAATGGAACTGATTGGGCTAGTCTGTCCTTCGAGAGTACCCAGCAGTTTTCCTGTCTTGATATCCCAGAGCTGAATGCTAGTGTCCTTACTGGTATTTTGATCCACATATTCTCCACCGCCAGTCGCAAGTATCTGACTGTTTGGGCTGAGGGCAATCGACCGAATCGGGGTTGATTGTGGATTGATAGTCTGTAGCCGTTTGCCTGTTTTCAGGTTCCACACCAACACTTTCTTGTCATTACTGGCACTGACTAAAGTTTGCCCATCGGCACTGATTTCAAGGTGATTGACTGGTTGTGAATGACCGTTCAAGGTGCGGAGAAGTTTATTCGTTTTCAGATTCCACACCTTAATCGTTTTGTCATTATCCTGTGCCTTACGGTCAACAGTCACCAAGGTTTGGGTATCGGGAGTAATTGCAACGACGCCGGCGGCATATATTTTTTCATTCAGGGTACGCAGCAGCTTACCTGTTTTGAGGTTCCACAGCTTGATTGCCGTACCAGGGCTATGGCTAACCAGGATTTGACTATTCGTATTAAAGGTTAGAAAAGTAACATCGCTGTTATGCCCGCTTAAATTGTAGATTGGCTCAAAGTCTCTTTTGGAGTTAGAGGTTGTTGAACTGGGTTGGGTTGAGGGTTGGGCTGTTGACGGGAGTTTAGCGATCGCGCCAGTGGCAATTGTTGCCATAACAGCCAGAGCGAGCGCGTTTTTCCAAGACAATTGCTTGAGATTTTTCATATAGATAGGTATATAGCTCAGGTAGGACAAAAACTTTATGACTCGCCGATACAATCCAATAAGACGGCAGTTGTATATGCAAATGTTGCCGTCATAACAGCTACAACAGCCCGACCTTAACAAAGCAATTTGCGATCGCACATCACCCAGTTGATTCACCCAACTGATTGATGCTTTTTTGAACTGGCAAGTCTTACGGCATGAACGCGCCTACGCTTACGTCCTACCTAACCTAGAATTTTTCAAGGGTTTCAGGAGTTTTGAATCGTCTTTCAAGGGGTTAAAAACCAAAGTTGATTTCTGACCCCCGGCTCTCTGAAATTGTCCAATTGGTGTCATTGTTCTGCTTAGAGTCACCCAGCACATCCATGACTTTTCCACTCAAAGCATCTTTAAAAAGCCGGGAAAATCCGCCAAAAATGGTGAAGCGGTCAATATACCAACATTGGTTGGTGCGGATCGTCCTCCGGTCTATTTCTTACTTTCGTAGGGACATCTGGCTGATCGTCACGCTCTTGCTTCTGATTGGGGCATCGGTGCTTTGCAACCTTCTCAACGCTTGGCCTATGGCGATTCTAGTCGATACGGTTCTCTCTCCAACCCCGAAACCCAACTGGATTCATCGGCTGTTTCTTGCCCCGCTTGGGGAAGGCAAGCTGAACCAAATTTTCGGAATGGCGTTCGTGGCAATGCTCATCAGAATCCTGAGCGATACCGTCATGATGCTCCGTAAAATGTTGAACTACCGCATCCAGTACAACGGAACCTTGCGGGTTCGCACCGAACTCTACGACAAAATGCAGGCGCTGAGTCTCGGCTGGCACGGTTCGCGATCGCAAGGCGACGCTATCTACCGATTGAGCTACGACAGCCTCGGTCCTTGGGGGGTAATCGATACGCTGATCGGCTCTACCGCTGCATCGGTGACGCTGACGGCGATGATCTGGATCATGCTGTCGCGCCATGTCCTTCTCACCGTGTTCGCACTTTCATTCACGCCGCTTCTGTTACTCGCGAACTGGTACTTCGAGGGAAGGATTCGGCGTCGGGCGTTTGAGTCGAAGCAGACCGATGCGATCATGACCTCAACCATGCAGCAAGCGATAGAGTTGATCGGACTCATCCAGTCTTTCCGTCGAGAAGCGACGGAGTCGCGGCGCTTCACGCGGGTGGTCGATCGCAGCGTCGCTGCCTCCATGCGGCTCCATTGGCAGGAAAACCTCTATCCGCTCGCGGTTCAGGTAGTCTTCGCTCTGGGAAGCGGGGTAATCTTCGGCTACGGCGGGTATCTGGTCTATCGCGACCAGTTTTTGCGCCAGGTGCCGAACGGCCTGACCCTCGGCGATCTGATCGTATTCTTGGCGTACCTTAATCAGTTCTGGGACCCAATCGGTTGGGTGTTGGGGTTCACGACCAAGATCCAGACATTCGTAGCCTCATGCGATCGCGTCTTTACGGTCATTGACGAGCCACCCACCATCAAGGACGAGCCTGATGCGCGATCGTTTCCCGTCCATCCCCGCACCCTAACCCTTTCCAACGTAAGCTTTGAGTACATCCCTGAGCGACCCGTGTTACGGGAAATCGATGCAACTATCGAACCGGGTCAGATGGTAGCGTTTTTGGGTCCAAGCGGCACAGGAAAAAGCACGCTGCTCAATCTCTTGCCACGCTTCTACGACCCGACAGGGGGCAGCGTCCAACTCGACGGTTTCGATATCCGCACCCTTAAGGTTGCCGATGTCCGCAAACACATGGCGCTGGTCACGCAAGGCAGTCCGCTTTTCCCCGGAACGATCGCGGAGAATATTACCTATGGCTGCGAGGAAGCGACCTTGCAAGAGATTCGGGAGGCGGCGGTGGAATCCGGGGCGGCTGAGTTCATCGAAGCCTTGCCGGAGCGGTACGATACGATGCTCAGCGAGGGCGGTCAGAACCTTTCCGGCGGACAGCGGCAGCGGTTAGCGATCGCGCGGGCGCTAGCGACGAAGGCTCCGATACTCATCCTCGACGAACCCACGAGTTCGCTAGATTTGAAGCACGAGCAATGGGTTATAGAAACCCTCCAGCGTCTGCGTCGCAAAAGAACAATTATCTTAGTGACGCACCGACTCGAAACTGTCGTAGACTGCGATCGCATTTTTGTGATGCAGGAGGGCGAGATCGTTGAAGAAGGCACTCATGACGAACTTCTATCCCAAAAAGGACTCTACTTCCGAATGCTGGGCTACAAGCCATCCTCGACCTGACGATGCTAGAAAATTGAAACACTTTAAGCTCATTCCCCGCCTGAAGGTCGGAGGATCAGCGCTAAAGCAGTCAATTCTACAGATTCCCACTTGAGATTTTGTTCGGGTAATTATCGCACCCGGCAACATTCTGGAACACGATGGTAAGCGACAGTTTCAGATAGGCTATGAGTGTCTAGAGATGTCCCTCTAATCAAGACATGGGAGTTCGCATGGCAACTTATCTGGTTACGGGTGCTAATCGGGGAATTGGTTACGAATATTGCCGCCAACTGCAAGCGCGGGGTAATGTCATTGCCATTTGTCGCACTGCTTCTGAGGAGTTGAAGCAGCTAGGGGTGCAGGTTGAGGAGGGGATTGATATTACCTCTGATGCATCGGTTGCTGATTTACGCGATCGCCTGGGGGACACGACGATTGATGTTCTAATTAATAATGCCGGAATCATCAAGCGCGTGACGCTGGAAAACTTGGATTTTGAGAGCATTCGAGAGCAGTTTGAAGTGAATGCGCTGGGGCCTTTACGAGTGACTCACGCCCTATTGCCACTGCTTAAAGCAGGTTCCAAGATTGCGCTGATGACAAGTCGGATGGGTTCAATTGCAGATAATACCTCTGGCAGTTCTTATGGCTATCGGATGTCGAAGGTGGCGTTATCGATGGCTGGCAAATCGCTATCTCTCGACCTCAAACCGCGTGCGATCGCAGTGGCAATTCTGCATCCAGGGTTAGTTCAAAGTCGTATGACGAACTTTACTGGCATTACACCGGAAGAGTCTGTAAAGGGTTTGTTGGCGCGGATTGATGAGTTGACGCTGGAGAATACAGGCACTTTTTGGCACGCCAATGGGGAGGTGCTTCCCTGGTAAGTTATCAATTACCAATTACTAATTACCAGCTTGCCAAATCGGAATTCCTGCTACCGTTGGAACAGCCAACATCTGACCATCTGGGCTAAATAATCCTGTACTAGCACCACTACTCACATCAAAACCACTAAGAGGCCATTCCTTGCGAATTTCGACATTAATAATACGTGAACCAGCTACCTGACCAGCAACCAAGTAGGTTTTAGCATCAGGACTGAGTGATAACTGGTCATCCGTTCTGTCTACCGAAGCCGAAACAGTACGCACAGTTCCACCCGTTTTCACGTCCCAAGTGCGGAGGTGAGCTTCATATATCGCGTCTTTTGACAGGCTGGTTAACGTTCGACCATCCGGGCTAAAGGCCATGCTCTGGGGAAGTAACTGATCTTTTTCTTTTAGGGTATGGAGGAGTTGACCTGTGTTAGGATTCCAAAGTTGAATCAAGCCTTGCCAGTGATAAGTTCCTCCCTTGAGGATAGATTGATTGGAACCGAGGCTGGCTAACACTTGGCTATCAGGGCTAAAACGCACCCCTCGTAAAGATTTGATATTACTCTTTAATACAAAGCGCTTTTCGCCGGTTGCTACATCCCATAGCTGAATCTGCGGATTTTCGGAACCAAAATATTTTCGGGCGCTACTGGCAATAGATTGTCCGTTTGGGCTAAATTCCAAGCTGGAAATAATGCTAGCCGGGAAATTTTCCCCAGAATCCTTAGAGCCGCGAAACTCTGCGCTATTGGTAAAAATTGGTTTTTTCCAGATCGGTTCTCCGGTTTTGCTATTCCACAGACCAACTGCTATTGATTTATCAATTTGCGAGTAGATGATGCTGGCAACAAACTGTCTATCAGGGCTGATGGCAACATCTCCAAAGGAAGTGGTATCGTCGGCTTTGATAGATGAGAGTAATTCCCCTTTCGTTACATCCCACAACTGAATGGCTTTACCCTGTTCACCATTACAGACGAGTAGAAGTCCATTAGAGCTAAACTTGGCATAGTTTGCGACAGTGGGCAACTTGTGAACTAGCTTGGAGTTTTCCCAAGATGGTTTAGCTTGAGCTACGGAAGCGGTTGGTGCTTGAGCGAAGAAGCCAGCAGAATGTGCCACAGATGTCCCCACAAGTGTAGCGATCGCAAGGACGGTCACTGTTAAGGCAGTTGTTTTCTTCATACTCAAGGCAAAAGTAGTAGTGATTCACTACTAACTAATGACTCTAGATGAATGGTTCTGTTTCCCTTGGCTTGGCAACACTTCGCTCAAGATAGAGACATGAATGAGGCTTCGTTTGCGATCGCCTTCTTTTAGAATGGCTTGTAAGTTGGGCGGTTTGCCTCGCTTCCTTTTGGGGATGAGGCTGCGATCGCGTGCGGTCAAATTCGTGCGCGTCTTGCCAGTGCAGTAAATCCGATTGGTGCCTATGATTTGCACATTGCAGCGATCGCTTCACTCATCGATGTGTTCTAGGGAGTTTTGCACTCTATTCTTCACACACTTTCCTTAGAAATTGACCAAGATCTGTTGTCTCTAATTCTGTAAGAGTCATTTCCTTTGCTATAAGCCAATTCTCGACTTTATCCCAACTAGGCTTCATATCTCCAAGTTTCTCGTAAGGCTGAAGTGCTCGATATTTATTACCTTTTACTTTTTTGATTGCTGCCTCAGACAAATAATTCTCAGTAGCTCGATATTTTAGAATGTGGCATTTAATCCCAGCTTGACAACACAATTGGCTAAAATCATTAATTCGTTGTTGTAATGGAGCATCAGCAGAAGAACGTTCACTGTCAATTAAAGCGTAAACTTCTTCACAAATACGTCTAACTTCGCATAAGCCTTCAAGAGCATTGTTGTGAATACCTTCGCGTCCTCTTAAAGGCAAGAGGACAACGTCCTGGTCTTTTTTATATAAACGAAGAAACTGTTGAATTACTTTTAAGTCAGTAGACCCCTCTACAAGTAAGATTTTTCTGAATCCGAGTTCTATATAGCCAGAGAAGCTTAATTCACCAAGCAATTCTGCTGGTCGAGGTTCTCGACCATATTCGGCAACTCTACTCCCTCCATCAGATTCCTTTTGAACAGAATAGATTCGGTCGGCACTTGTTCGTGCTAATCCAAGACTGTGAGTGGCAAACAAAATTCCTTGAGTTGCATATTTAGTAATAGTTATAAGGAAGCGAGATTGTAGCAAGGGATGAAGATTAAGTTCAGGCTCGTCAATAAGTATGTAGGACGGTTTTTGTAAAGCTATATTCGCAAGCACCAAAAAAAATTGAGCTAGACCAGAACCTAGTTCATGAAGAGTATATACCTCTCCGTCTATAGAAAAATTGAATGTTTGATCATTGACGGACGAATCAATCTTTAGATTTTCAAAACCAAAGATTCCTTTAAGATCATTAGTAATATTGTTCGTAGATTTGATGATTGACTTATCAAAACCTGTTGAAGATTCTCTCCATTTTTTAATAAAAGGGGGGCCTATAGTGATATCAAAGTAGCTAATATGCAAGTACTGAATCGTTTGAACTTCATTTATGTTACTAGTTGGGAAAAGATTAATTGCATTTCTGAATGGACCAATGTATTGTGTTTCCGCCAAATCTTTGAACACATTAAGAACAGCAGCCAGGTATGCTACAGGAGAAAAATTGTGATCTGGATCAATAAGCTGTACTCCATCAAACTTATAGGTTTTAGGTGGAAGAGACTGATTTCCTTGATAGATCAAAGCAGTAAAAATTGTCTGGTTTCTTGGAACAGAGATGACTATTTTAGACGGAGATAATTGAATCTCTTCTTTGTCGTCAGCCTCGTCGGGCACAAATTGAAGTTGTATTTCGAGAGGACGAGGATTTGTCGCATTACAAAAGACATCTTGAGGGGTTAAGACTTCTTTGGGAAAATTAAATCCATATGAGCGACCTGCTGCCAATTCTACCCAGGGGTTGCCGGTAGAAGCTACTTGAAAGAGCTGACGAAATTCATAGAAAAACTTTAGTAAGGAAGATTTCCCTGAATTATTAACTCCTATAAAGGCAGTGCAACCTTTCTGTAGAGTAATTTGAGCTGGCTTAAAATCTGGAAAGCAACGATAGTTTTTAATCGTTATCTCAACTTTCATGCGAAATCTACGAACTCCTAGAAACGTATAAGATAATTACATCTGAAACACTTACTCAAAGAGCGCTCGCCGCCTCACTTCAGGTAAGCCTCTGCTTTTACAGCGCGATCGCATTTCCCTGACAACCCAAGGAAAACACTATTTCGACTTTCGTTTCGACTTGGGTGGTGTTCGGTGTGCGCTAAAGTATTTTTCACTGCGGTAGCGAAGCCACACCCGCAACTGCTGCGGAATCTTGTCTTTTTGTTCTTTCGTTAGCGTGTTGTAAAGGGCTAAAGCGCGATCGCGTTCTCCCCGACAAGCAGCGTTATTATGAGCATCCCAGTAGCTACGGGCAACCCGAATCCGCCGACAAACTTCCTTAATGAGTGCTTCTCCCGTGAGAGGATTTTCCTGCTTTGCCATACTTCAATCAGAACGCCCTACCCTAAATCCTAACCCGTAGCATCAAGGTGATTGCTCCTTCTTCGATCTAGTGTTTGGAAGGATTATGCGATCGCCTTCCTTTAAAATTACTTGTCAGTTGGGGAGATACCCCAATTGAGCGTATCTTCAATAATTCTTCTGCTGCTCATCCACAAAACACCACAGCCATTGCTCTCCTAACTCCGCTGAGCTGATTACAGTATGTCCGGTTTCCTCATAGTGACGACGAGCATGCTGATGTTCTGACGAGTCGCAGCACAGCATCTTACCGCACGTCTGACAAATGCGAAGATGCACCCAACGACCATTGATCCGCATGCACTCTTCACAGCGAAACACCGGATAGTTGGCTTTATGGATTAGGTTTTGCAGAGTCACTTCATTGAGGTGTTTGCAGGACATAGGGTTTCCTAATCAATGTATGAGTTGGAGTCGCTCATGGGATGCTTCCAATTCTAGAGCCTAAAAGAGCGATCGCTTGCTTTCTGTACCCCTTGAAAATATCGCTGTGCGTTCAGTTGTCAAAGCTGAGTTGTTCTAGGGTGCGCTGCGGTGTAACAACCCAACTCGTCTACGGAGAACACCAATGATTTCCCGATTGCATCAACAGCCGATAATTTAGCCTAAAAATAGAAAATTCCTACATCGTCTTCTAGTTTCTGAATTAGAAACCGGGAACTGAGAGCTGAAACAGCCGAATAGACTCGAAGTTAAGTGAATCTTTCTGATTTAGAGCCTAACGATAATGCGATCGCCACTTCTTCTAAGTCTAATAATCGGTGTAGCCAGTAGTGTTCTAAGCGTCTCTATTCCTAACTCCCCGTTCCTGGCGGCTGAAACCACTACTCCGAATCAAAGGCTACTCAATCAACCTCGACAAGTCTCACCACAAGTTGCGCTGACACTCGAACGGACAGCCTGTTTTGGCTTTTGCCCCATTTATAAGCTCACTGTTTATGGCAATGGCAAGGTGGTTTACGAGGGCAAACGGTTTGTGAAAGTGACTGGCACCCGAACAACAACTATCAGTAAAACAGCAGCGAGAAAGCTCATTGCAGACTTTCAAAAGCTCAATTACTTCAAGCTTCAAGACAGCTATACAGGTGGACACACCGATGCACCTTCTGCCATCACCTCATTGACAATCGGCAAGAAACAAAAAACAGTACACCATTACCTTCCTTCACCTGATGCACCGACTCAACTAACAGAATTGGAAAATAAAATCGATACCGTAGTGAATTCTAAGCAGTGGATTGGAACAGATGCTGAACGCGCCCCACGGGGAACTACGAAGTAATTGGATTGGCATCCCGCGCAACTTGCCGGAGGCATCTCGCTCTTACTCAATGGCTACAAAACTTTGCCCCTAGATAGTCGCAATCAGGCAATTCAAGAATCCCTAAAATAGTCCTAAACAGATGGTGGCTGCGCTAGTATGATGCACAAGGAAGTTGCGTGTTAACTGAGGTAGAAGCCGAACGCAACAGAGCGATCGCAGCTAGAGTATAGGGCAGCACAACTGGCAGAGCGGCTAAGAGCTGCGGGTCTAGATCCAGATATCTGAAGTTATCCCGCTAAGGGTTCGTTCATTTTGATTATCTAAGGTTTCCCAATGTCAAAATCTCCCTCCATTATCAATGCTGATATGAGTCGCTCGGTTACTCCAGAACTTCTGAAAGGTTTGGAAGGTTTCCTTGCCTTTATCGATAACGGAACAGATATCGAGGCAGTTTTTGATATTGCTGCTGCCTTAGCCAACCATAAAGTTTCTGCTGCCGCGATTACCTATCTCAAGTCCCATCCTGAAATCGCTCAACTTTTTGAAGAACAATATATTGCACCGACTCCCAATTTAGAAGCGTTACTCAAGCTGCCTGAAGATTCGTTAGGCTTTGCCTATGCCTCTCATATGCGAGCAGCCAACCTCGATCCAGAGTTTTATCGCCAAGTCGAGCTTCAAGATGACACAAGCTATTTAGCACTGCGTATGCGACAAACTCATGATATTTGGCATACCGTTACAGGATTTGGCACCGATCCTGTTGGAGAGATTGGGCTGCAAGCATTTACGCTCGCGCAAAATCGCTCTCCGCTCGCAGTGATGTTGATTGCCGCAATCACCTTGAATACGATCAAGATGAACAGCGATTTAAACCCGCTTGTAAGTCTCATTCAGCAGAGCTACGATTTGGGGGATCGGGCAAAACCCTTTCTAGGGCAGAAGTGGGAAGAGGCTTGGGAAAAACCACTAGTAGACTGGAGAGCGGAGCTAAATGTCACTCCTTTTCGCCATGTTTGAGCAGAGCTAGCGGTTGTTTAATCTGCCACGTTTGAGCCTGGGATTCCAGCAAAGACTGATGGTAATTTGTCCACGTAGAGTGATGCCCGACACTCAAAAAAGTCGTCCCTTTCGCGTGTAAATTCAGAGTACACGCGAATCGGTGGCTGCGGCTATCAAGCGATCGCGCTAGGTGAATCGCCACTGCTAATCCTTATCTTCTCCATCCTTCTCCTCTTGTCCATCCTTCTCCTCATCGTCATTTTGATCGGATGAGCCAGTGGTCTCTTGCCCCTCGTTATCGTCATCATCAGCCTGATTACCCTGGTTGGATTCTTTTTCCGATTCTTGTACAGGTTCGGAATTTTTAGCGGCTTCACCACAACCAATCAGAACGATATTCCCTGCGAACATCACAAGCAGACTCAAGCAAAAAGCACTAAAAGATTTATTCCACAGCGGTATCATTTGGGATTTGGATTCTCCATCAATACAATTCATATCTTTTTAAACTTTAGCGAACTGCACGGGATTTAAACCTTAGATTTGATATGTCTATGGTCATGGATTGGCTTATCTCCGGACTTGAGCTTGCCAGCTTCCATTGCATTGGCTATTTCAATCAGCAGGTATTTTTGCACAAATGGGATGCTTCCGCCGAGCGCCCTAAAATATCAGGTAGTCGATGGAAGTTCCAACAACTCCGGTTGTTCTTCGACAAGAGCTAGGGGTTGTTTAAGCTGCCAAGTCCTATCCTGGGAGAGTTCCAGCAATGACTGATGATAATTTGCCAACGTAGCACGATGTCCCACACTTAAGAAAGTAGTCCCTTTTGCCTGCAAATGTTGATACAACCGTTCCTCGTTATCCAAATCTAGGGCGCTAGTTGCTTCATCTAGGATGGCGTAGTTGGGTTTGTTCAGCAGCAACCGGGCGAAAGTTAGCCGTTGTTGTTCGCCCAAAGAGAGGACATCTGCCCAATCCTCCTGGGCATCAAAGCCGCCAAATCTTTCGTCTAAACCTGCTAAATTCACCTGTTCCAGCACTTGCTTTAAGTGTTCGTCGTCAACCTCAAGATGCGTGTTGGGATACAGCAATTGATCGCGCAGAGTACCAAGCACCATGTAGGGACGTTGCGGCAAAAATAGGATCTCGTCGGATTCAGGACGAACAATTTTCCCTGTACCAGAATCCCACAAACCTGCGATCGCTCTCAGCAGCGAACTCTTACCGCAACCACTTGGCCCCATCACCAAAAGTCCCTGTGCAGCAGGTAACTCTATGGACAAATCTTCTACTAATGTGCGCTGATAATTGGGAGTTTGCAGACTGAGGTGTTCGACTGCCAGCCGATCTGCTGATACCGTCTGAATCCTGGGTTGCTCATCGGATGCCCGATCTGCCTCTGCCTGTTCTAAAAACTGGGCAAAGGTATAAAGACGATTAATCCCAGCGCCAAAAGTGGTCAATTGCTGGAAGCGGGCAACGACAACATTGAGCGAGAAAAAGACGCGGACAAAAGCCCCCTGTGCCTCAGAAACTTTACCCACCTCCATTTCCCCGGCAAAAATCGCGGGTGCGACAACTAGGGCAGGCAGGACGAAGGGGATGAACTCATAAGCGTTGGTGAGAACATTTAAGTTTAATTCCCAAACCAGCAGGCGTTTGACGTTCTCAAACACATCGAGGAACCGATGCTTAACTTGGTTTGACTCCTGTTCTTCCCCTCGATAGAATGCGATCGCTTCCGCATTCTCCCGAATCCGCACCAAACCAAAGCGAAGATTCGCTTCTCTCTTCAATTGTTCAAAGTTGAGTCGGACAAGCGGCTTACCAAATACAAAAGTTGTTACTACTGTCCCAATTAGGGCATATAGCACCAGAAACAACACCAGGGGTTTAGAAATGCCCCAAAGTACGCTGCTGAAGGCGATCGTTGACAGCACAGACTGCACCAACACCAGTACAAAGGTAAGAGATTCCTGGGTAAAACTCCTAACATCCTCTGCAATCCGCTGATCCGGGTTATCAATTTCGGTTCCTGAGATATGCAGGTTGTAATAGGCACGGTTGCGAAAATAGTTATCCACAAACCGATGAGTCAGCCATTTGCGCCATTGCAAACTCAGGCGATCGCGTAAATAGGTATAGCCTGCGAGCAATGGTGCATAGATTACCAGCACGCCAATGAAAATGATGACTGTTTCCCAGAAGCGTGGCTCATCACGGGCTGAGAGGGCCGAAATCAGCACTCCTCGCTTGTTGTTGAGAACTACACTCAATCCCGTATACGCCAGCAGTAACAGCACGACTCCCAGCAATAACCCTCTGGCTTGCCATTTTTCATCCCCTGACCAATAGGACTTAGCGATCGTCCAGAACTGCTGGACTACATTGAAATTCAATCGATCCATCGGCTTATTTTCCTTACTTTGGCTGTCAGGAGATAATGAATAAAGGCGAATCAGAGCGAAATCTGCTCAACGATTGGTGCAACTCATCTCTGGACAATTGTTAAATTATGCTACAAATTTTTAACATGGTGAGTATCCCAGAGTAAGAGATTGAGATGATTGCAATGCCCTCTCAAGGGGCAGGCGGGCAAAACGTCAATAAGGTACCAACTTCTGAGCGCAGTTGCAGCCAATCAATACAAACTTCTGTCAAATCTTCAGGTATAAAAGTGCGGAGTGCGATGCCAATTGCAGAAGCTAACTATATAAAGACGCGAATCATAAGTGATGAATGGGCAACTTTAGCAGAAAACTAGCTTATTTATAGTCAGCTTGATTTGTGAACAAAGAGCATTACCGCGATCGCAGAAAACACAACCACGTCAATACATTAATCAACAATCGTTACTTTGGTACCTAACTTCACCCAACCCTTCTCAATTAACTGCTGCAAAGTGTTTGAGTCCAGATGGATGCAGCCACCTGAGTTAGCTTGACCAATATTGTCAGGATCGGGTGTACCATGAAGTGCGATTGAAAACCAGTAAGGCGTTCCCTGAAATGTACTCATTTTGGGACCCGTGATGCTTGTCGTTGAAGTGAGTCCGATATAGCCATTTCCATAGGCACTGTCTGGGCTACCGTTCCCATCAAAGTCAAGAGAACTCATGTTCTTGAATAGCTGAGCTAATCCTTGCTGAGGGTTAACTAAGTTGCGATACTGAGTAACTTTAATAAAACGCTTAACGTTATCTTGGGCAATCTGGTTGTACTCAGATTTTTTGTAGAGAATCAAGTCTACCCTCATCTCGCCTGTGGGAGTAACAAAGTCATTCATATTTTGTTTGTCTTTGAGTCCGCCCTTACCAATACCGATAGTTGCTTTGTAAATTGGAACGCTTTGGTTATTGAGTACCTCTAAGCGCTTGTCTACTCGATGAATGAGCAGCGAGTAACGTTCTTCTTGAATGCTATTGAGTTTATCAGCATTATTTACGGATGGTGGCAAGGATTGTGGCTTGGCTTCAATTACGTTTTTTGGAGTTGAAACGACAGCATCCGATGATGTACAAGCGCATAGGGCTATTGGTAGTGCAACTAAGAGCCAGTTTGAGATGAGACGAGATGTTGTAAACACAACTAACCTAACTGGGGCTTGCTCAACTATTTCTCATCATATAAGGGAGATCCTCTAAATTCTTCTACGCAGGACACGAGAATAAGCGATAGCGGATGCTGCGTTTTTGGCTCAAGTGGTTCAATACATTGGCGTATCTGCAACTTTGCTTGGTTAAAAGCTGTCAGCCACGAACTGAGAGTCCGAAAATACCAAGGCATTGGCTCCCACTCCTCCTCGCCAAAGCTCGTGAAGCGCTCGGTTCGCCAGCCCTCCTTGTAGGCGGTGTCGCCACAGGCACTCCACGGGTGAACCGTCTGCACAACGAGGTGTCCATTAGGCGCTAGAACTGTACCCAGTGCAGCCAGCAGCGGTACAATGGTTTCCCCTAACAGTGAGAAGTTACAAACGACGAGATCGTATAGTCCATCGAGTTGATTTGGATCGTTGACGAGCCGATCGTAGGTGAGGGTGCGAAACTTACCCCCACCTGCTGCCTGAGCTTGTTGAACTAAAGCAGAACTCCCATCTACCCCAAAAGCTTGGATACCGCGTTCGTTTAATGCGCGTACCAGCCAACCTTCACCGCATCCAACATCTAGCACGCGGCGAGGTTGCAGCGCCACCAAAACGTCCACAATGGCGGCATCAGTCACAACGCGGCGACTGGATATTAGTTGCTCGCGAACTGCTTTTGTCCAAGCACGAGCATTCGCATTCCAACTTAAATGCAAGCGGTATTCCAAATCAGATTGGGACATAAAAGCCTCCAGTTGTGCAAATTATACGTGCGCGATCGCCAATAGCATGAACAGTATCAAAGCACTCAAGTGGTTTCGAGGAACCAGTTGCAGCACAAAGTTAACGTTTCTAGGCGTAGCGAACTAAAAACTTCGTGTTTGATATATTGCAGCTAGAGAGGGAGCTAGAGGCGTGGCTACTACTTTATGCTGGAATCAGCACCAATAGAGCGAAACGGGGCAACAGTTTCCGTGCAATGCTGCACTGTCTATAATCAAGCGAATCAATCATGCTGCAAATTTCTAACACCGTAAGTATTCCAGAGCATGAGATTGAGATGAGTGCGGTGCGATCGCAAGGGGCAGGGGGACAAAATGTAAATAAGGTGGCGACTGCCATTCACCTGCGCTTTGATATTGTGGCTTCCTCACTACCTGAACGCTACAAAGAGCGGCTGTTGAAGCTTTCCGACCAACGCATCACTAAAGAAGGTGTCATTGTCATCAAAGCACAGGAACACCGTAGCCAAGAGCAAAATCGAGAAGAAGCATTGCAACGATTGCAAGACTTGATCAAGAGTGCGATCGCAGTCGTCAAACCACGCAAAAGGAGCAAACCAACTCGGAGTTCTCAAAGAAAGCGTCTGGATAGCAAAACTAAGCGAAATCAGATTAAAACGATGCGTGGAAAGGTTACGGATGAATGAGATGGTGCGAACACTCAGTCTTCCTCCCCACAAAACTCCGCAATCACCTGTGCCTTGACCGCATCTAACGGATAGGTGTTTGGATAAGTTGAAAACATCAGCATAATGCCCTGAAGCGTCGAGGAAAAATAGAGCGATCGCTGTCTTGGGTTAGCAACTCCCAACTCGCTGAACATCTGCGTCTGGATTTCAAACTGCTTTGCCTGCTCATGCATCAACTTCTGGCTGTATTTCGCCACAATCGGGTCGAGCCGGGGTTGGGTAAACAGATTGAGATAAAATCGGAAAACCTCCGGTTGCCGTCGCACATCGTCTAACGCACCCTCGGCAATATGGCGAATTTGCTCAGCAGGCGTTGACTTTGCAACGGCGGCATTCATGACAACCAGCAGATCGTTGAGCCGCACATCGACCATTGCTGCCAAAACGTCTTCTTTACCCTTGAAGTAGTGGTAAAGCAGTCCCTTTGAAATCTGCGCTTGTTTGGCGATATCTTCAATCGACGTGGCGTGATAGCCTTTCGTGAAGAACAAATCCATCGCCGTTTTCAAGATTTGCTCCCGCGTTGCCTGACGGATACGCTCGTTTTCTGCTGGGGTACGGGGCATGGCTTCTACTGACTGAGAAATTGAACGATCCGACTCGAAACCTCATCAGCATGAGTGAATGTAGGCATATGATCGGCTCCTTCAAGGTAGGCAAAGTGAATGTCGGGTACCTGTTGAAATAATTCGGCAACCTTGAAAAGGTCAGGCATATCCTTTTTGCCGATGATAAACAGCGTTTTGGTTTGAAGCTCACTTAAGCGATCAATGGTGGGTGGCTGTGCCCAGAGCATCTCATAGGTTTTCCATTCAAAAGACCGTTTCATGTTGTGCGTTGTCATCTCAATTATGCGATCGCGCTGTGGACTGGACATCACGACACTGTACACAGGATGGTTCAACAACACCTCAACCATTTTTTCCAAATCTGGAGCTACTGCATTGATTTGCGCGTACCATTGTTGAACATCGGGTGAGAACTGGAAGCCCGATAATCCCGGAGCCACCAGCACCAGCCTGGTTACTCGATCGGGATAAGCCAGGGCAAAATCGGTCGCAATTTGACCGCCGATCGAATGTCCAACTAGAATCACGCGATCGAGATTGAGATGGTCAAGCAACTGCCGCAAATCCTCAACATAGTGGGCAGGTTTGAGTAGTGGGGGTGACTGTCCGGCACCGCGTCCGTCAAAAGTGATGACCTGATAAGTCTGGGCTAGTTGCGGGGCAATCAACTCCCAATCTCGCAAATCTGCCATTGCGTTATGAATCAGCACAACCGCCTCACCCTTACCTTGAACTTCGTAATGCAAATCCATGTCTGTCTCCTTTCAGGTTTGTAGGACAGTCACAATGAACGTTTCAGCCTGATTTTCCAGCAACAGCCTGGGCTGATAGGATCGATTGTTTCATCTCTAGAATAATTTATGACTGAACAATCAGTCAATACAAAAAGCGGCTATTGAAGCTTTCCGACCAGCGCATTACCAAAGAAGGGGTGATTGTCATCAAGCCTCAAGAACACCGTAGCTAGGAGCAGAATCGGGAAGAGGCGTTGCAACGATTGCAAGACTTGATTAAAAGTGCGATCTGCGCTTCGCTATCGCGTTACCCAAACCCCGTAAACCCAGCAAACCGACTCGTAGTTTTCAAAGAAAGCGTCTGGATAGCAAAACTAAGCGAAGTCAGATTAAGAAGTCAGATTGAATCGATGCGAGGAAAAGTTACGGATGAGTGAGTGGTACAGAAAAGACCTTGCTTATATTCACGATGTCGGATTTAGGAGTTACGTTCTGCGAGCAATGCCAGGAATTCTGGCAATTCTCAAACAGCATGGCATTCAGGATGGACTGATTGTAGATTTGGGGTGTGGTAGTGGTCTGTCAGCTGAGGAGTTGGTTAGGACAGGCTACCAAGTCTTGGGAGTTGATATCTCAGCTGACATGATTGAGATTGCCCGTTGTCGAGTTCCTATGGCTGAATTTCAGCTAGGCTCATTGTTCAAGGTCGAAATTCCTGACTGTAATGCGGTGATTTCGATTAGTGAATGTTTTAATTACCTGTTTGACCCCGACCACCAAACACTTACCCAGGTGTTCCAACGCATCTATGATGCTCTCGCGCCGGGAGGCGTTTTTATCTTTGATATTGCAGAACCCGGACAGCTGACTTCTGCAACTCCAGTCAAAAGCTTTACTGAAGGCGAAGATTGGATTGTTTTGGTAGAAAAACAGGAAGATTCACAGCACATCTTGACTCGGCGAATCATTACCTTTCGGCAAGTAGGAAACGATTATCGTCGAGATGACGAGGTTCATCGCCAGCAACTATATGCAGCAGCAGAAATTGCCACGATGTTGCAACAGGTGGGCTACCAAGTCGAAATTCAGCGTTGTTATGGTCAGTTTGCTTTACCCAATGCCCATGCTGCATTGATTGCCAGAAAGCCTATGAGCAACCTTTGATTCTTGGCGATTGTTCCGACAGCCATCAAGACTTTAAGCGATCGCAGATTAAGTCGATGCGAGGGAAGGTTACGGATGAATGAGAGGGCGGGAACGGAATCTCTAACTCCAATTGCGATCGGCTTCTGGCTGCAATCGTTTAGCCGCGTCAATCACATCTTGCAATTCTACTGGATCGCTCAACGGATCAGTATCAAGTGTCATGACCCGATTGAGTTCCTTCTGCCAACGTCGCAGTTCTGCAACGTATGCTTCGCAAGGCACCCGCTTCAGATTATCCCCTTCCTCCACCAAATCGTAAATCCCATTGTGCAGCCACTTTCCAGTATGCCAATCCGGCATATCAACAGCGGGAAATAAACAAATTCCATGCAGATCCATCCCAGAATTAACCGCTGCTAGAGACTCTTCCACTACGTCTTTTAGCCACTCATCTCTGTCTGTTTCCATCCCACTGGTTTCGCCAACGATCATCGGTCTGCGATAGCGTTCCCACACCCAGCGCATTAGCTCGCAAAGCGGTTTGATGCGATCGTCGTCGGGTTCTAGCGCCTGATGGGGGCCGTGTTCTCGGTATTCCATCTGACCGAAAGAGTAGTGATTTGCGCCAACGATATCGAGAATTTCCGGGGAACCGCCGAGTTCAGGATGCTCTTTCCCGTAGAGAATATCCCACGCCAAAAACGTATCCACATAGGTTTCGTGATGTGCTGCCTCGATCTGATCCGGGCGATCGCGCGGTGCGACCACCTGAACCAAGGGATCGATGTGAACCATCCTAGAGGCAGGTTCTACCTCCCGAATCGCTTTCACCCCTGCGATCGCTGCCTTACACAACGCCAATCGCAAGCGAAAACGGTCTTCTTTTGTGGTTTTATAAGGAGCAACCCAACCCCACTCACCACCGCAGAACGAGAAAAACGTAATTTCATTAATCGGCGTGAAAAAATAGGGGCCACGCAAGCGGGGAATTACATACTCTGCTGCGGCGCGACAGTAACGGGCAAAGCGATCGCTAAACTCATCAGAAAATGGATCGAGATCGTCTGGATATCCGTAGTGGCACAGATCCCAGATGGGAAGAATCTGCGTCTCCTGCATCGCTTCAATCATGGGGTCAAGGCTAGAGAAGTCGTAGCAGCCACCGCGATCGACTAACGGCCAAGGAATCGCTTCGCGTGCCACATCAATCCCCAGCGATCGCAAGATGTTGTAATCTTCCTGCGCGTGGCAATCGTGCTGTGTCTCTTTAATTAACGTCAGTACGGGATAAGGAAAAAGCTAAATCTCTTGCCCAGCAAGGCTTGCAGCCAATTTATCTCATGAGTCAAAAGGAAAAGGAGGGGGATAATGCTGAAAATCTCAAA
>NZ_JAMPKA010000048.1:0-27330 GCF_039961855.1 Trichocoleus sp. Lan | reverse complement strand
TTTTCAGGACGTTATCGCAATCGCAGGCAGAGATTTGGTTTGCGCTTAAACCTAATTGCTGGCTTGCTGAACTACGAACTGGCACATGCCTCCTGATTCATGCAGGAGGTCTAATATTGAGAGCAAATTCTTCAAGACTTAAGCTGGTGGCATTTTGAGAGGAAATGAAGCAAAGAGTCACTTCATCTATTGCAGAACTTGCCGTCAGCACTAACGCAGGACGTAATTTTGTTGTACTTAAGTCTGTAAAGGGAAAATTAACTAGGACAATATCTCCTTTTTTAAGTCTTACTAGATTGCTTCTCCATCATCGAGGGTGTAAGTATCAGGTTCATTGTGGAGAAAATCAAAAGCTCCTCCGCTTTGTGCAAGGTGCGCTAATTCAAGGGTTGAAGGGTAGGGTATATTGCTAAATAGTTTTTCTTCAAGTAGCGATCGCTCATCCGGTGGCAGAGATAAAATAACTTGGACTAGGGATTCAACTAATTGGGTATTCATGAATTATTCTCCTGGTTTCTGTTGAGTTGCTTGTTTTATGATAGCGATCGCGCCTTTCTCGAACTACAGGAAAAAGAGGAAACAGAGCGATCGCATTCAGCGCCATTTGCCCTTAACACTTGCCTGCTCTATTAGATAAAATCTTGTTGACTGCCGCAGCCGCTACCATAAAGCATGGGTTTACTGCGCCTGCTTGACGAATTAACACAATGACGACAGAGCCTAATCCTTCCCAGTCCAATTCACCGTCAAACGCTCAAGATAGTGGCAATGGTAACAGACCTGCTGTGAACAGCCCGTCGCAGATGCAATCGCTGACACCGTCCGGACGGAACCAATACGAGCAACATTTGGCTACCATGCCGCGATCGCTGGTGCTGTCCAAAAAGAATCCAGTTGTTCCGCAAGGAACGCCCATCGTCCTGATAGCGATCGCCTTAGTCATCCTAGGGTTAGCAATTAATAACTTCTGGATCGGGATATCAGGAGCGATCGTGGGGCTAGTCGTATCGCTGCGGATGCTATGGCTTGGTTTGGAACCCGTGCTGGATGAGATGCTACCGCCAAAACAGCGAGCTGTCATCGTCGCCATCGTCGGAACAATCTTATCGCTCATCAGCTTGCTCAAGTTTTCTGGTATCAACCAAAACATCGGCAAGTGGTTAAACCAGCAAAAATGGGATGAACTCGGTTCCCTGGCAGAATGGACAGGAGCTGTAGGGCAAATTTTCATTGCCGTCATCGCCGTATACGTGGCGTGGCGACAGTACATTATTTCCAGAGACTTGACCATTCAGCAAAACTCCCTGACCATTCAGCAAAACCTGATTACTCAGCAGCAGACGATCGATACTTATTTTCAGGGCATCTCCGACCTAGTATTAGATGAAGAAGGATTGCTCGAAGATTGGCCTCAAGAGCGGTTACTAGCCGAAGGGCGTACCGCCGCTATCTTGAGCAGTGTAGACGCCAGCGGGAAAGCCAAAATTCTGCGGTTCTTGTCCAGTTCTAAATTGCTAACTCCCCTAGAACGCGATCGCCGCCTAGGTCGAGCTATCTTTGACGGACTGGGAGGCTATGCAGAAGACCGCGTCAACGGCGTGCGCGTTATCGACTTAGGAGTCATGTTAGCGAAGGCAGATTTGTCTGGCACCGACTTGCGCCGCACAGACTTAAGCGAAGCCAATCTTGTTGGTGCTAACTTAAGCAATTGCGATTTAGTCAAGGCTAATTTCTCTCGCACCATCTTGTATGAAGCGAATCTTGCCGGTGCCGATTTCAAAGCCACCCGCTTGTTCTATGGTCCGGGGGAAACTGCGACCCCTCGCACTCATACTCAACCTCCCTACGCTAACTACAAAACAGGTGCTTATACGGGCGCTGTAGTAGAAAATGCCGACTTCACCGACGTTGAGGGACTCTCGGAAGAACTGCGCCAATATTGTTGTGCTTGGGGTGGCGAAAAAACCAGAGCCACAATTCCCGGTGGTTGCGAAGGCATTCCTAACAAATTGGAACGATAATTCGTAGCTGTTAGCGATTAGTCATTAAATAGAGGGACTTAATTATTTGCCGGATGAGTAGGGCGACTAAGCGTTACTCATCAAACCTTATCAATGTATGGTTTTGTCCCTCAATCCAAACGACAAAATGACAGGATTAAATTCAGTTATCCTACTTAGTCATCAGTCCTTTGCGATTGACGAAGAGCGAATAAGTAATGACACTTGACCAATGACAGCGATTCACTAAAAGTTATTGGCGAATCGTTAACAGCTAATTATGAACCCCAAATATTCCTTCATCATTCCCATCTATAACGAAGAGAAAAGCATCCCCGAACTTTATCGGCGGATGAGTGCGGTGATGGAGCGGCTAGATGCCCCAACGGAGCTAATTTTAGTCAACGATGGCAGTCGCGATCGCTCTTTACAAATGCTGCGCGAATTGCATGAAAAAGACCCGCGAGTTTGCTACTTAAGCCTTGCCCGTAATTTCGGTCATCAGATTGCTGTCACCGCAGGTCTTAATTTTGTTCGGGGTGAAGCAATTGTTATCCTTGATGCCGACTTACAAGATCCCCCAGAATTAATTCCAGACATGGTGGAAAAATGGCAACAAGGCTATCAAGTCGTCTATGCTCAGCGCATCAAACGCCACAAAGAAGGCTGGTTCAAGCGCTTCACCGCCTATGTGTTTTATCGTCTTCTCAAGCGTCTGGCAAATGTAGACATCCCTACCGATACAGGCGATTTCTGTCTAATGGATCGACAAGTCGCAGATATCCTTAATTCGATGCCTGAGCGCAATCGTTATATCAGAGGACTACGTTCTTGGGTTGGCTTTCCCCAAACCGCCGTCTACTTCGAGCGTCACCCCCGCTTTGCTGGCGAAGTGCAGTACACTTTCAGTAAATCTTTGTCCTTGGCAGTGAATGGATTAGTCTCCTTCTCAAAAGTACCGCTGCGGCTATCTACTTATGTCGGCTTATTCGCGGCAGCGATCGCTCTGGTGATGGCGATATTAGTTCTGTATTGGCGCATTTTTGTCCCGAATTCACCCCTTACTGGATTTACATTGATTCTGGTTGCAATCTTCTTTCTCGGTGCCGTGCAATTGGTAAGTATCGGCATCTTGGGAGAATATATCGGGCGCATCTATGAAGAAGTCAAAGGTAGACCTCTGTATACTTTAGCGGAAGTCGCCGGTTTTAAAAATGTAGCGAGTCGCAAGTAAAAATTAGAAGCTTTTTTAACGCTAAGAACACCAATGTTTTCCTCAAATCTGGCAGAGAGTCGCTTCAAGTTGAGCTGGCGTTGCAAAATGCCTTAACACAAAGTTAATTTGCTACTTGAAAAGCGCTTAAACTACAACTGTCTGCCCAGTTTCTGCTGAACAACGCGCGGCATCGGCAACTTTGAGGGCGTATAAGCTAGCCTCTGGGGTAACATACAGCGGTGTGCCTTCAATCAAGTGGTCTAAAACCATGCTGGTGTCTTTGGCAAATAAACCCCGACGCCCTCCCACTTCAATTGGTGTTGTCTCGTTCTCTTTGATTAGCTTGCTTTCATCTCCATCGAAAATTAATCCCCCGTGTTCTCCGTGAACCTCAAAACTTCGGGATGGTTGCCAGAGATTTTCCCCTTTTCCATAAATCACCTCTGCAACCACGCCGCTAGTAAACTTTAGCTGGGCTGTGCAAAAACAGGATTGGTAGAACGTCCCCTCGCCCCAATACCGTGCTTGACAGCTAACGGTAGCAACAGTTCCAAACAAATCAGTTAGGCGATGGATGCGAGAGAGGGCACCGCACAGAGGAAAACCAAACAATTCTGGGTGATAAGTCCAGCGCTGGGGTGCTGGGTGCTGGGGATTGATGGTGCTGTAACGGGCGTAAAAGACTTCTCCAATTTCGGGTAAGGATTGCTGCAGTGCTTGATGCAAACCGCCCAGAATTTCTATATGCTCAACGTGCAGGAGTTGGTTGCGATCGCGTGCTAAGGCAATGAGTGCTTCTGCCTCTGCAACGTCCAAACACAGCGGATATTCGACAATAACGTGTTTTCCAGCTTCAAGTGCGGCACGCGCGATCGCTCCATGCTGCTGGTTCACCGTGCAGATGACGATCAAATCGATATCCTCTCGCCCCACTAAATCTTCCCAAGATGAAACGGCTTGGCAAGAGTAGGTTTGACCAAATTCCTTTATGCTGTCTGGGGTATGTCCGGCAACGGCTACTAGCTGGGTTCTATCTTGGGATTGAAATGTTTGCGCCCGGAGTTTAGCTGCATATCCAGTTCCCACCAGCCCGACACCGATTGGGAGCTTGCCAGACCACGCAGGATGAGACACTGATGTTGGCATTTTAAAATTGTGTTGTTGCTAACAGTAAAAAATCATCCGGTGATTAATCTCTAAATTTTTCAGTTCATCTGTCTGAATTTAAAGATTAATTGTTGTTATTAATTCTTTCTATAATTACAGCTAATATATTTACCCCGAAGAAGGTATCTCGATGTTCTCGAGGAATTGTCAGCTGAACATCGTATCACTGGTCTACCATTCCATTGATAAGTATAAGTAATTAGGATTGAATCTTAAAAGTTTATTACGAATACCATTCACACCATCTATTGATCTCGTGTTGAAGGCTCTGGTTTTTCCCGTAGTATCTAAAGAGGAAGTGAACCTAGTAAGCAAACCTTTACCTGAGCTTAGTCTAGCGAGGAAGGTCGCTCTACTCTGAATTACTACTGCCATTTCGACTACTTGAGAGGAACGCTACATGGCTTATAAAGTAAGGTTAATTAACGAAGCCGAAGGGCTGGACACCACGATTGAAGTTGAAGGCGACGTCTATATTCTTGACGCCGCAGAAGATCAAGGTCTCGATCTGCCCTACTCCTGTCGCGCTGGTGCTTGTTCAACCTGCGCTGGCAAAGTGACTGAGGGTGATATCGATCAATCTGACCAGTCTTTCCTGGATGACGATCAGATTGAAGCTGGCTATGTCCTGACTTGCGTGGCTTATCCCAAGTCGGATTGCACCATCATGACCCACCAAGAAGAAGAACTCTATTAAGAAAACCAGTCAGTGGTTGGTTGTCAGCGATCGCAGACAAGAAAAAACAACGTACAACGGATATCAGTAAAAGACGCGCTATTATTGGCGTCTTTTCAAACCAGCAACTGACTTGTATGGGCGGGTTGATCGATAGGATGGACTATTTACAGATATCTGGATTAAACCCGCCGCCAAATAACTGACAACTTCTAAGCTTTTTAGCAGGGACACTCTCAAGCGTCCCTGCTTGATTGTTTTCAGGAGTTGGGCAACGCTTTTGTATTTTGATCCGGGCCGAAGGTAATGGACTGGTTAAGAGGCTGAATTTGGGCACCAGGATAGTAGAAGTTGAGAATCTGCTGACTTGACCAACCCGCTTTCGCTAAATTGAATGCGCCGGTTTGACTCATGCCTACGCCATGCCCCAATCCGCCTCCAATAAAGGCATAACCTTTTAGGGTTTTGTCTGCGCCATAGATAGGTTGTAGGTAGAAAAGGGTGCTGCGGGGTGGTCGGAAGGCACTGCGGATATCATCCTTATGGATCTCAACCACGCCGGTGTCGGTTTGCACCGCCAGTCGGATAATCCGTCCGGAGGGCGATCGCTCTGCTACCCGCAATTGCTTAATTGCTTTAAAGGGAGTATGGGGAGTCTTTGTCCGCTTGAGATAAAGCTGCAAATCTTGGGTAATCTGAGCGATACTGCTGGCTTTACTCCAGCGAAACCAATTGCCGCCAGTTTCGTGAAATCCTTGTTTCAGGCTGATAAACCGCTGGAAATTTTGTTCTTGAGCCAAAGACAACTGCGGGTTCCAAATTGTCCCAGATGAATCTACCACGGCTTGGAGATACGGGCGATCTGGGCCATTCCAGACATCATTAAAGGGCGCACTGATGCCACCGCTGGTACTGGAATAAAGGGCATCCACCAGTTCATTCTGGTAAGTTAGCACTTGACCTTTTGTCGCCGCGATCGCTTTGTCTGTTGTCGGTACAGTGCCGGTGAGACCCTTGTAAACTTGGCAGTGGGTGTCTGCACACAGTTCGTACCCATCCACTGTAAACCGCCGTAAGTTCCGCAGTGCATAAGTCCGAGCAATGATTGCCTGCGCTTCCGCCGCCGCATAGGGGGCACCGCCATCCAGTTCGTGCGGTACGACGCCCCGCAGATAAATTTCTAAGGGTACTTGATTGACCAGGGTGTAAGTGCCGTAAGCGTTGGGTTGCAGCCGCAACGAGCCAGCGTAGAGAACGCTATTTTTCGAGTTTTTGCCTTTTGTCACCTGGATCGGGTTTTTGCCAGGGATAATCTCTATCTGGTCGCGATCGTACCGAAAACCATTCACCACGAGAGACGCTTTGGGCACTTTCTGCACCACTTCCGTCTCCAAATACGCAGCGCGATCGCCTTGAGCTTGGAGGTTCTGCAACAGCCAGCGGCGCACTAAAGGCGTTTTGTAAACATCGCGTTTTGCCCACACCTGCCAGCGTTCCGGCTGCGCTACCTCAACCTCAATTCCCTTGGCTTGCCACGCTTTGGCACTGTCTTCCGCCATCTCAAAACTCCGATAAATGCCCAGGACAAGCCGTTCCTCTAACGCAGGTGCTGGTAGAGGTTGCATGGTCACTTCTAGCTTGGCACTGGTGGTTTGCAGGGTTTGCTGGCGATCGCCTGTATTAAAGCGCAACATCAAGCGATCGCCCGATGTTGCCTGCAACGTCATTTGGTCGGGTTCCTCACCAAATCGCTGCACAACCCCCACTTTCAGTTCCACATCATTGCTACTGGGTGCCGGTCCAGACGCCGCTGTGAGTCCTATCAGCCCAAACACCGTCAAAATGGTGCGGGACCAGTGACCTAAACGTTTTCCCATCCCAGCCGGACGAGTGAATTTCCGACTTTGCGATTTGGTTTTTACCAAATTCTGCCTCAAGGTACATCCCTTTTTTTGCATGGACTATCTGAGGATAGAAGATTTTTCTTCAAAGCTGACTCTATATTTTGTCTCAACCTACGCAGCTAGTTGTTCCATCTATTGTGATAGACGCCAGGACGAATAGATCGGGGATGAACGACAATCTTCAGCTTAATTTAAAGTATCCAGTTGTCAAGTCGAAGTCATTCCGAGTATGATTTAGAAAGAAACAACAGATGGAGACAGCTACTCGTCCTATGGTAAGGGTGCAAGAAATACCCCTGCAAAAGATTCATCGTCCTCTGCCGCGACAAACTGACCAAGCCAAAGTAGCGGCTTTGATGGAATCCATTCAAGAAATCGGTCAGCAAGAGCCCATCGACGTGCTGGAAGTAGATGGAGAATACTATGGTTTTTCCGGCTGTCATCGATTTGAAGCTTGTCAGCGCCTAGGTCAAGAAACAATTTCTTGCCGGATTCGCCGCGCACCGCGCTCTGTTCTGAGAATGCATTTAGCTTGAGTATTCAAAAACAAGCTTTCCAGCTCAAAATTCAGCCTGTACTGCGAATTAGTATCCTCGATCGCAGTTTATCTTGTCCTAAGCGTGCAAAGATAATCTACAAAAGTCTGTGCTTTTCTATACACTTCCATCTAAAAGGATCAAGGCATATGAGTAGTATCAATCATCATCAACGTCTCTACCCGACTAGCATTGACATCGCCGCAGAAACTCGCTCTAAGGTAATCGAGCTTCTGAACCAAACCGTAGCAACCACCCTTGACCTAAAAACTCAGGTAAAGCAGGCGCACTGGAATGTTAAAGGGATGGACTTCTACCAGTTACACCAACTTTTTGATGAGGTTGCTACTGAGTTGGAAGAATTCACCGATCTGTTTGCCGAAAGAGTCACCGCTCTAGGAGGGATGGCGATGGGAACGGCTCGGATGGCGGTAGCTGCCTCTATTTTGCCAGAGTATCCGATCGATATCATCGACGGCAAAGACCACATTATCGCTTTGGCGGAACGCTTTGCACCTTATGCCAAGTCGCTGCGCCAAAATATTGATGCTTCAGCCGATTTAGGCGATGCTGATACCGCAGACCTTTACACAGAAGTGTCTCGCGCGATCGATAAGCGGTTGTGGTTCTTAGAAGCGCATCTGCAAACTGGAACCCTAACCTCTGTTGGCACAAGACAAGCAGTTGCCAGTAAACATTAATTACTGACAGTAGGGGCGCACAGCGAGTTGTGTGCCCCTAGGAGCTTTCAATAATTAAAACGCACCTGCCGGGCGAACTGAAAAAGCAAACGTGGTAAACGAACCAGATTCTGTACAGCAATTTGCCCGCCAGTTGCAGCAACTCATGCAACTGGCGGGGATTTCTAGTTATAAAGCTTTGAGTCGGCAAGCTGGAGTTTCAGAACGACAAGTCAAGCGACTGCGACTGGGACAAGTTTCGCAGATGCGAGTAGAAACCCTGATCAAGCTCTCCCAAGCGTTGAAAGTGTCAGTAAGCGAGTTACTGACCACCTTTGGGGATAGGAAACCGCCAGCGCTGGGAGAGCAGATAAATCGGGAGCATGAGTTGGCGTCTTTACAGCAAGAGTATCAGCGGCTGCGATCGCTCTTAGAACAGCAGCGAGAAACTTTAATGCAGGAATTCCAGATGTCGAGTCTGCAAGTTTTAGAATCTTTTTTGTTGTATTGGCCTACCGCAGCCGCCAGAGCTTTAGAGAATCCCCAGATGGAAGCGGTGAAATTGCTGCCATTAGTCCGACCTGTGCAACAGATGCTTTCTCAATGGGGAGTGGAAGCGATCGCATCTGTCGGTGCAGAACTCCCTTACGATCCGCAGTTCCATCAACTCATTAAAGGAACTGCTCAACCTGGAGAAATTGTGAAAGTCAGTAATCTCGGCTACCGCCATGGAGAGAAACTGCTGCACCGCGTCAAAGTCAGTGCTATATCCAAAGCTTGAGCCTACCCATCTGACTACGTTCAAACCCACGCAATATCAAGCGCTCGACTAATCTCCCCTTTGGCTGATGAATCCCCTGTATAGATTTGTTGCACTAGTAAGAGTGATTATCGCTGGAGAACACAACAATTATGCGTCCTTTAAACATAGGTTTAACAGAAGAGCAGCGTCAAGGCGTGACGGATTTATTAAATAAAGATCTGTCGGATGCCTACCTGCTATTGATCAAAACCAAAAAGTACCACTGGGATGTGGTTGGCCCTCAGTTCCGCTCCCTGCACCAGCTATGGGAAGAACACTACACCGCGTTGACGGAAAGCATTGATGCGATCGCTGAGCGAGTTCGCGCCTTGGGTGGTTATCCCGTAGGAACTGCGGAAGGCTTCCTGAAGTACGCTTCTATTAAAGAAGATCCGGGTACTCTTCCCAACGCATTTCACATGGTAGAAAACCTCGTGTCAGATCACGAACTGGTTATCCGCAACCTGCGCGAACACATCGATCAGTGCGGTGATAACTTCCACGATCAAGGTACCGCTGATTTCCTCACCGGCTTGATGGAACAACATGAGCAAATGGCTTGGATGTTGCGTTCCTTCATCGAAGGTGAATCCATTCAGCCAGACGGCAGACTCTCAGCAGAAGGTTTGAAAGTTCCCGTCAACATGAAGTAATTCATTCGGAAAAGTAGACACTGAGGAGGTAGATTAAGTTCTACCTCCTCAAGTTTTTTTATGCAGCCACAACTGAGTCCTACTGAAGCAATTAAATTAGCTAAACAAGTAGCTAATTTGCTACCATCACCACCACGAATTTATCAGAATCAGAATGGGTGTGTTCAAGAATGGCCTGATTCCCCTGGTTCGGAAAATATTTTAACTTTACAGTATGTAGGCGGTGTTTGCATTCCAACTGAGTGCTACCCTAAGATAACGCTGCTCACTATTACCTTTGAAGGCGAAGCTGCTAAACAACAAAACGATTCGGTCACTCTAGTTCAAAAATTAAAGAATAGAATCTTTTCCCAAAAAAGCAATTCCTCCGTTCACTTACCTGTGGGAGGGGAAAACATAATATTTGTTTGTAAGTGGGACAGCCCGTATAAAAGAGGGGAACTTAAACACAGTTGGTGGTTTCATGTTGCTACAGACCACCAAGTTAAGTTTATTCTTGAGTCAGGAGATAATTTAATTTCCTACGATGATGGGCCGCCGCGTTGCTGAAGTAAACAATAAAATTAGTAGGACTTTCGCAGCTAGTTGATGCTCATCAAGAAAGAAAAGCACAATCTATTATTGTGCTTTGCTAATAGCAATCCTATTTGAGTGATGAGATGCCAGCAATGTCAGATACCCTAATTCTCTCTCGAAGCCGGGGATCTTGCCTTTAGGAATCCTTTAGGACTGCTATAACACGAGCTTTCTTTCTTGCCTTGTTCAGCCTACACGCAGCAGTTACACCATTACTGCTACTAAATATTCAAGTAATTGTTAAGTAGGAGAGAAAGGCTGTAACCAGCGGAGAATTTCTCTTTTCAACAAATTCAGCTCTTTGTATAAAATTTCTTGCTTTACCCATTGACCAACAGCATCAAACGGTGTGAAGTCCTTTCCCGCTTGCCAATTGACATCTTGACCAAGCGGTGTAATATGACTTCCTGGTAACATTTGCATTGCTACCATCCCCGAAAATCGCTTTTGCAAAACCTCAGTTAAGCCAGTTGATTGGTCAAGCGTATCGTTAGAAAATTTAATCAGTAAATTTCGCGGAATACTGTATTTATCAGCGATCAAATTGTTAGTTTCTACCGGCGAAGGTGTAAACTCGACATTAAAAGCTGGGCTGAAATTAAACTGCTGCACAAATGGGATGGCTTCGCTTGCGGTGTAGTTATTAAAGGAAATCAGGATATTCCCAGCACGTTCCACTGAAAAAAGACTACCAATGAGCAAATGCAGTTTGCAACCCATGCTGTGTCCAAGTCCGTAGATTGGGAGATATCGCCGCCGCAATAACGCTTTTGCCCGTAATTGTTCGATGGCGCTATCGAAGCTGAGGAGGACGTTGCCTGCGATCGCGCTATGATCCAGCGTATTCACAAACGGCGTCGCAATCACCGCATACCCTTGATTCCCCAGTTGTTCTAATAACCAGCGATAAGTGACGTGGGGTGCAGCCGCCACAAATGCGCCCCCAAGAAAATGCACAATTCCTACAGGATGTTGGGGAATTAACACCCAATTACCGGATATTTCTTTCCAGTCCATGAAGCGATATTCGCGTTGTTAATACTTCTTCATCTTAAAGCTTGCTTGCCGGAGGTGGGGAGCGATAAGCTGAACAGCTTCGCTTCGCTAACGCGCTGACAAAAAGAGAATGCGATCGCCTTTGTTTGCCCAGCGCTTTTTGCTAAGACCCAAAGTATATTCCTTGTCTTCGTTCCCGCTCACTAACCGCGACTACCCTGAGTGCGGCGGAAATCCCACGGCATCATCGGTTGAGCTTGTTTCCAAAAACCCAAACGTTGCTTTTTAGCTGCTGCCTGTGCTTGTAGATATTGGTTTTTGGTAGCAGCGCAATTGTTCAAATGTTGCGGGTAGACAACGGCTTGACCTTCTTTCACCATTTGAAGGTTTACCGACTGATTGCCTCGGTAAACTTCCGCCACAGTTCGCCCAGACTGGTCTGTATTCACCACCCTTAGCCGCACACTCTGACCAGGGACTAGAAGCTGCTTGAGGCGATTAGCCGATCGATCGCCCCACGGTTTCTGCTCTCTTTCAGGCGCATCAATACAAGCTAGCCGAATTCTCAACTGTTTGCTGCCTTGGTTTACCGTAACATCATCTCCATCTCTAGCACTTACTACTTGAAATGAGGCGTTTTGGGCTAAACTGTTGCCGCTCAAAGAGGCAAAGGCAATCGTTAACACAGCAGCAGGCAGGGTTTTTGCAAACATTGATAGATTCATGGCAGTTGTTGTGAACGCCTTGTAAAAGACGTAATTTCTAAATTTCCGATATGCGATCCGAAGGCTGCGCGGTAGCGCAATCGCTTTTTTGTTTACGGCTGACACAATCGTGCGATCAGCCTAGAGGCTTCGCTTCGCTAAGGCGCTCAACCAGAGAAAATGCGTGAAGCGTTCGCGTAGCGTTCTCGTTCCTCGAAGGGGTTCCCGAAGGGTAGAGTAGCTATCCCGTAGGGAGTCGCGCTTTACTTCTATAAAGCATCACTCGTCAATCGTTGGAGGCTCGCGCTTTAATAAATCAGAGGGAGGGCGATCGTTACTCCATGCCCACCAGACACTACCGCACTGGCACTGATAAAACTCCTGCCATTTTCGGCGATAATCTTCTGTCATCACGGGCGATCGCCGGTTGAGCCAAACCTGTTGCGCTTCCCTGGAGGAAGCCCGACAGTTAGGACAGCAAAACTCGCGGGCGTGAGTAGCAGATTCGATCCATTTGGGAGGAACTGAGTCAAAAGCTTCCATGTATTGAATTTGTGGGTAGTTAACTGCCCAAGAGCAGCATTCTTCAAGCTGGGACTGCTCTAGCTAAGTTGTTTCCTTGTGTTTAGGAATTCTTAAGTTTGAATAAGATACAGGCTTCTGTGCTTATTTTAAAGCTGTAGTAGTACTGAAGCGCCTCATTTTCAGGTATTGTCTTGGGTGTCCCGTGTCATCCTTCTCCAGGCGGGGATAAAGCCGAAAAACGCGCTGATTTGTAGGGGACGGCAAACTGGGAAGCACTCTCTCAAGAAATAAGGATTCAGCCCATGTCTCATCCTTTTTATCTCAACCTTATCTCCTTTTTCGGCCTTTTTGGTTTATGCGCGATCGCATGGCTCTTTTCCGAACACAAGCGAATCATCCCTTGGCGCGTGATTATCTGGGGCATCGGGTTGCAATTAGTCTTGGCTTTTTTGGTGTTCAAGTTTCCCCCCACGCGAATCGCACTGGAGCGGTTTACGACCTTACTAGACGCGGTGTTTGTCGCTGCTGACACTGGGGCGCGGTTTGTCTTTGGGAGAAATATTGTCCCCATCCCCGGTCAAGATCCACCAATCAATCTTGGCTATATTTTTGCTTTTCGCGCCTTACCAACAGTAATCTTTTTCTCCGGACTGATGGCGCTCCTCTACAACATCGGCGTCATTCAAGTTATCACCGAGCTATTTGCCAAATTATTTTATTGGACGATGCGCCTGAGCGGGGCGGAAGCGCTCAGCGGTGCCGCGAATATTTTTGTCGGGATTGAGGCGGCGATTGTCGTTAAGCCTTATCTGCCAAAAATGACCCGTTCGGAACTGTGCGCGATTCTAGCGTGTTGTTTTGGTACGGCTGCCTCTTCAACCCTAGCAATTTACGTCAGTTTCCTCAGACCTGTCTTTCCGAACATTCTGGGACACTTAGTATCGGCGTCGATTATGGCTATCCCCGCCTGTTTTGTGATCTCAAAAATTTTAGTGCCAGAAACAGGAACTCCTCTGACGCTGGGCGGCATTCCTAGCGAGAAAACAGCCAAGGAATTTGAGCAAAATGAGTTTGAGGAAGTCGAGAAGGAAGGGACGTACAAACAGGAAACCGTAGCTGGAGAACCCATCGAGCGAGTTAGCCCCTTAGATGCGGCGATTGTCGGCTCTTTAGATGGGGTGAAGATGGCAGTCGCGATCGCTGCTGTGCTGATCTTAATCTTGGGTCTAGTTTCTTTAGTGAATCAATTTTTTGGTTGGTTGGGCGGTTTACCCGGAGCAGTGGGTGACTTATTCAAAGTTGTCACTTTGGCAAATATTCAAGGAGTCTTGTTTTATCCCCTAACAATCTTAACCGGCGTCCCCTTTAGCGAATCTTGGACAGCGTCTGTAATTATTGGGCGACGACTCCTCGAAACCGCAATTCCTCCCTATCAAGCGTTAGCAGAAGCTGCCCAAGCGGGAACTGTAAGCGATCGCACGGTGTTAATCGTCAGTTATGCCCTCTCCGGATTTGCCCATCTGGCTTCGGTGGGCATTTTTGTCGGTGGCACCATTGCCCTCATTCCCTCACGGCGCAAAGATATCTCCGAACTCGGTTGGAAAGCGCTATTTGCTGGCACGCTGGCGACAATGATGATTGCCTGTCTAGCTGGCATATTTGACACTGGAGATCCCAGTATTTTGGGTGTACAGGGCGCTCCTGCTTCTATCACCGCTCCGGCTGCTAGCCCAACGGTGTCTCCTGCTCCCGGTGCCACGGTTTCCCCTGTACCAACGTCAACACCCGTTAACCCAGCGATAACGCCCTTACCGGCTACAACGATTTCACCCGAACCAACGTCAACACCTGTTAGCCCAGCCCTAGCGCCCTCACCCGCAACTCGGCTGCAAGCCCCCGCCACAAAACCTCCGGCGACACCCAGAGCGACAACAACACCCAAGGCGACGCCTAGAGCTACCACTCCGCCCACTCAGCAAGCTCCTAAACCCAAGCCTACGGCTTCAGCCGTTCCGTCTCCCTCCCCCTAAAACTGAGGATTGTGGATTTATTTCAACTTCCTGGGTAGGGGCATATCCCTACTTTTACCAATTATTTCATCCACATTCCTTAGAATAGTTTTCAGTGAGTAGAGGAGAGCGATCGCGTCTTTACCATAGTTGCCCCAAGTCATCCAAGATGAATCCAGAGCCTGAAATTCGCCGCTTATTAGATGTCATGCCTGCATCTGGTCGAATGCTGACAAAAGTGGTTAGCAAACCGGAGCAACCGCAGGTGATTAATAGCCCATTTCCGCTGCCTTGGGCACAAGATCGACCGATTTATATCAATTTTGATTTATGGCGTCGCTTGTCTCAGCCGCAGCGAGATTTGCTGATTTTACGCACAGTTGCTTGGCTGACTGGGATCAAGTGGTTTAAACCCGACCTTTATCAAGGTGTGGTGGCGGCTGGGGCAATTGGAGCAATCGTGCAGCTTGTCCAAGGAGATGCCGTAGGTGTTGTCGTGGCTAGCGGATTGAGCGGATTGGCAGCGACTCAGATTTGGCGAAATACTCGCAGTTCTCAGTCTGAACTGGATGCGGATGAAGCGGCAATTAAGGTAGCGATTCGGCGGGGCTACACGGAAGCTGAAGCTGCCCAGCAATTGTTATCCGCAATTGAAGCCGTCGGTAAAATCGAAGGTCGCTCTAGTTTAAATTTTACAGAGTTAATTCGCGCTCAAAATTTAAGAGCGATCGCGGGTTTGTCATCGCTGAGCGTTCCAGAAAGTGTCAAAAAAAGCAGTTAAGCTTTAGCGATCTCGACAGTAATAAAGTTTGGTTTCGTAGCCATCCACTGAAGGGAAATTGGCATTCGTAACACATTTATCTAACTCTATGGGTGCGTGGAAATTTATCAGAAAAACATCTAGAGGGCGCGGTAAATTCGCCAAAGTTTTTTGCAACGCCGCTGTTGAAGTTTGAGGATTTTGGTCTTGATGCGCTAGGAGAAATTGGATTTCCCTTGGCTGTACCGCTTGCTGTTTGAGTTCCCACGCGATTCCCATCATTTCCCCATTTTGTACATGGGTTTTGTGAGTTGTAGCAATTAGAATTGGCACCTGCCCAGATGAAGATGAGGAATCTTGCAACTTTATAATCGCTGGCACTAAGAGATCGGGACGATAGTATTTCTGATAACCCAAATTGCAGGCGACTGTTAGCCCACTCAAAAGTCCCATAAGCCAAATGAGCGCCACAGCTTTTTGACCAGATATTTTAATAAAAGGGTTTATTTTACCTTTGGCTTTTGAGCCGGGATCGATGCTGACTGGACTTGACTGTTTTAAAGTAGTTTCTTCAACCTTCACAGCGTTCCAGCAGACGGCAAGACTGGCTCCTACGATAACAATTACAGCGGGAAAATAGACGAAGTTATACCTTGCCCCGCGAGTTAAATCAATTCCGAGGATGTAGGTAAAAACAAAAAATAGCGCGATCGCACTCCAAATAAAACCCTCAAAGAGTTGGGTTGTCAAACCCGCCTCTTGCCGCTGAAATTTCAAACCTCGATAAAGGATGGGTAGCGCCCAAAGAAAGAAAACAATCATCACAGCCCCAGAAAGAATCACCCCGACTAAATCGGGTGACTCTACCGGAAGTAGGGCGATCATCGTAATCCAAGCCGCGATCGCTTGAAAGATTGGGCTAAGCCATGCCAAACCGACGCGATCGCCTTGAATCCATTCGGTTAGCTTGCCCCCATAACTGTTCTGCAAGAATACTGGCACCCACACTAATCCCCCCGCCAGCGTCCCAGCCGCAACCGCCAGCAATGGGATCGAGGACTTGACACTGGGAAATTTAAAATTCTTCTGAGTCCGTCTTTGTTGCCATAGAAGGACAATCAACGCCAGCGCTTGGGCACCTAAAGTTATAACGAAAAAATAATGACTGGAAATTCCTAATGTATTAATCCCTACCCAGAGTAGTACCAGCCAAATGGGCAGAGGTGCCTGACGTTGCAGGTGTCGTGCGGCAACCACCAGACAGGAAAGGGAAGCGATCGCCCACAAAATTGCCAAAGTGTAATGACGGGCTTCCTGCGCTAGAAAGATGCCGTAGGGCGAAACCGCCATCATTGCTGCTGCCAAGTGCCCTACCAACCGAGAACGAAACGCAAACCAGCCGAATGCGTACATTGCAGGGATAGAGGCGACGCCGAAAAGGGCAGCAAGCGATCGCGCCCCCCACAGCGAAACCAATCCCCCATCCGGCGGAAATAGTTTCAACCACAGGTGAGTTAGCACAAAGTAGAGAGGGGGATGGTTGCTTTCAGTGACTAAGTGATGAATGACATCGTTGATTCCGGCTGCTGGGTTTGCTTGCAAAGGTTGCAGAAGAGTATCGAGTGCGATCGCTTGGTCTAGGGGAACACCGCGAAAACTATTGCCCAGGCTGAAAACCAGCGTCGAAAATTCATCCGTCCAAGGCGACTTGCCAGCCAAATTCAGCAAGCGCAAGCCAGTCCCAACTCCTATCCACACTAAAAGTAGCAGCCAGTTATTAGTCATTAGTCAATGGTGAATGATACTTAGTTAAGCGCAATCGCTAACTATCATCCCTAGCTTAAATGGCACTCGCCTTAAGCCGTGTAAGATCCCATTGAACAAACGTTGCTAATCTGTTGACGTAGTACACAATCAGGTTGCTGCATGAGCGGATAAACTCGATTGGCGACGCTTTCTCGCTCTCAGGGGACTGCGTCCCGGACGCTCTTTGATCGCAGTCTAAATGCACAACAGCTTAGTAATCTGAAGAGACACTCGAAAAGGACATCCTCTCCTATCCGCTTGGCGAATCATTGCCGTAGCAAGACATTACTTCAAACATAGCACCGGCTATCAGTTGCACAGGAGCCGTAAAAACGTAGTAGATGATACCTGTACCCAAGAGTAAGACAGCCAAACTGAAGAGCATTACCCAGCGATCGGACGGTTCATAGGTATCTTCGTCAATATCACGAGCCTTTAATGCGTGAACTACCCACCACCAACCGCAAGCGGTATGGTGGCGCTTCCAACTTCGTGGGGGATTTACGGCGAATAAGTTAATTTCACTTTATGAGGATTGCCTCATAAAAACAAATAAACTTTCTTGTCAGATGAATAATTAGAAGTGATTGAATGCTGCCTTCAGCTATTAAAGCTTGATATCAGAGAATTCCAATCGAGGTTTTTCACCAGTTGGATCGCATCTTGGGGCAAATTCCCGATCTCACCCCACAACTGTCCGGGGGTAATGCCAAAAACGTACTGCAATCCCACCACCAGCACCAAAATCGTCAAAATCAACCCGAAACCAGCTTTTAAGATTCTAATCAGCAGCGTAACCAGCAAGAAGGACACGGCGATCGCTGCAACTACTAATACAATCTGCGAATCTACTGACCCAATTAAAGAATCCATAATCCAAAATGCTAATGAGTGAGTAACAATAACTTTCCATTCTTTTGTACGGTGAGTTGACTCAATGAGCTTGCAAGCCAATTTGTTAAATCATTGCGTCAACCCACTTGTACGCATCCCATTAATCGTCAATTTCTACGGCTGTGAACGTACTAGGAATGCGAGATTCAATAAATTCCTGCGATACGTTAGGAACTGCCAGCTTATTCTCTTGGGAAGACTTGAGTGGTGGAACGTTAAACTCAAGCGCAGAGGTATCAGGATTTCGGCGGGCGATTAAACGGGTACCATCCAGAATTGTATAAGTGGCAGGTGTTGACTCAATGCCTGCAACGTTAATACCACTCGGTAAATAAATTCCCTGGCAATCCCAGCCTTCAGGAGTTGTCTCACCGTCTGCTAGAAAGTAGAGATTGTTATCGCCAGTCTTCGATTCCTCAGAGGCGGGACCAAAGATGCCGATGGTGTTCCCGGTTTCGTTCCTGCATTGTCCCCAGGTGACACCCGACTCGATTGCGGCTTTTTGCAAGGTCAACTCGTCAATTCGCTGTTGCACTTCTGGAGGGATATCCTGGCTTTCCTGGAGTGCTGATAAACCGTTCAGCGTTTTTGTCACCTGAATATAGTCAGGATTTTTGGATACTTTGGGTCGATCTGCCAGAGAGGGTTGGGCGATCGCTAGGTTCACCACAAATATCACTAGGGCGAGCGCAATTTTGAAAAGATTCTTCATGTTTTTCTCTTGTGACAACCAGAAAGGCTTTCTCAATGTTCTTGTGTCTTTTGTCCAGACTGGCTATCCAGACTGGCGATCCGGTTTGGCAAGAATCTATTGCAGAAGCATAAATTCATCCTACGTAATCACAATTTATAAAAGCAAACACTCTTTTTTGTTGAATCGATAAACTCAATTGATTGAGCAACTGGCATTACTGAAATTACCCGCAATTTGCACCAACGCTGTTCTGGGTAACAACCAGGGTTGGAAAAGTCGAATTCATAACGCTTAGCCTAAGTCAATCACTTCAATTTATTAATTCAACAAGAAAGAGTATTTGCTCTTATACTTTAAGCGCCATACAGTGAAACTATAGCAAGTGCAGCACAAATACAAAAAACCCCTAAGCGCACTCATCAAAGCATTAAACGAATTTGAAGTTGCAAGAGGTAACAGCATGAACTCCACTCAATCCAGTCAACCCGGTATCAACGAATCGCAACAAGCCCCTGTCGTTCTGAAACAACCACAATTTTCAAAGATTCAACCACCTATGAAGAAGCCCTTAACGTTTGGGCAAAAGGTGGCAGACAAAATGGCAACTAAAGTAGGTTCTTGGGCGTTTCTGATTGGACAATCAACCGTTCTTGCTGGATGGGTAGGTTGCAACCTGATACCGGGACTGCCTCACTGGGATGAGTCTCCCTTCATGATGTTGAACCTGGTGTTCTCCTTTGCCTCTGCTTATACCGCTCCCGTCGTCTTGATGAGCCAGAACCGCCAATCAGAAGAAGATCGGGAAAGTGCGAATCACAACTACCAGATCACGTTACAAGCCGCTCAAAACCTCGAACTGATCCACGAAAAGCTGGATGCTGACTATGCCAAGAAACTAGACGAGCTAACTGTATTAATCAAGCAACAACACCAAGCAGCGAGCGAAGTCAAGGTTGTGTTCGTACCGGCTCAAGACTTGAATGAGTTGGAGCATCACTCCAACAAGATTGCAACGGTGGCTGTTCTCAATAGCCACTCCAGAAAACAGGCTTCCTAAACATTTTCAATAATTTAGCTCGAACTAACGGTCAACGACTAGCTAGAAATGCTAAAAATGATGCCTTTACGATTCTCGTGGCTTATTTATTAATCCTTTCGTCATCCGTAGGTTTTGAGCTTCGTTGTGAGACGTATTCTCTTCAAAGCATCTCTCACAATTCCAACAGGATTGCTACAGCGTCGCCCAAAAGTTCGGATAGACACAATAGAATTTGGAGCATGAACTGAACATGAACGGACTTTTCGCGGCAATTTCAACCGGCTTTACCGCCTTCACAGCAACTAACCTGGATGACATTTTGATTCTGATGCTGTTCTTTTCCCAGGTTAATACCCTCTTTCGCAAACGCCACATCATTGCCGGACAGTATCTTGGCTTTGCCGCCCTCGTTCTCGCCAGCCTTCCCAGTTTCTTTGGCAGTTTGTTGTTGCCGCGTCCCTGTATTGGAATGTTAGGATTGGTTCCGATTGCGATCGGCATCAGCCGCTTAGTGAATTCTAATACAGAAGATGATGCTGACTCAGACGAAACGCCAGCTCAACCAGCCTGGTTTAGCAGTTTCATCTCACCCCAGGCGTATAGCGTAGCAGCGGTAACTTTTGCGAATGGCGGCGATAACATTGGAATCTATATGCCGCTGTTTGCAAGCTGCACCTGGGAAAATCTAGCCACCATTCTGGGAGTGTTTTTCTCGCTGGTGGGTGTGTGGTGTCTTGCCGCTTACAAGTTAACCCAAATTCCGGCGATCGCAGATAATTTGACTCGTTACGGCAACCATCTAGTCCCTTTTGTTCTGATTAGCTTAGGGATGTTAATTCTATTTGATAGCGGCACTTTAGAAAATCCAGGATTGGCAGTACTGACGCTCGTAATTAGTGGTCTTTACCTGTTAAAACTAGGAACCACAATTAATCAAACGCTACAAGCCCAAGCACCAGTTTTGAAAGTTCTGAAGTAGACAAACGGTGTGTGGTTTTAAACTGATATTTCTTTCTTGCACACCTGACTTAAGATAGTTTCCAACTTTTGAATCACATTTTTAGTTGGAATGTTCAGTTATCTCAAAGTAAGGAGAATTCCATGAAATTTATCAAAATTGCTCTCGTCGCGCTCGTGCTTCTGGTCAACCTCATGATTGCTCCTCCCTCATGGGCAGGTAAAGACTTCACGAAAGGAACGGATTACGCGGAAGTAACGCAAGCCATCAATCAATTACTACAAGCCAAGGATAATCCAGATCAAGCGGGTTACACGCCCGAAATCTATCAGCAAACGCTCAGCCAGTTGCAACAGCAGAAGTACGTGATGGAAACGGCTCGAAAGCGGGCACAGTGCCATAACGAAACCCCTGGCACAGTGGCTGTCTATGCCAACAAACCGAAGAAGTCTCCGACACAACTCTATTACCTGGCTGCGGGTGAGGAAACGGATGATGATTGGGATTGCGATGGATATTATCTACCTGCGGGAACTCAAGTGGTTCTCGGTCCCAATGCTCAAGCACAAGCGTTGACTGAACCCGTTGCAGTCAAGTTTGTGGACGGAACTCAATCAATTGTGAGAACAAATCGTGCAACGGGTGCAATTGAATTGAATCTGACTCCTGCTCATGTGTTCAAAACGGGTGAAACAAATTGGACGATTCCTAACTTGTCTCAGGCAGATGTCAATGCTCAAACTCCCAGTCCACAAATTATTGATTAATTCTCATCGGAGTTTGAGTGTTATCCAGAACGAGAAGTAACCCTACAACTCTCGGTTATGAGTGTACTTGTTTGACTGGATGCTAGAGGCTTTTCCTACAGTCAGGGAAAGTTTAGTAGGGGAGAAATAGAAAAAAGGCGATCGCGTTAAGGGCGATCGCCTTTTTTCTTTGGGTTAAGAGTTATGGGTCAAGAGCCATTGATAGACTCACGACGAATAACTCAGGACTAATGATTAAAGACTCAGATTACTTAGTTTCCGTCACCCGCCAGCTGAGTTTTAGATTGATCCAGAAATTCCACAAAGTCACCGCAGCGATCGCAATTAGCTTCGCAACGTATTGATTCACACCCAGGACATTGAACAGCAAATTCAGGATCAAAAGGTTTAATACCAGCCCACTCAGACAGACCAGATTAAATTTCAACAGCCGCTTGAACCGCTTGTTCCATCCCTGTTGGCGACTGGAAATGTCAGCAAAAGTCCAGCTGTCATTCCACAAGAAATTATTGATAATTGCCAGCTCCGAAGCCAAAGCTGCACTGGTCGTCAGTCCCAATCCCACTTGGGTACGCAGCAAATAAAACACTGCCATATCTACAAATACGCCGCTGAAACCGACTGCACCAAATCGGAGAAATCGACCAATGGGCCAGCGGGAAAGGCGTAACCTCAGTAGATGCCGCAGATAATCTACATATTGCTTCGCACTGACCTTACTTTCCCCCGCTTGGCGTTCTTGAAACACGTAGCCTGCTTCAGCAATCCAACGGATATCGCCCCGACCCAGCACCTCAATTAAAATTTTGTAACCCACCGGACTCAGTGTTTTGCCCACCAAGCACTCGCGGCGTACCAAAAAGTAACCACTCATCGGATCGGAGACACGACCCACTACTCCAGGCAGCAGTATTAACCCCAGCATCTGGGCACCGCGAGATAAAAATCTACGTATAATACTCCAGTCGCTGACGCCGCCACCTTCCACATGGCGACTAGCCGCCGCCAAATCTGCGCCCCGATCCATTTTCGCTAACAGCTGCAATAACAACTCTGGTGGATGCTGGAGATCGGCATCAATTACACCTAATATCTCTCCCCGTGCTGCCTGCCAGCCGCGAATTACCGCTGTCGAAAGTCCCCGTTCTTCAACCCGCCGCATCACTCGCAGATGCGGATACTCCAACATCAGAACCTGAGCGATTTCCCAAGTTCCGTCGGGGCTATTATCATCGACCACAATCAGTTCATAGTCATTCGGGATAGCTCCATCCAACAGCTGAGTCAGTAATCGGACAATCTCCCGGATGTTGTCCCCTTCGTTATAGGTAGGAACCACTAAAGAAAAACGGAGTGGGCGCGTCTGCGCGTACCCGCGCTCGTCCCCTAGTGTCTGAGATGTCTTAGAGCCTGTTAAAGTTGTGGGAAGAGCTAATTCAGAGATTTGCAATGATTCTGATGGAACCCGCAACAGGGGTGGCAATCCAGGAAGCGTGGGATTGTTTTTAATATCTTTGCGGCTTTCCACCATATATCTTTATTCCTCTTTAAAGTCAATAAAATCAAATACTTGCAGCTAAACTTAGAGCCTGAGCGATGTTCTCAAATTCAGCCTGTCCAGACTTCAGAGAAATCTGACCCTCTAATCTTGAGATCCGTAAAAATATCCGTAAAAATTAGCGGCTCCTGTCAGGTACGCAAACTTACGGTTTTAGGGCTGCTCTATACTACGCAACAAGTACTTAATACCACATCCGTACGGCAGTATCTTTACTTAATCTTTAAATTAGTAAGTAGATTTACAGGTCAACCTGTAAAGATTGAGTGAAATGATATCTAAGCTACTGCAAATGTTACAAGATTGATGTAAAAGAGCAAATCAATTTTCTTCAGTAAGACTCCCAAGAGATTACCTTTTTACCTAGAAAAGAGATTTTAATAAATTGTAATATATAAGTCAGTAAAAATTCGCATAAAAAAGTCTGCTGACACAATAACTTGATTTGAATATCCGTAAATTTGCTCAGAATTGCATCTTTTCTCAAGTTACACTAATGTGCAATTTTTTCTTAGCTCCTTTTTTTCAGGAGGGTAGAAAATCGAAATGTCAAGGAAATTCTGACAAGATCCTCCAGTCCCCGCTCCATTAGGGAAGAAAGCCCAAAAATTGCACGCTGGGTTTAATTTTTGATCTTTAATGGTTTTTGTAGAGATTGGCGCATCACGTCCACTGGCGGCTCGCGGTTTAACCAGATTTTCAGGGCGGCGGCTCCTTGTTGGACGAGCATTTCCAGTCCATCAACGATAATTGCGCCTTGTCTTTGTGCTTGTTCCAAGAATCGGGTAGGGTTGGGCTTGTAAATCAGATCGTAAGCGATCGCGCCTTCTGGCAAATTGGCGATCGCTTCTGCATCTAAGGGAGACTCGTCAACCTTTGGGTACATCCCAACAGGTGTTGTATTGACTAACAAAGATGCTTGAGAAATCAGATTCGGGAGTTCTTCCCAAGAATGAATTCTAATTTCTACTGGTAAGGATGAATTGCGCCAGCTATTTTGAAAAGCGGTTAAATTCTCTCGGTTTCGCCCAACAACATGGATTTGGGCACAACCTAGTTTTTTACAACCGGCAACCACCGCCCGCGTCGCACCACCATTGCCTAAAATGACCGCTACACTTTGGCTCCAATCGCCCTGGTCAGCTTCCAGAGGGGCGAGGAAGCCTTCAACATCCGTATTCGTGCCAACCCATCCCTTATCCGTCTTCGTAACGGTGTTGACGGCTCCTATCCCTTGGGCAATGTCGGATACTTCTGATAGCAGGGGGATAATTGCCTGTTTGTGGGGAATGGTAACGCTAAAGCCCACAAAATTATCCATTGCTGCAAAACCGGCGATCGCTTTCTCTAAATCTTCCGGCGCGACCGACAAAGGTACATAAACGCAATCTAATCCTAAATGAGCGATCGCCGCATTGTGCATCACCGGCGATAGGGAATGCCCGATGGGATGACCAATCACCCCTAAAAGTTTGGTTGTACCTTGAATCATCTGCATTTGGAAAAGTTGGTAACAAGCATCGCTTCTTACTACCATACGGCTATCGGAAATCTTGTTGACAAGCAATTAAGAACGACTTGTCACGGGGATGAGAAAAATCATTAACGAGCGACAACTGACAACAGATAAATAACCAAGCTCAGCAAAACTGAGTTGTATGCCAAAATCAGGATTGATGCATACTGAGCGACCATGCTGGGAACACAACTGGGAGGGCGCTATAAAGTTGTCAAAGTCCTAGGAGCTGGAGGATTTAGTCAAACTTACATTGCCGAGGATACGCAGCGACCGAGAAACCCTAAGTGTGTTGTAAAGCACCTCAAACCTGCTCGTCAAGATCCTGCTTTTTTGCAGGTGGCTCGACGGATGTTCAAAACCGAGGCAAAAACGCTTGAAAAACTGGGCCACCACCAACAAATCCCTCATCTGCTAGCTTACTTTGAACAAGACCAACAATTTTACCTGGTGCAGGAGTTCATTGAAGGTTCGCCGCTGAGCGATGAATTGCACCAAGGTACGCGACTGAGCGAATCTGAAATTATTCAGTTCTTGCAGGATGTACTGGGCATCCTGGAGTTTGTTCATGCTTATCAAGTCATCCACCGCGACATCAAGCCGAGCAATTTGATCCGGCGGCGACAGGACGGCAAATTAGTTTTAATTGACTTTGGCGCGGTCAAGGAAATCCGCACCCAGTTGACGAGTGGAACCGATCAGACCAGCATTACAGTCGGAATTGGCACTCAAGGTTATGTGCCGAGCGAACAACTAGCGGGTAAGCCAAAATACAGCAGCGATATCTATGCCTTGGGGATCACTGCCATCCAACTGCTGACTGGGTTAAGACCGAACCAGCTACCAGAAGATCCTGAAACCTCTGAGATTATTTGGCGGGATAAAGTAAAGGTCAGCGATCGCCTAGCAGCAATTTTAGACAAGATGGTACGATACCACTTCCGCGATCGCTACCAGTCCGCTACAGAAGTCGGCCAAGCGATCGCTTCATTGACAGAGGTATCGTTATCTGAAAATACGCCCGTTGCAGAAAAATTTGTTCCAGAAAATATTGCTGACAAAAGCGGGGAAAAAATTAGCGATCGCGCGGGTGTCCTTGAGAAAAAGGCATCGCCGATCCGTTTAGCGATCGCCAGTATCCTTGCTACCGGCTTGCTGCTGGGTGTACGACAATTGGGAGGTTTGCAGTCCTTGGAACTGGCAACCTTCGATCAGATGGTGCGGTTACGGTTTGCGACACGGGTATTGGGAGACTTAGATCGTTCATCCCCAATGGAAGGGCCAGATCCTCGCCTTTTAGTCGTCGAAATCACCGAAGCAGATATTAAAGCTCAAAACAGATATCCGCTATCCGACCGGACTCTGCATCAGCTGTTAGCGCAACTAGAACGGCATCAACCACGAGTCATCGGTTTGGATATCTATCGCGACATCCCGATGGAACCTGGTCATGCAGAATTATCTAAGCAATTACAAAAGAGCGATCGCATCATTACCGTCTGCAAAATCAGCGATATCGATAATCCTGGAGTTGCACCGCCAAAAATTGTCCCGGAAGACCGCCTTAGCTTTGACGATTTGGTGATCGATCCCGATAACGCCGTTCGCCGCAGTCTCTTGTTTGCGACTTCCGATGTCGGTGCCTGTAAGACCCCCTACTCCCTCGGTGCGCGTCTGGCACTGCGCTACCTGGAACAACTGGGAATCGAGGCACAACCGCACCCAAAAAATTATCTCCAGCTCAATTCAATTGTCTTCAAACCCCTAGAAGCCAATTTTGGAGGATACCAGCAGGCAGATTCAGGCGGCTACCAGATCCTGCTCGATTATCGCTCCGCTCATAATATCGCCCAGCAGGTAACGCTCACTGAAGTTTTGAAAGGTCAGATTAACCCCGATTGGGTGAAAGATCGCATTGTTCTGATCGGTGTCACCTCACCCACAGTTGATAACGTTTTTTATACTCCCTACGGGGGCAGTCGTAAGATGTTTGGGGTAAGGGTGCAAGCACAGACCGTCAGCCAAATCCTCAGCGTTGTTCTAGACAAGCGACCTTTGTTTTGGTCTTGGTCGGAATGGGTTGAGGTGCTATGGATTGTGGGATGGGCAGCCGTTGGCGGCATTTTAGTTTGGCGAATCCGTCATCCCCTGCGATTGATTGTGGTTGGAACTGCAACGCTGGGCATTTTGTTCGTTACCGGCTTCTATTTCTTTATGCAGGCAGGTTGGGTACCTGTCGCAGCACCAGCGCTGGGTTTGCTAGGTAGCGGCGGCTCCACGATCGTCTGTCGGCTGGCTCCAAAAAGAAGAAAACAAGAGCAACCTAAAACTCCCCAAGAGACGCTTTCAGCACCGATAGATAACTGCCCCCCAGAGGAGTCAATCCCAGCAGATACGCTATTCACTCAGGAAGTCAACTTCCACTCAGGTTCTACACAAACAACGATGGGTGGCAACTTAGAACCTAATCAGTGCCACTCTTTCTCTCTTTCCGCCACTGAGGGGCAGCTATTGACAGTGGCAGCGGTAGAAGGCAACGTCAATATCACCGTAATCGATCCGGAAGGGCAAACGGTCGGGACGATTACCGATGGCGCACAGTGGCAAGCATTGCTGCCTTCTGATGGGAATTACAAAATTGAAGTATACGCGCCTGATGCATCTGTTTATACCGTCAGTTTTGATGTGGGAAATGACGATGCAACGGAAAGTTTAAAAACCACAATTCTGACAACTTCACACCCGAATAGCGATAATGGTTCGGCGGAGACAACAATAGATTAGACCTCCTGCATGAATGGTCAAGTAGTGTGCCAGTTCATAATCGAGATTGCACAATAAGGGAGTAGATCAGCATCAAGACACTGGGGAGTTGGTATGCCGTATACGGAGCT